>FR901591.1:0-12931 GCA_000438015.1 Coraliomargarita sp. CAG:312 | reverse complement strand
CGCTGGAAGAAAACAGCGCAAGAGTGTCGCCGCGTTTTGCGAAAGCTTCTAGTTGGCGGGCGAATATTTTTTCAAACCCGAAATCATTGGCGGTGCATGTAATTGCGCACGGGTCTGAATTTAGGCAGAGCCCCGGCAGGGCGCGCCTGTCGTTTTTATATCTGCCTGAAAGCTCTTCGGCGAAATGCATTGCGGCCGCCGCGCTTCCGCCGTTCCCGCAAGAGAATATGGAGTTGCCGCGGTTTATGCAATCGGAACACATTTTTGCGGCTTGGGCTATTTGGGGGGAAAGTTTCTTTAGGGATTTAAGGGTGTCGATAAGTTCGTCTATATTTTTTTCAGGATTCGTTTTCATTTTGCAAAATCAAGCCTTTAAGATATGCGAATATTACCAGCATGGTGATTTTTCGGCAAAATAAAAAGATGACATCTTTTACAGCGCCCATTTTTACTTGCTTGAAAATTTGCGGATATTATTTTAGCTTGCGTTGTATGGCGACGAAATATGTATGGGATAAAAAGACCGACGAAGAGCTGCAGCTCTGGCCGTCTTCTAGCACCGAGCGCTATATGACACGCCCTTTTCTCCCGACCGGGGACATCAACTCGCGCAATAGAAAAACCATAGTCACGTCCCCGCAAAATTTGCCTGTGGATTTGCTCGCCAGGCGCGGAATTTCTGCTGCGGCTTTGACATCCCATAAGAGCGGATACTATCAATCCAGAAGCGGGGCGCCGTTTCACCTGGTAATCTATACGCTTGTGGGAAGCGCAACGCTGAAATTGGAAAGAAAAAAAATCAAGATATCCAAAGGCAGCTTTTTTGCCGCCCCAGCAGGCAGCCCATACGAGTTCTCTTCGGACGAATCGGGGTGGCGCGTATTTTGGTTCCATCTGACTCCGTCGCGTTTGATAGACAGGGCGCTGGGAGAGAGCGCATTTGTTCGCGTCTCAGCGAGTTTTGACTCTGTAGTTTCCGCGTCCGAAAAATATTTGGGCGAGGTTTATCGCACGCGCCCAAGGCTGAATATTCTGGAGTTTTTGGCGGATAAAATATTATGTCTGGTAAAAAAAGACATTTTTTCTGGGACTCGGCTGGGTTGCGCTCCGATAGATAAAATAATATCTGAGGTAGAATCGGATCCGCTAAAACATTGGAGTGCCGGAGAACTGTCGAAACGCTTGGGAGTTTCATGCGCGAAGTTTAATAGAATGTGCGAGGAAAATTATTCCGAAACGTTTGCCAAGATTGTTCTTCGCCTGCGCATGAGGGCGGCTTTGGATATGATGTCCAACGGTTCGCGTTTTTCTGAAATCGCGGAAAAAATAGGATACGCAGACGCATATACTTTTTCAAAGGCGTTTAAATCCTATTACGGCAGCCCCCCCAAGTCCATAAGGGCGTCTCTGCTTTAAATCGATTTCTGCTCCCGATTTTAGGCTGAGGATCCAGGCTGCGTTTTAGGGCAATAGAATCGCCTCCGGCAGGAAAGTTTTCCAGATTGGAACCGGGTAAAACGCTGCAAAAAAATATAGCCGCAATGCCTCCGTCAAGGAACTTTTTCAGATTGGGACCGGCATTCCGGCAAAGATGCTATTTGTTTTTTCCCAATGTTTCCAAAAGGATTTTTTCCATTACTGCATAGCCTTCGTTGGTAGGATGTACGCCGTCTTTTGCCAAATTTTGGGGAAGTCCGCCCCTTGCATCCGCCATTCGGGAATGGTAGTCGACATATATGCATCCATTTTCATCGGCGTATTTCTTCAACATAGAGTTTAATTTTTTTATTTGGTCGGACGGGTTTTTTACCTCCTTGCGCCATGGATATTCGTAAACAGGCAATACTGAACATATGGCAACTTTTATTCCGTGCAACTTTGAGATTTCCGCCATTGAAACTATGTTTCCGTATATGTTCTCAATGCTTATGTCGCCGTTGTTTTTTGCGATATCGTTGGTTCCCGCTAAAATCGCCACGAATTTAGGCTTGAGATCAAGGACGTCGCGGCGCATGCGGACCAGCATCTGCGACGTCACTTGCCCGCTAATCCCGCGCCCGACGAGATTGTTGCCCGAAAAAAATTCTCCGCGCATGCGCGCCCAATTGTCGGTAATGGAATCGCCCAAGAGCACAGCCTGGGGCGATTTCGGGGCTGTCTTGTTAGCCTGTTCGTAGCGCGCGAAATTCGCCCAATCTGCGGATATTGCGCACAGAGTTGAAATCAATGTTGCAAGCAAGGCGGCAATAAGTTTTTTCATGCATTCATAATAAACCTGCCCGTTGCATGATTTCAAGATTTTATGTGGAATTTTCTAAGTTTTTCCGCGAGCAGACCGCTATTTTGCGATGCCGTAATCACGACGGTCGCGGCAGATATCAGAGCTATTCCGACCCCTATGGAAAATGTGAATTTTTCGCCCAAAAATACTGCGCTTATCGACACGGCAGTTGCCGGTTCAAACGCGCCCAATAATGCGGCAATTGTGGCTCCGGCATATTTTATGGAGTAGGATATGGCTGCAATGGACAATGCGGTAGGGAAGGCGACCAATCCCAATGCGTTGGCTGCTTCAAACCAGTTGTGCGGAAGGCGTATCTGGCTTTGCGACGCGCACAGCGCAAAGGCGGCTAATGCGGCAAACAAGACGGAATAGAAGGTCAGTTTTATCCCGTCCATATCTGCCACCCTCGAAACCTTGACCGCTACTATGTAAAAAGCGTAAAACAACGCCGAAACGACCACCAGAGCGGCGCCTTTCAATGCCGCCGGGCTCCTTAAGCCGAATCCCGAGATGCCTGCGTCGTCGGCATATAGAAATGCTACTCCCGCAAGGGCGGCAGCCATTGCGATTATAGTTGATAATTTTGGCTTTTCTTTAAAGAATGCGGACATAATAATTGCCACAAAAACCGGATAAAGGAAAAGCATAGCCGACGCTATTCCCGCAGGAATAAGTTCAAACGCAGCAAAAAGCGAATGCGCGGATGCTGCAAAGAGCACTCCCAGCATTGCGAGTATCGGAATATTTCTTGCGGGCGTTTTTAATCCCCCTGAGAAATAGCAGGCTATGGGGGCGAGAAGTATTGCCGCTCCCGCGAATCGCCACCAAAGCATTTCTTCTACGCCTACTCCGGCCCGCAGTAAATTTACGCCGAAGAGCGGATTTGTCCCATAGGCTATTGCCGAAATCAATCCAAGGGCTATTCCAAAGAGTTTTTTCATATGCGAAAAATCAAAGACGCTATTTGTGTTTGAGGTTCTGTAAAGTATATTTTGCGCCGGGGTTTCAGCCCGATCATTGCGCGGGGAGCTCCGCAGCCCGCTTTGCGCGTAATTTTTACTGGAAGCGCGCCGTAGTTTTATGGCTTTTTTTATTTTGACAAACTTTAAAGCCCGCTTAATCTCACGCAAATTAATTATGTCTTGGGAACGCTATAAAAAATATTTCCTTGGTTTGGATAACCTTGGGTTTGGTTTGGACGTTAGCAGAGTCGATTTTGACGATGCTTATTTGGCTTCTATGGAAGGCAAGATGCGGGAAGCTTTTGCTGCGATGGCAGCTTTAGAAGGCGGAGCAATTGCCAATCCCGACGAAAACAGAATGGTGGGCCATTATTGGCTGCGCACCCCCGAACTTGCGCCCAACGCCGAAATTAAGAACGAAATCAAAGATACTGTCGCAAAGATAAAGGACTTTGCAAAAAAAGTCCACGACGGTCAAATAAAGGGAGCCGACGGGAAATTTGAATATGTTTTATGCATAGGGATAGGCGGTTCGGCTTTGGGTCCGCAATTTGTCAGCGAGGCTCTGTCGGATCCGAAGTCGGACAAGATGAAAGTGTTCTTTTTAGACAACACAGATCCGGACGGCTTTGATTTGGTTTTTGACAAGCTCGACGGAAAGCTTGGGAAAACACTGGCTGTGATAGCTTCAAAATCCGGCGGGACTCCGGAACCTAGAAACGCCATGATGGAGTCCATTTCGCGCTGGGAAAAGGCGGGATTGGATTTTGCGAAGCATGCTGTTGTCACCACAGGCTCCGGAAGCAAACTCTACAATTTTGCGAAAGAAAAAGGTTATTTGGAATTTTTCCCGATGTGGGACTGGGTAGGCGGAAGAACCAGCGAATTTGCAGCAGTCGGTCTTTTGCCCGCAGCTTTGCAGGGAATAGACATAGACCTGATGTTGGCGGGAGCGGCAGCAATGGACGCCNNNNGCGGCAGCAATGGACGCCGCGACTCGCAATCAGGATATAATGCGCAATCCGGCGGCTTTGCTGGCTCTTATGTGGTACAAGTGCACTGGCGGCAAAGGCTTGAAAGACATGGTTATTTTGCCCTATAAAGACAGGCTTTTGCTGTTCTCGCGCTATTTGCAGCAGCTTATAATGGAATCACTGGGCAAAGAGCTGGATTTGTCCGGAAATAAGGTCGAACAGGGAATATCCGTCTACGGAAACAAGGGGTCAACAGACCAACATGCGTATGTCCAACAATTGCGCGACGGCATTAATAATTATTTCATAACCTTTATAGAAGTTCTTTCAGACCGTAAAGGCGAAAGCCCGGAGGTTGAGCCTGGGCAGACTAGCGGAGATTATTTGCAGGCTTTCTTGCTTGGCACTAGGGAGGCAATATCGGCAAAAAAACGCGATAATATAACAATTACCGTAAAGGATTGCTCTCCTGCATCGATAGGTATGCTGATTGCTCTATATGATAGGACTGTAGGATTTTACGCAACTTTAATCAACATAAATGCATACCATCAGCCTGGGGTGGAAGCTGGCAAAAAAGCCGCAAGTTCCATTCTCGCAACAAAAGCTAAAATTATTGCCGCATTGGAGTCTTCCGGCAAGGAAATGACCGCAGATGAAATTGCAGATGAAATAAAGCTTGAAAATGAGAAAGAAATAATATTTAAACTACTCATACATCTTGCATCTAATCCACAAAGAGGAATTAAAGTTTCCTCCGGCAACGGCTTTGATAAAAAATTTATAAAAGCAAAATAAATAAAAAATGAAAGCAGTATCCCTATCACTTAAAATAGTAGCCATTCTCGCGGCGGCGTTTTGCGTTTACGCGTGGATGGATACAAGAGGCAAAATCAGCTCCGCGGAAGGCCACTTGAAAGATATCGCCGGCGAATCCTTGGAAGCTCGTGCCGCAAAAGTACCCTCAATCCTTAAGGAAAAGGCTCAAATGGCCGAAAAAATCAAGGCGTTTGAAGGTCGTGTGCGCACTCTGGAGCAACGCAACAACAGTATGAATTCAGAATTGGAGTCGGAACGCGTTAAAAACGTCCAGGCTAATTCCGACTTGGTCAAGAAAAATGCGGAAATCCGCAGCCTGAATTCTTCTCTTTCAACTACGAAAAAGCAGGTTGCCGAGAAAGATACCCTCATAGAAACTCTCAAACGCGAAATCGTAGCTTCCAAGACTCTCGTAACGCAAAATAACGAGTCTGACGGATTGAAAGAAAAAGTCGCAACATTGGAGTCGCAGCTCAAAGCTAAAGAAGGCGAACTTGCCGCCGCAAATGAAAAGCTCAAAATCCTCGATATGTCGGAAATCGTGGAAGTTATCGAGACAGACGACAAGGGCAATAAGATTAAAAGAAAGATTCTTAAGACCCCGTATATCGCAACTGGCGATATAGCAACGGTGCTGAAAGTCGACCAGAAGAACGCTATGGTCTCAATAAACCGCGGAACTAAAAACGGCGTAAAGCAGGATCAAAAAATTATCCTGAAGCGCGAAGGCCGCGTAGTTTCTGAAATTCTCATGACGGAAGTTAAAGAAGATATTTCGGTCGGCTTGATTAACCGCAACTTAGGGATTCCGGAAACTATTGAAACAGGCGACCTTCTGGAAATGGCTTCTCCGGTTGTGAAGAAAGCAGTTCCGGCTCCCGCGCCGGCAGCTCCTGCGGAAAATAAGCCGGCTGCAGAAACAACAGAAGCGTAATAAAACTACATGAAAGGCATTCTCACAATACTGTTAACGTTTTTGGCTCTTTGCATGGCGGGGTGCGAGTCCTCCTCGTCCTCAAAGAAAAGCCTGCCTTCGCGCGAAACTGACGGGGGCGACTTGCCATGGGCGCGTCCTGCCTCATGGGAAGGCGGATTGCCTGGCATGGGCGGGTTGAACACAAATCCGTCAAGCACGCGCTATTAGTTTTCAGTGCCGATTATTTGGCTTTTTATTGTCAGAGTAGAAATTTTAATAAAAGAGGCCGTTTTCTTGCGGTCTCTTTTTTTTTTGAATCCACTAAAAATCTTTTGCTTTTATTGAAGGAAAGGGGTTTGCGTGGCTAAAGCCTGATGTTTTTATTATGGGCAAAAGACGCATGGGCTGCTTTTTTCCGCAAAGCCGCTTAAATAGAAATTTTTTGCAGTTTTATGCTTATTTAAATGCGATATGGGATAAACAATATATATTGTATGAACGGGCTCTTTAGAAATATTCGCAATGTTTTTAGCTAAAGAACTCTGATACAAAATGCCGTTTGCTTGCAGGCATTGCAAATCCGGATAGCAATTCCGGAGAAGCTAAATAAAAATTGAAAACTATAAAAACTTTTTTTCGGCGTAATTTTTTCACTGTTTTTTTATAGATAATCGTTTTTTTTATGGCAAGATGCTGAACTCTATGGGATAAATGCCTATATGGAAAATCCGTTCGCAAAAATTCCTAATTTAACTTCGGAAGCTTTGGAAAAGCTCCATATATATTCAAACCTTTTGCGGGAAAAAAACGCGATGGTAAACTTGTTGTCGCGCAAGGATATGGACGATGTGGAGTATCGCCATGTGGCTTTTTGCGCGTCGATAAATGCGTTCTTTACGCCATCCAAGGGGGCAAAAATTGCGGATGTAGGAACGGGAGGGGGGCTTCCGGGCATAGTGCTTGCAATACTTTATCCGCAAGCGAAAATTGTGATGTTCGATGGCGTAGGAAAGAAAATCAATATGATAAACCAGATGCTCGACGTTTTGAATCTTCCAAACGCAAAAGCCTTGCATTCGCGGGTGGAGGAACAGAAGGATGTCTTCGATTATGCTGTGGGGCGTTCGGTATGCGCGCTGCCAATGTTTTTCGGATTTGTGAAGCGGCGGTTGGCTAGGGGTAAAAAGGGGAATTTGGCAAACGGTGTAATATATTTCAAGGGCGGGGAAATAGAAGAAGAACTTGTGAGAAAAGGAATTTCTCCGTCCTCGGAACTAGACTTGCGCGCCTTTTTTGAAGACGTCAGGTTCGAAGGCAAGCGCATAGTTCATTTTCCTACAGAAAGCGTGTCAAGGTTATGACATAGGGCAATGCGCCTATGTCAAAGAAAACTAAAAAAACGAATACTTCTGCCAAAGAAGTTGCCACCTTCCGCGATGCGCTTATGTCAAAAAAGACTAAAAAACGGAAAGGTTGTTTATTATGATGGTATGGTAATCCGTTTGGCGGATAAAATTTGCTCTCCTATTTTTCTTGCGAGCAAATGCGGTTGCAGTTTTCGCAAGATTGTGCGCACAAGGCAGGGCGTGTTTTTTTGGGGGAGGAGAATCCGAGGCTAAAAACGGCGCTCTTTATGCGGCTAGGAAGTTTTTAAATCTCGTAAAGATTTGCTTCCTAAAATAAAAGTTCCTGGAAGATTTTACGCATAAGAGCATACAAAATGCGCCGTTTTTTACTGGAAAATCCGCCCAAAGGCGGATTTCCAATAATCTTGTCGATTGTATAAGAGGTAAAGCCCGCAATATACAAAATTTGGCTATTTTAGCAGTTGGTTTGGATTCTATTCTTGCCCAACTTCTATGTTTTCGGAGTTGTAAATTTTTACCGCAGATTCCGGAGGGAGGATTTTTTCCGAAGATGTTTTAAATATATTGTTTTTTATCTCGGCTCCTCTTACTTTGGAAACGTAAATCGCCGGAGGATACGGGGAGGAAGAATCCTTTATAAATGTATTTTTTAATATTTTTATATTAAAGTTTACATTTATCGGTGCGTTTGCGGATGTTGACGAGTACAGGGAAACTCCTGGATCCCATAAATTTTTAAAAGTATTTTCTTTAATAGTTATATTGCGCGGGAATGGGCCTTCATAAAACCATCCAGTTTCATTGCCCAGAGAAATGCCGTTTGCGCTCGATTCCTCAACGGTGTTTCCTTCTATTCTTCCGTTGAATGCGCGGATTAGCATGGCGTTGCGGCGCTGCATTCCGAAGAAGCAGTCTTTTATTTTAAAGTCTTTATTGACTCTCTTCATATTGTAAACCTGGGTGGATTCTTTGTCGGTATGCGGGCGTTTTTCTCCTGTTTTTATATTTTTAACGGGAGTGTCTAGCGTCACTATATTTCCTTTAGCCTCGACTACTTTTATGCCGTCAATCCATTTTGCCGAATCTATATACAACAGCCCCATTTCATCGCCTACGGTAAATCCTGGGTTTGTGAGCTCCAAAGTTTTCTCATCTAATACCCTCTTTATCATTATGGTGTCCGTGCTGATGTTAATTGAATCATCTAGCAAGCCTTCGCACCGGCAATTTTCTATTGTGGGGCCGGTTTCATTTGATTTGCAGTGGTAGCCGTCGCGCCACGAGGCTATTATGTCGTTGGAATTGGGCAGCCATGTTATATTGTTTCCGCGCATGGTGACCTTTCCCCTATTTCCGCCTATCCAAAAGCACATTGAATTCCTGTTGCGGTAGAGAGTGATGTTTTCCACAGTTATATTGGAAGATCCTCCGACGGCGACATTTGGGGTAAAATTATTTTTGCGGTTGTCTTTAAAATAGTATACGGGCATTGCGAACCGGTCTCCGTTTGAAACGCCCTTTAGCCTGTCGGCGTAGGATTTGTCGACAATTATTTTAAACTTGTCGGGGGCGGATGTCTTTTCCACGCGGTCTATAAAATAATGGTCGGATACTCCGCGTTTGCGCTGGCGGATTTTGGAATCCATCACAGAGCCCCACTGCCAACATTTTTCCCCGTAATGTTCGCGCATCTTTGCGTCGTCTGGAAGTAGGGGATATCCCTTGTCTATTGTAAGCGAAAATGAACCCTCGGAGGGGTTTACGTCGGATATTACACCCTGGGTGAACGGCGACGGAGAGTAGGTTATCGTAAAGTTTTTGACCGTGATATTTTCGCATCCCTGAATTCTGAGGAACGAGTTTGCCGGATCCAATACGACAGTTGCTCCATTGCCGTCTATTTCAAGGTTTTTTATCTTTTCGGCGTTTATAAAGGCAAAATCCGTCGGGCAGTGTTTCAGCTCGTAGAGTTTCTTTTCAAATACTATTTTTACTCCGCTCGTTTCTTCCTTCATGGCTTTCCCGAGCATTGATTTCATTGTGGAGAATTCATCCTGTTTCGATTCAGACATTTCCTTGTCGAAACTGTGCACGGCTATGGCATCCTTTGCGTTTAGGACAGCGCACATTGTCGCGGCGGCGGCAATTGCAATGAAGGTTTTAGTTTTTTGATGCATTTTGAGAATCATTTATTAGGGTTTCCTTTAACGTTGGCAGTATGCGCTGAAACATGAGGTAAAAGCCGAGATCGTTTGGATGGCAACCGTCGACTGTGGGGTATTTTTTGTCTGTTGTTCCGAAAAGCTCCGCTCCGTCTATAAAACTGACGTTTTTATCTCCGCGCGCTACGGCGTTTAGATAGGTCTGTTTTACGATATCGCGGCGCCTGTCAGTCATATTTGAACAGCGCGAAAGAATTATGATTGGAAGATTGGGATGTTTCTTGCGTATTTCCAGAAAAAAAGGCTCGTGGGTTTTTTCCAGATGTTCCGGAGTTGGCGCGTTATAGTCGTAGTCGAACACAAAAGCCGCGAGGTTTAAAGAGGCTATGTCGCGCGCGATTTCAATCTCGCCTTTTGCGTTTCCGGAAAAACCTAGATTGATTTGCTCGGCGTCAAGTTCGCGGCACAGCATTGTTGTATATGCGTTTGCCGGGCGGGATGCGCATCCGCCTTGGGTGATAGACGACCCGTAAAATAAAACTGGCTTTTTTATTTTATGGGGCATTGGGGCGAGTATTTTTGCCCCTTTTTCAATTCCGACTTCAAGCGATTCAACTCCTCCGTAAAGAGGCAGCCATATTGTAAACTGGCGCATGCGCCTCTGCTGGAATTGGGCTATTTTTACTTGTTCTTTGGAATATTCTGATATTGCCCGCCGCGGAGGGTGCACGGTTTTTAAATAGGAGTCCTGATCTCCCGGAGGCGAAATGAAAACATCGAATCCGCACGCTCCCGAACGTGTCATATGAGGCATATCTGTTGTATCTTTAAGCTTGTAGCGCAAAGCGATATTTCTCGAGTCGGTTTGAAATCTTACGGCACCTCCGGCTGTATGGTTCGCGAGCCCAGCGACATTTTTTAGATTTGGGTTGGAAGCTGTTTGCTTGGGGATGCGGTAGAGCTTTTCACCGTCTTTTCTCCATGCGAATCCTTCTACCGAGAACGGCGTTTCCAGCGCATTGTAGTATAAGACACCAATACCTTCGACATTTTCGACTTTGAAGTTCCCGTCAACTTTTGACATGTCTGCCTGTCCGCGCATTGTTGTTGCCAATAAAAGCGCGCCCAGAATATAAAACGTTTTTAGTGTCTTCATATGGAGTCTTTTGTTTGCGGCGCGAAACTGTTGCATATTCCGCGCGCCGCAACGCGGCTCGTAAAAGGATTAATTAGACACTTTATTTTGTGCCGGTGCCAAGTCAACAGATTTTATCGCGCGGCCGGAACGCTGAATTTCTTTGCAAAAACGCGATACATTCATACATGAGGCGGAAGGCAGGCTGTCACATATCCGTCCGGCGAATCATTTTTTTGCGGGCAGCCTAGTGAGCGGCGCGCGGAACTTTAAAGCCAAAAATGGAATGGCTCTAAGCGCGCGCTTGCGTTCCGCCGGAATATTTAAAATCTCCAGATTTCTCCGAAGCAGATTTAAAATAAATACCTATGCAATTATGTGCGGTTTGGAGTGGATGGGCGGAATTAATTTTGTGGCGAGTCGGATATTTCAAATTTAGCTCCGCGGTTTTCGATGTTCTTTTCGGTAAGTTTTTTGCCGTTTATTAATACATTTTCAAATCTTATATTTTTTATTTCGTCGGATTTTCCGTGGTTAAACAAACCCACCTTGTCTGCTTTTGTATTCTTGAAATCGATGTTTCTAAAGGTGATGTTTTCCACAATGGAATGCGGGCGGTTGTCGTAGCGCGGCGTATTTTTGCGCCAGCTGTCTCCGTGCGTATTGTTTATAACTATGCAATGCTTGTACTTTGAAGAGTCGTTTTCCAAAACGATGTTTTCAAACAGCATATTCGAAACTTTGCCGCCGCCTGCCGGAAATATTGCTATGTGTCCTCGCACTGGATACGGGCCTGCTATTGATGTATGGTGGAGAACGGTTATGTTTTTAAATGCAACATTTTCGATATTGTGGTCGATTTCATGTGTCACGCCCATTGTTATTGCCAGATCGTTCCAAACTTGGCAGTTTTCGAATATGACATTGCGGACGTCTCCGAAATATTTTTCTTCGGATTTAGGTTTGCGGCCCCAATAGGAGTCCATAGCTTTAAGCTCATATGCGTCGTCGGCGTTGTGGATGAAACAGTTTTTAACAAGTATATTGTCGCAGTTGCTTGTGGGGCATATGCCGTCGCTGTTGACGTAGTACGACAATATGCGCAGTCCGTCTATGAGAACGTCTTTTGCGCCGTAGAGAGATACGTTCCATTCGCTTGCCTCTATGATTGCGATATCGCGCAAGGTCAAGTTTTTTACGCCTCTTATTCTAAACGGAGTCATGCGTTCGCCCCTCTGCAGAGAGCCGGCGCACGATATTATCCCGCGCCCGCATATGGTGACATTTTCAGCGTCGACAAGCGTTATGGGGTCCTTCATATTATTAAGTTCTATGCCGTTGACTTTATAAATGCCTTTTTTCTCCTTGGGGGAACACAGCAAAACCGCGCCTCCTTCCAAATAGAGCGTCTTGTTGGAATCGAGCTTCATTTTATCTATTTTATGCACTCCGGCGCCGAGGTATATTACGTTGGGGTCATTTTTATCGGGGCGGGATTTTTCCGGTGCATTTGTGAAGATATGCAGGGCGCAAGTTCCGTCTCCGCGCGGGTCGAAAGTGTAATTATTGGGGCGTGGCAGCGACAGCGAAACTCTGTCGAAATTTGGATTGGACAAGTCTACTGCGGGTTTTATTCCAAGCGCGAGCGGCCTTACGACTGCGTCGGAAGGATTTTTTATTATTCCTTTTGGAAGTTTAAGCTCAACATTTGCGTCTTTTTCAAAATCAAATATGCAGAATGCCAGCGGGGCCACAGGAGAATTTGCAATTTTTTCCTTTGAATTCCAGTCCATGCGGTATGTTGCGTAGGCGAAAACATTTTGCCCGTCTGCGCAGATGTCGTAATGTTCGGATTTTGCTACGCCTTCAGGAGCGGGAAACACTACTGCTTTTTTGCCGCAGCCGCATAGGGACAAGGCGAGAATTGCCGAAGCGGCAATCGTTGTAAACATATCTTTTGAATTTTTCATATTGGCTGTCGGTGTTGTTGTATTGCCGTATGGCAAAGATCGTTAGCAAACGGATTTCCAGATTGAAAATAGTCGTTATTATTTCCAGCTTCGGGGAATCCAAATTTGAGCGGAATATTCAAGCAGCTCAAAAATGCCTCTGGAATGGCGCATTTAGATTCTGCCGGCGCGTGAAAAAACAATTTTCTTGCGTTCTTTGCGGTTTTCTATGCTTATCCCATCTTAACGTCCGTCTGAATTTCCTCTAATAAGACCTTTTTTCAAAACGCCAGTGCATAACTGGCAGTAGATGCTTTTAGATATTGTTGGTTTTTTGTAAAGATTAAAGTTATTGATTCATTT
>FR901590.1:30882-36640 GCA_000438015.1 Coraliomargarita sp. CAG:312 | reverse complement strand
ATCTTCAGAACAATATATATATTCAAATCTGCCCACTGCACTATTATTGCTTAAAACGCACACCAACTTGAAAACTAACGGGATTTCTTCCTGCTAATATTGAAGATTCCATACACTTCCGTGAACCGCCACCAAACTCTTATGAAACCGCCGATTGGCGACTCCGCAAAAAAAATAAAAGACAACCAATAAAAAATCTTCCCCGCTTGCCCGGCGGAGAAGATTTATTTTTTTTGTGGAATTTAAAAACGCGATGCGAAAAAATCTTTCACATCTGCGCCTAAAGATTACATTTTCTTGAAAAGAAGCGCGCCGTTATGCCCGCCAAAACCCAGATTTGTGCTTATTGCTACCTTAACGGGACTTTCGCGCGCGATATTTGGAACATAATCCAAATCGCAATCCGGATCGGGATGCTCATAATTGATTGTAGGAGGCACAATACCCGTCTCGATTGTCTTTGCGCAAACTGCCGCTTCTATTGCGCCTGCAGCTCCGAGCATATGGCCAGTCATGCTCTTTGTTGAGCTTACCATAAGCTTTTTCGCATGCCCGCCAAATACCTTGTGAATCGCGGCCGTTTCAAATTTGTCGTTGTACGGAGTGGAAGTTCCGTGGGCGTTTATATAGTCGACATCCTCCGGATTCAAATTGGCATCCTCCAACGTTCTTGCGAGGCACTGCGACAATCCCCGCCCTTCAATATCCGGGCTTGTAATGTGATAGGCATCGCAGGTTGCTCCATAGCCGGAAATTTCACAATATATGTGCGCTCCGCGCGCGACAGCGTGGTCGTAGCGCTCAAGAGCTATTACGCCTGCGCCCTCACCCATTACAAACCCGCAGCGGTCGGCGTCGAAAGGCCTCGATGCGCGCTGGGGCTCGTCGTTAAAGTTCGTCGCCATAGCTTTCATCGCGCAGAATCCGGCAAAGGCGAGAGGAGTCACCGCGGCTTCGCTTCCGCCAGCCAATATCACATCTTCGCGTCCGGCCTGCAAGTGCAGCAGAGCTTCTCCAATGGCGTGAGTGCCGGTAGCGCATGCGCTGACAACGCTAAAATTAACCCCCTTTGCGCCTAGGGCTATCGCCACGACTCCCGACGACATATTAGCCAAAAGATTCGGTATCATAAACGGAGAAACCCTGCGCGGGCCGCGTTCAATAAACGCGCGCGCCTGCGTTTCGATTGTATCCATGCCGCCTACGCCAGAACCGATTAAAACTCCGAAGCGCTCCGGAATTAAATTAGATTCGTTTAGGCCGGCGTCTTGCATCGCCAATTTTGCGGCAGCCACCGCAAAATGGGTATAGCGGTCGCTGCGCTTGACCTCTTTGTGGTCCATATACTTTGTAGCGTCAAAATCCTTGCATTCCGCAGCGACTTGGCAGTTCAATTCTGAAGCGTCGAAAAGCGAAACTTTTCCTATGCCGTTTTTCCCGTGGATTAAGGCGTCCCAAAATGGGACTACACCGTCGCCAAAAGGCGAAATTACGCCGATACCAGTTATTACAATGCGTTCTTTAGACATCTTTTTATCCTATAATATCAAGAGGCCTGCAGATATTAATATAAGGCAACAGCCTCCTAAAGATTTTAGATTTTTTTAGCGGACAAAATCAATTTCCGCCAAATGCGATTTCGGCAGAGCCGAACCTCCAAAAAAAACGACCCGTCCCAAGCAGATATATGCTAAAAAACGGGTCGGCAAATTCTTTTCGAAAAACCGGTTTATTTCTTGGACTTTTCTTCGATATACTCGATGACTTTGCCGACAGTCGTCAGTTTTTCGGCGTCAGATTCGGGAATTTCACTTCCGCCCATCTGATCCTTGAATTCTTCTTCGAAAGCCATAATCAGTTCAACAGTGTCGAGTGAATCGGCGCCGAGGTCATCTATAAAGCTGGCCTCGGGGGTGATTTGCTCTTCATTTACATTGAGCTGATTAACAATGATTTCTTTTACTCTTTGTTCTATATCTGACATAATATATGTTTTAGAGGGTTAACTCAATTAACTCGACCAATAACATATAATCGAAAAAATTTGTAAAGCTTTTTTTCTCAATGCGGTTGACAGCCATCTTTTATAAGATTTAGACTTACAAATAATGCGGAGTTGCGCGCTTTTAGAGGATATTTGAGGTTTTGCTAAAACAATGCCTGCAAATCTCCGCAAAAGACATTTATTCCATACCCACTATAAAAGAAAGACTGAATTATGTTTGTAAAGATATCCCCGAAGGAAATATCCGAAAACCCCATAAAATTGATAGGCCAAGATTGGATGTTAATCAGCGCGGGCTCTCCGGAAAAATTCAACTCTATGACTGCAAGCTGGGGAGGAATAGGATTTATGTGGAATAAGCCAGTAGCTTTTGCCGTAATAAGGCCGACGCGCTATACTTTTGAATTTGTCGAATCGCGCAAGCGCTTCACATTGTCGTTTTTCAGCCAGAATTACAAGAAAGCCCTAGGAATATTCGGCTCGAAATCCGGCAGGGACTGCGACAAGGTTGCGGAATCCGGATTGACGCCCTTCTTTACAGAATCCGGCGCCCCTGCCTACGAGGAGGCAAAACTAATCCTAGACTGCTCCGCCATTTATTCCCAAACATTGGATGAATCGGCGTTTTTAGATTCCGAGGCGCTGAAGAAGTGGTACTCTTCCGACCCCTTGCACAAACTATACGTTGCGGAAATAAACGACGTTTTAATCCGCCGCCAACCGGAAGTATAAAATTCTCACGTACCTAAATGGACGGGTTTGGACAGTCGTTTCGGATACCGGATTTTTGGCAGGCGGAAGCTTTAAAACGCCTGCGCGAAGGCAAAGATGTGGTTTTGCACGCGCCTACTGGCGCGGGAAAAACATTTGCTTTCGAAATGTTTTTCGAAAACGACTTCAACGGACGCGCCGTCTATACGGTGCCGACGCGGGCGCTTGCAAACGATAAATACATACAGTGGAAATCTAGGGGATGGCGCGTAGGGATTGCAACCGGAGATTTCTCCTTGGACACCGACTCCCCTCTTGTTGTCGCAACCCTTGAGACTCAAAAACAAAGGATGTTTTCCGGGAAATTTCCCGACTTGCTGGTAATAGACGAATACCAACTTCTTGCAGATCCCCTGCGGGGAGCAAACTACGAGCTTGCAATAGCGATGTCTCCTCTAAATACGCGCCTACTGCTTATGAGCGGAAGCGTGGAAAATACGTGCGATATAACTGCATGGCTAAATAGAATAGGACGCACCGCAGCACTGGTTTCGCACAACATCCGCGCTGTTCCCCTAGAGGAAATAGTCTCAACAGCCCTTCCGGAAGTCCGGGCAAAAGGGCTTAAAAGCATGTGGGCAAGGCTCGCCCAAAGGGTTATCGAATCTGATATGGCGCCTCTTTTAATTTTTGCGCCCCGACGCGCCGAAGCAGAATCAATTGCAAGAACGCTCGCCGCGGAACTGCCGTGCGAAAACTTTTTGACCCTTCCCCGAAGGATATCGGAGGCCGCAGGCAAGGAACTTTCGCATATGATGCGCAGGAGAGTGGCTTTCCACCATAGCGGGCTTTCCGCATTCCAACGCGCCGAAGTTGTGGAGAAATACGCGCGCGACGGAGATCTAAAAGTCGTTGTCGCGACAACCGGGCTGGGGGCGGGAGTAAACTTCTCAATGCGCAGCGTAATAATCGCCGACCGCCAATATGAAGCCGCCGGCAAACCCGCCATGCTGCGCCCGGACGAACTTCTGCAAATGTACGGACGCGCCGGAAGGCGGGGAAAAGACAAAATCGGCTTCGCCATTGCGCTGCCTTCAAAACCAAGGCTTTCCGAAGCCAGAGCCGCCAGAATAAAACGCGTTGAACACATAGACGCCCCGTCGATAATCCGAATAATGGCAGACGCTCTCGACGATAAAAAATCCCCTGTGGAAGCAGCAAAAAAATTCTGCTCGCGCATGTTTTGCCAGCCTCCGCCCGATTTGGGATTTGAAACATCCCAAAACTACCGCGAGGCTCCCGAAAAAGCCGCCATTATGGGAAAATCCGTTTTGCGTACGGAAATTCTAAATTCAAAAAATTTATGGGAACGCAAAAAGCCAGCATTTATTGAAAAATTGGACAATGTCCTGTATTACCAAGACGGGACTTGGATCGCCTTCACAAAATCCCCAAAAGCGGTGGCGTCGTTAAAACGCGGCTCGCCTTGCGAGCTAGACGGAGGACGGTTTGGAATTAGAATGGCAATTGCGACCCAGTTTGACGAAGGTTGGAGACTCACAAAATCGTTTGCAAAAATTGTAAGGCGCACAAAAAAGGCGGGATTGCTCAAAAATTTTTTCGCAGATAAGTTTTTAAGCCTGAAAAACCTGAAAAGAAACGCATGCAAATTCTTCGAAATAGACTTTGCGGGAGCAAACCGCGCAGAATTTAAAGAGGAAGATTTCTCCCTAATTGCGAAAATAGACATAGGCAATTCGCGCATAAAATGCCTAACCGACTCCTACGGGGCGCGCCTCTACAATCCACCAATGCGCGCGGAGCTTATACAGGCAAAACAAAACTTCGCCAAACTTGCCGGACTTTCTGCGTCGGGAAATTTAAACTCAGAAACGCCCGCAAAACTATGGGTAAGACTCGGATTAATCGACAGAAATTGCGCCCCTACACTGCGCGGAAGAATATTCAGTTTTTTTAACGGAGGCGAAGGCCTGGCAATAGCCGCGGCAATTGAAGACAATTCATACGACCTCCGCGATTTGGCCTTCGATATAGCCAACCTGCGCGCAGGACACCGCTTTGCAATGAATCAGAAAAGCGCGTCAGTTAGGCTTGCCGACGCGTCCAGACTAGCTTATAATCTCGCTAGCATAAAAGGATGCATGAAAGCCGGAATTCCCATAACATACGGAGACGGCGCGTCCGAAATAATGCGCGAGCTCCACGCCGGGGCGAACTTTCAAAGCCTGGAATCGGACAGCCTAAGGCGCGGAGACATAGAGCGCGCATATTTAGAATGGCTCAGCCTTCTCCGCCATATTTCAAGTTTGCCGGATTTAAACTGCCCGCGTTGGACGGAATTCAAATCCGCATGCGAAAAATTGCTTTATTAGAAATAGATAAAAATATTGCCCAAAGAATTTTTTGATGTTGCAAAAGCGGTAAAATTCGGTTTTTTTAAGGGCAATGAAGAATTTAGGTGACAAATTGCAGGAAGCTAGAAACGCGATGGGTCTTTCCGTAAGAGATGCCGCCGACGCCACGCGTCTGCGCGCCGACGTCATAGAAAATATGGAGGCCGGCAAGTTTGATTTTAAATTACAGGAAATATATAAACGCGGATTTCTTCGCATATACGCAACATTTCTGAAGCTGGATGTAGATGCTATTCTCGCCGAGTACACGGCTTTTTCAAAAGCCAACGGCGACGCTAAAAAAGCCAGGCATATCCTATCCAGAATGGCGTCTGCCCAACATTCAGAACAGCAGCAGGAAATTCCCGTGGGCGCGCCAACGCCGGAATCGTTGGAAGCGCGCTTTGAGGAGGCTGCGACGCAAGACGAAGAAAGCAAACTAAATTCCGAAAACGAAGATGATCCCATGCGATACCTTAAGCTGGGCGCAATATTTGTCGCGCTGGTATTGGCGGTGGTCGTTATAATATTGATTGTTTCTTCGGCAGTGCGTTCCGATCCCCCGGAAGAAAATCCAGACTTGGATATAAACGCGCAAATTTCCACACAGCCAGCCGACGCTACTGCC
>FR901590.1:27671-30876 GCA_000438015.1 Coraliomargarita sp. CAG:312 | reverse complement strand
CACAGCCAGCCGACGCTACTGCCCAACAACAACCCCAGCCGACTGCGGCGGCAGGTGGAGAAATAATACTTACAATTACCGCCACCGGGGATACATATTTGCTTGCCTATCCAGAAAACGCCCCGGCCGCTCCCCTCTTCAGCGGCCCAATTCAGGCGGGAGAGCGCAAGGAATTCAAGTCGCAGGTTCCCATTATGGTTAAACTTACCGACGCCGAAAGAATAAAGATGGAACGCAACGCGAAACCGTTGGATTTGAAAGGCGCAAAAGGGCTGCGTTTATTCAAAATAGGATACGCAAAATAATTTAATTAAAACCATTCAAGCCAAGCCAAAACCCAAAAGGTTTTGGCTTTTTTAGCGGTTTTATAGATAGCCGCATTGCGCATAAGCCGACAAAATATAGCGTCACAGCCGGCAGCCATTATAAATGGCGCATTGCGCGGAGCAAGAAAAATGCCCGTTAGAGCCAATCAAATGCCAAGAAGGTTTGCCGTTGCTTCAACAATTCTTAAAAAAGCAGGCAAAAATATTCCCACGCCTAGCAATTTAGTACTTTAGCACTTTAGCGCACTGAACCACTTTAATGCAATCCGCCCGCCTGCGCGCTTCCGGATTGCTATGAGGAAGCATCTTCCGGCGTCTAAATTTGCACGGCTTAAATAAAAATCCAGTTTTGCCGGCTAATATTGCAAACAACGTTTATTTGCAGAAAAAACAGTTTTGCATTTTTGTTTTTGCCAGACAACCAAGCGCACAGCTTAGCACTCTTAGGCGGCAATTAGCCTAATTTCTCGGCATAAAATCGTATAACATATATATTTGCCTGCCGTTTTCGTGAGCAGAGTCTATAAATATAAACTTGCCGTCCTGGGTTGAGCGCGGGTGCAAGTCGCAACGCCATTCTCCTGAATATGCTTTGGGACTTTTTAGTTTGGCGAGGTCGCGGCGCATGCCTGTTTTAGTATTATATATGTATACGGTTTGGAAACCCATTTTGTCCGGGTAAGTATCATTTAAAATCCATTCAGAAGACCCTATAAAAGTATTGTGCCCGTTTCTGTCCATAACCCCTTTCCCGACTTGCTCGACTTTCCCGCCTTCCGCGTCTTCAAATCGGAAAAAGCCGAATCCTTTACCAGGCACTTTAGTCCAAGCAACTATGTGCTTTTCATCCTCCCATATAAAATGCGACGTAAAATTATAGGGATCTATAACGCGCAGATTTTTTCCGTCCGCGTCCGCTGTAAACATCCGCGTGCCGAAACCTCCAACATTGGAATATTTTTCCGATTTTTCCGGATCTGAATACTTCCAACGGTGGAGAAATATAAAACGCTTGCCGTCGGGAGAAACAAGTATGTGGTTGAACCAATGCTTGGCCTGGCAGAAATCAGGATCGTAGGGGTTCGGGATGGCGGCGGCTTGCGCCAAAGATATTATAAGTTTAGACTCGCCTGTGGCTAAGTCTACTTTCCATATACCAGATTCTTTCGGAGCGTTTTCGCCGGAATATTTGTCCTTTTCGCCTTTATACCCGTACCCGGGGCGAGTGTCGTTTACACGGGCAAAGTCCAATGTAAGCGCCCATGTTCCATCGGGGCTTAAGGCGTATATGTTGCTTGGCAATATGCGCGTTTTGCCGGTTTTTATATCGCATATTTTAGATACAAATTTGCCGTCGATCCGGTCGTTCCAGATAACCAAAGAATCGCTCTTGGGAATAAACTGCAACTGGCATCCCTGCTGCCATCCCCAAGAAGATGATTTTCCAAGTCTTATCCACTTGCACCCGTCTTTTAAGTCTATCATGCCGATTTCAATATCATCTTTATCGGTAGGTGAACGTCCTTCAAAATCGGTTCGCATCGCCAAGACATAGCGGTTTGACGGATCGCACTCCAATTTGTCGTAATACGCAAACCAATGGTATCCAGGAGAAAAAGTTATTTGCTTATACGGAACATTAAATTTTGAATTGCCGATATCACTTCCGAAAGCAGAAAAATCAAAAATAAAACCAATAAATATAATAAAATACAAAACCAAATTTCGCATGTCTTTATCGATAATTACCATACGGATATTGTAAAGGAAATAACGATTAAAATTTAAACGACAAATAGAAAAAAACTTAACGATTGTTTAGTTGACAAATTAAAAAAATTTTCCACCTTTAAAGAATCATTAAAAATTTCCGCATTTAGTAAACTTTACAAAATATGCGCTCTATGCATCCCCCAAGTTAATATTAAGATATCTACAAATCCAATCAAATAGCATTTACATTGAAATACAACTGCCGCATATATACAGAAATGTTGACACTTTTGCAAATAGCCGCATAAAATTAAAACAATATTATAATATTATTATGCCTGAAGAAATATATCAAAAATCCGCCAAGACAAAAGAATCCCCCAAAGGTTTGCGCGAAACAATTCGCAGCGCAATAGACTGGTTGAAAGTCAGGCAGGAAAACGACGGAATGTGGTGCGGCCCATTGGAAACAAATTGCTGCATGGAAGCCCAATGGATATTGGCAATGTACTTCATAGGATTTGACGACCCCAAAAAGCCCAAGGTTCTCCAATACATACTAGACAGACAGCGCGAAGACGGCGCATGGGACGTATATTACGATTCAGAGCACGGCGATATAAATACGACGCTTGAATGCTACTTTGCTTTAAGAATAAGCGGATTCGACCCGGACGATCCCGTTCTTGTGAAAGCGAGAAAATGGCTCATAGAAAACAAATGGGTTGAAAGAATAAGAGTGTTCACGAAATATTGGCTTGCGCTTTTCGGGCAATGGCCATGGGCGCATACTCCAGTCCTCCCTCCGGAAATAATGTTCCTTCCCAAATGGTGCCCGTTTAATATTTACGATTTTGCGGCTTGGGCTAGGGCGACAATGATGCCGATTGCCATACTTACCGCGCGCAGGCCAATAAAGGAACTGCCAGAAGATTTGCAATTGGATGAACTGTTCCCGGAAGGCAGAGATAAAGCCGACTACCGTTTGCCATGCAAAAACGAAAGCGGCATAAGCTGGGAAAACTTCTTTATGAAGCTGGACCATATGCTGCACGCCTACAACCGCTCGCCGATAAAACCGTTTAGAGAAAGCGCCATAAAGCTGATTCTCCAATGGCTGCTCGAACACCAAGACGAGGACGGAGCGTGGGGAGGAATTCAACCGC
>FR901590.1:19066-27663 GCA_000438015.1 Coraliomargarita sp. CAG:312 | reverse complement strand
TGGGGAGGAATTCAACCGCCGTGGATTTACGCAATAATTGTAATGCACATAGAAGGGTTCGCGATGGATCAAATAAATATGTCGCGGGCAATAGACGCCTTTAATCTCCATTGGCAGGTAAAGCGCGGAGACGGAATAATGCTTCAGGCAAGCGAAAGCCCAATCTGGGATACATTCCTTTCAATGACAGCCCTTATGGACGCGGGAGAAACACCCGGAACATGCCCGGAACTTCTAAAAGCTTTAGATTATGTTCTAGCCAAGGAAAACCGCTACCACGGAGACTGGTCCGTAAAGCTGGGCAAGCACGTCGAGCCCGGCGGATGGGCATTCCAGCGCGCAAATAACTATTACCCGGATATAGACGACGCAGCCATAGCTATTTGCACGCTAAAAAGAATCCAAAAATTGCTTCCGCGCGAGACCACAAGAGCCCGCCGCGTAGATTCTGCAATACGCCGCACAATAAACTGGATTTTGGCGATGCAAAGCTCCAACGGAGGATGGGCGGCTTTTGACAAAGATAATACGCGAGAATTAGTGACTAAAATTCCATTCTGCGACTTTGGCGAAGTTCTAGATCCTCCAAGCGCCGACGTCACCGCGCACGTAGTTGAATCGCTCGCGCTCTGCGGATTTTCACGCAACCATCCGGCGATAGAGAAAGCGTTAAAATACTTGTATTCGGAACAAGAAGACGATGGAAGCTGGTTTGGGAGATGGGGTGTAAATTACATTTACGGCACTGGAGCCGTGCTTCCCGCCCTAATGGCTCTCGGCGATACAAAAGAAACGCCGGCAGTTCGCAAAGCTCTCGAATGGCTGGCATCAAAACAAAACGCTGACGGAGGCTGGGGAGAAAGCGTCGCGTCGTACATGGAGCCAAAATATTCCGGAACCGGCATCCCGTCCACGGCGTCGCAAACCGCTTGGGCAATGATGGCTATTATGTCTGTCGGAGACAAAAATTACGACGATACAGTGCGAAAAGGCTGCGAATTTCTTATAGCCACTCAAAAGGATGGAAGCTGGGACGAACCGTACTATACCGGAACCGGATTCCCCGGCTACGGACTTGGCGCCAAAGTAGATCTTCGCGCTGGGGCTACATTGCCGCAAGGCAAAGAACTAGCGCGCGGTTTTATGCTAAACTATAATTGGTATAGGCACTACTTCCCGCTAACGGCGCTCGGGCGCGCAGAAAAATTCTTCGCAAAATAATTAAATCCGCCAATATTTTTATATTACCGCCGTAAAATATAATAAAGCGGTTTTGCGCGCGCTGGCTAATTGATCCAACACCGCATCCTGTTTCGGTATGCACGCGAAGCTGTTAAAAAACAAGCAACTAAACAAATTCTGCCTAAAATTCATCTGGTTCAGCTTGAATGACAATATCAAAAAGCCGCAATTCGGCTTTTTGCTTGTCTGCTAGCAGTTTTTTTTAGGCAAACAAGCAGCGTAAACCGGGCAAATTATATTGCAGAAACATGCAAATTGCCAATCGGAAAAGATACGGAACTAGAAACACATCCGCAACCGCTTTGCCAGACACGCGAAATAAAAACGCGCGGAAGACATCCCATTGCTATTGAACAGCCAGCGGATACATTTTTGCCATAACTGCAATGTGGTATATTATTCCGCAAGAAGACATTTTATTGTATTCGCACATGTCCGATATTTTTTCGGCAAGCCTGCCGCATTCCTCATTGCGGTACGACGCCATCTGGCACACTAAAATTCCCTCGGCAGCTCCGCGCACGCTGTCCCACATTTTTCTATACTCTCCCCAGTCGGGGATTTTGTATCCGTTTTGTTCGCGCCAAAATGCAGGCTTGCGCCAGTCAATCCCCAACTGGGTCAAATCCATTTTTTCCATTCTTTTGGCAAAATCCAAGGATTTGGGATAAGTCAATTGGGCTACTTTTTGCATGAGAGAGGATATTCTGGCGCGGGTTGACAAATCGCTTTGGACATCGCGCAACAACTCCAAAGAGCATTGCATTTGCAAAAGCGCATAGGCAGGATGCCCGGAGGTGACCTTTTCAGACTGCTCCAACGCACTCTGAAAATATTTTTCATATTCTTTAAAATAACGAATATTTCCGGAGGTTTTCCATGCTGCGGCATATATCATGGGAAGCCTTGCGGCCTCGTGCGCGCCAACATTCCACATCCTGCAAATGCCAAGCCCGCAACGCGAGCCGTCGGCGCGCAATGAATCATAGTCGTTTTCTGGAACGACTGTTGCAATCATTCTGTCGGCAATATTTGAAAGCAGCCCGCATACCTTTGCCTTAGTATTGGCATCAATGATCTTTGAGTTATAATATTTCCATAAACCGTGCACAAGATGCGTATACTGGTCCCTAGACGTGTTTATATATATGCTTTTAGAATCTTGCACACAGACGCCGCGAGCCACAAACCCCTTTACCCCGTGGACTGTGCAGCATAAGCTTAACCCGTCAAAAACTTTTTTTGCGCTAATCTTTAAATACTCAGAAGCTCCGTTTTTTTCAGATAAATCCACAATTGCGCTTAGCATTGCACCGCCCAAGATTGCGCAGTCCTCCATTCCTGTGCCATAACCGCAAAAATTAGGATATTGATTATTAACTTCTCGGGCAGTGGGCAAATGAGCCAGCTGTTTTCCCGATTCGTATGACGAAATATAATCGTAAAAAAGATTTGTTTTCGGAGAAAAGAAATTTTCCCAAGCATTTTTCCATGCCAAATCAAATTTGTCCGATTTCGAGATTTCTGCCGTGGATGGCACAACCGCGCCAAACAAAAGCAATACCGACGCCGCAATTCTTTTCATGGTAGCCAGCATAAGGATACTGCGTTTTTTTTCCATAAAAAAAAGCCGGGCGAAAAATATTTCAGCCCGGCCGGAAATAAAATGCAGCCTATTTCTCTGCTATAAAAGAAAGGGCCGGCAAGCCTTGGTCGTTAAACAGCCAGACATCCGGCAAAGCCCATTTCTTCCATAGATAGCGAACACCCTCAATTTTTGCACCCTTTTCGGCATCGGCAGGATTCACTATAACGCGTTTACCTACAAGCTCCGCTTTTGCCGGCTTCCACTCCCCTGCGATTTTTACCTCAAAACCGCGCGGATCGCCCTTGCCTACAAGCTTCCTTCCGTCTAAATCATAGACAACTTCAGCTCCCTTTGGAGTATAACGAACCATTTTAAACATAGGCCCGTATGGATATAAGCCTTTAACTCCGTAAACGTCGCGCAAGGCTATCTTTTCAAGGCGCAATCCCACATCTGTCTTATTGCGGGGATGGATATCCTTTTCCTCGCCCAAATCTATTATATTTGCCATTCCCGTTTTTTGAACGCTGCGCATTGTCTGGTATTGCTTCCAACGCGTAGTAGCCCAATCGCCGCTGCCGCCAAAAGACGCCAGCTGGACCCAGAAGAAATACATATCGTCGTTGTTCCAAGCATTTCTCCAAGTTTCTATTATGCGCGCAAACTGCTCTTCAAAGCATTCCAAAGATTTTCCTCCGGCATCAGATTCGCCTTGGTACCAAAGGAATCCCCGCGCGGCAAATCCCGCGATTGGGGCGATTTTTGCGTTGTACAGCCAACCGGGAGTCTCCTGCGGACGTTGCGGACTAAGCTTGTTCGGCTTATTTCTAACATTCCAGGGCTTTTCCGGAACAGGCTTGCCTTCGGCCTTGGCGGCTTTTACGGAAGCTTCATAAGCATCGCTGCGTTTTTTCCATTCTGCAAGCGCCTTATTATAATCGTAAGCTGCAAGCTGCTTCTTGAAGTTTGCAAGATTTTCCTCCAAGAAAGGAATTCCAGATACGGCTTCGTCTGGGATCCAAGCGCGCATCGCGCTGCCGCCAAGCGGGGTTTCTATAAGGCCGACCGGGACTTCAAGATCCTTCATCAACTGCTCCCCGAAATAGAAACCTACACCGCTCCATCTTGCTACAGTGTCGGGAGAAGCCTCCTGCCACTTTGAAGATTCGGGCGTATCGAACTGCTCTTCGGGAGTGAAAGTCCCGCCGGGCTGCGTAAAGTAGCGCAATGCTGGATATTTTGCACGCGCTTTTGCGGCCTCGCCGTCGGNNNTTTGCGGCCTCGCCGTCGGTTGTTGGAATTAGCCTCCACTCCATGTTTGACTGGCCTCCAAGCACCCAGACTTCTCCGACTAGCACATTCTTTATTCTTTTGCCCTCCTTGCCGTTCTCAAAAACGACAAGTTCCGCTGGATCAAACGATCCTTTTACCGGAGCCAATTCAATGCTCCAAGAACCGTCTCCGGAAGCCTTGACCATTTTTTTCTGGTCTTTGAATTCAACCCCTACACGGGCGCCCGCATCGGCCTTACCCCATATTTTCAGCGGCATATCGCGCTGGAACATCATATTGTCCGAGAATATTCTCGGCATGACGATTTCGGCAAAAACAGCGGACGCCGCAAAAATCGCCGAAAAAAACAATGCTGGTTTTCTTATTTTCATAAATTTTTATCCACTTACTTTTTTAAATGCTTAAACGACACTGCCGGCAAACCGTTTGAACCATATATCCAAACATCCGGCTGCGCCCAGCTTTTCCAAAGGTATCGGACGCCGTCGATTGAATAGGCATTTGGCGAATACAAAACGACTTTTCCGTCTTCTATTTTGGACGCGGAAGGTTTTTGCCATTTGCCGTTTACAAGAACTTCAAAACCGCGCGGGTTTCCCCTCCCCTCTATTTCGCAACCGTCGCATTCAAAATCAACTACCGCCATACAATTGCAGTATTGAATGTCTTTTAAAGTCGGGCCGAATGCCTTAACGCAAGATTTGCCGTAAACTTCGCTCAAGGCTATCTTTTCAAGGCGCAATCCCACATCTGTCTTATTGCGGGGATGGATATCTTTTTCCTCGCCCAAGTCTATTATGTTCGCCATAAAGACATTTTCAACATCCTTGGCAGTATTGTATTGCGCCCAACGGGTCTCGGCCCAATCCGATCCTGTCCCGTACGAAGCAAGCTGAACAAAAATAAAAGGCAAGTCGTCATCTTGCAAAAGTTCGCGCCATGCGCTTATAAGAATCTCAAACTGGCGCTGGTAGTTGTCCAACATCCAGCTTGTGGAATCCGATTCGCCCTGGTACCAAAGAACTCCGCGAACCGCAAAGCCATCCAGAGGCGCGACCTTTGCATTGTAGTGGTACGCAGGTATCCAGAAGAACTTCCATGGGGAAAACTCGTTCGGGGCTATGCGGAAATCCCATGGAACGGATGGAACATTTTGGCCTTTGGCTTTAGCTTTAGCGACTTTGGCGTCGAATTCGGCTATCTTTTTCTTGTGCTCGCCAAGAGCCTTTTTGTAATCGTAGCCGGCTGACTCCTTCTTAAATTTGTCGAATTGCTTTTTTAAGGCGCAGCAAGCCGACATATCCTTTTCCGGAATCCAACAGGCCATGGATGTCGCGCCAAGAGGGGTATAGATTACCGCCACAGGAACATCTAAATCTTTCATCAGTTTTTCCGCGAAATAAAATCCGACTCCGCTAAAAGACGGAGCTGTTTTAGGCGTACACTCAACCCATTTAGCGCCATCCGGGAAGTCCTTTTGCGGCACTTCCGCCATGCTGCGCCCATCTTGCTGGAAACACCTGAATATGGGATAATTGGCGCGCTTTGCGGCTGCTTCTCCGTCGGTTGTAGGTATTAGCTTCCATTCCATGTTTGACTGGCCTCCAAGCACCCAGACTTCTCCGACTAGCACATTCTTTATTCTTTTGCCCTCCTTGCCGTTCTCGAAAACGACAAGTTCTTTCGGGTTCTTATCAGGACGCATGGATGAAAGCCTGACAGCCCAAGAACCGTCATCGGAAGCCTTGACAGATTTCTCGCAATCTCCAAATTTTACGCTTACCTCCGCATTAGGATCGGCGCTTCCCCATATTTTTACCGGCTTACCGGCTTGGAGCATCATATTGTCGCCAAAAATCTTAGGCATTTTTATTTCGGCAAAAACCCCCGATGCAAAAAGCGCCGAAACCGCTATCAGCATTCCAATCGATATTTTTTTCATATATATAGTTCTAATGTTTTATAGGTGTTATATTACTTCAAATCTTCAGTTGTGAATCCCGGCGCAGGAATATCCGCGTCGTTGTAGATGCAGACATTCGGACGCGCCCAATCTTTCCAAAGATAGCGCACTCCGGCTATTTTTTTGTCGTCGGGATTGGCCGATTTAACCAATATTGAATTGCCTGACTGCTTTGCAACAGCAGGAACCCATTTACCGTCGGCCAAAAGCACCTCAAAGCCCCTGGGTTCGCCTTTCACGACAAGTTTTTTACCGAACATATAAAAATCAACCTTTGCCCTGTCTCCGGAAATCTTTGCGCTTTTAAACAACGGGCCGTATCCAAGCGCGTCCTTTTTACCGTAGACATCGCGCAAAGCTATTTTGGAAAGCCTTTCTATAAACGGAAGCTTGTCGAGTGGATGGACGTCGTCTTCAAGGCCTGTATCGATGGCGACTGCCATTCCAACATTTTTAAGTTCCTTGCAAGTCCTAAATTGATCCCAACGCATATATTCCCAGTTCACGCAAGTCCAAGACGGGAGCTGGACGAATAAAAACGGCATATCAGGCTTGCGCCACAGTTTCCGCCAAATTTCAATCAATCCCTTAAATTGGTCTTTGAACCCGGTTCTTAAATTGTCGTTTTCCCCCTGATACCATATAATTCCCCGCGCAGTGAAGTTGACAAGGGGGGCTATTCTACCGTTGTAAAGATTTGAGGGCTTTCTGAATCCGTCCGGCGAATCCTTCCATGGCTTTAAAGTATCGCTTATCGTCCATTGTGGCGGCGGCTCCTTGCCTTCGGCCTTCGCCTTTTCTACGCGCTCTGGATATGTGCGGACAAATTCGTTCCACTTCTTTAATTCCGCCTCGTAATCCCATTTTTTCAGCCTCGCTTGGTAGTTTTTATAAGCATCGCCGAACAGCGGATTGTTCTCAAACTCCTCTATAGGAATCCATGAACGCATAGGAGTCCCGCTTACAGCCGTCTGTACTATGCCAACAGGAACATCCAACGCCAAAGCCAATCTCTGCGCAAAAGTATAGGCTACAGCGCTCATTCCGCCGGCGTTTTGCGCGCTGCATACATGCCACTTAGAATCGTCGGCAGTGTCAAACTGCGGAACAGGCTGCGGATTGTTTTTAGGCTGGTTAAAATAGCGCACTTTTACCAAATCCGCCTTTTCAACCACGCTTTTTGCGTCTTCCATCCCATTGAGGCCAAAAGCCATATTCGACTGTCCGCCTGCGATCCATACTTCACCCACTAAAACGTCTTCTATTGTTTTCGACTCTTTTCCGTTCTCAAAAATCTTCATTGTTCGCGGTTGCGCGCTTGCTTTCATCGGCTTCAAGCGCGCATACCAACGGCCGTCCGCCCCCGCTTTAGTTGAAACCTTTTGCCCGGCAAAATCCACTTCAACTTTTGCGCCCGCGTCCGCCATTCCCCATACATTTACAGGCTCTTCGCGCTGAACCATCATGTGGTCCCCGAAAATTCTAGGCATTTTTATTTCCGAAAACGACACCGACGCCGAAACGAATAAAGCGGCAACTGTTAAGAATATCTTTGATTTTTTCATATGGTAAAATTGGAGATTCGATAAAAAAGAATAAATGCGGCGCGCATATTTCAGCGGGCGCATTGCCATCAGATTGAATATATATTTAGGAATTTTATCCATTTTGTCAAACCGACTTTTGTCTTGAAAACAATTACCGCAAAATATTATCTTATGAAAAAATGATTATCGACGAAGAAAAAATCCGCAAACGCTCGTCCGTAAAAGGCGCAAAATGGATGGTGCCGTCTTTGCGTTTCGAGAAAAAAAAATCCCAAACTTCCCGCGCAGCCGAAATATTCAGGCTTGTAATAGGCGTATCGGTTGCGCTGGCTATGTTCTTGGCAACATGCGCGTTGATTTACACTCTCATAACAGAATCTTCGAGCGCGGCTTCAACGATAGTCCAAAAGGCTGCCAAGCAGGAAAAGCCGGCTCTAATGCCGATAACATTCAAGCCTAAGCAAGGCCGGTGATGGCATGAAACGAGCCGACGAACTAATATCGGATTTGGGACTGGCGTCCAGCCGCTCAAAAGCCAGGGCATTAATAGAGGAAGGAAAAGTCTTTTGCAACGGCAAGCCCGTGGACAAACCAGCGCGCAAATATCCTGAAGACGCCAAATTCTCCATAGACTCCGATTCAATGGCCCTGCGTTTCGTCTCGCGCGCGGGACTAAAGCTCGAAGCCTACCTGGACAAGTTTGAAATAGACCTGCGCGGAGCGCGGATTTTAGATGCCGGCGCATCCACAGGCGGGTTTACAGACTGCGCGCTTTGCCGGGGCGCAAAGATTGCTTTCTGCGTTGATATCGGCAGCGGACAACTTCACGAAAAAATAAAATCCGACCCTCGCGCGCGCAATCTCGAAAGGACTGATGTGCGCTCTTTGACGCCCGATTTTTTCGACGGAGACCTGTTCGATTTTATATGCGCAGACCTTTCTTTCATCTCTCTAGAAAAAGTAT
>FR901590.1:7583-19010 GCA_000438015.1 Coraliomargarita sp. CAG:312 | reverse complement strand
GGGGCGATAGTATGCCTAGTAAAGCCCCAATTTGAAAGTTCTCCCAGCATTATGCGCAAAAACAAGGGAGTCATACGCGACGCGCTTTTGCGGGAAGAAGCGCTAAAAAAAATAGAAGGCTTCGTGTCTAATAAAATCCCCGAAGCAAGATTTATAGGGCGGATGGAATCGCCAATAAAAGGCGGCGACGGAAATGTCGAATATCTAATCGGCTACCGCAAGGGATGAGCTTTTAAAATAGTCACCAAGAATATATTTCTCCGTCTTCCGGAACAAGCAAGCGCCCCGCCAGATTATTCTCCTTGGCAAAAGCGCGTATATCCTTTCTCCAAAGTTTTGCGTGGCCTACATTGTCCATATGGCTTGCTATTACTATTGCGCTCGGAGCAGCTTTTAGAACTTCGGAAATATCCTCCAACCCCATTATTATTCTGCCAAATCCCGATATTGCGGCCTCGGCGGAGTTTACAACCACAACGTCAGGGGAAAATTTTTCTATCGCGTTTTCAACCCCTTGATACCAGACGGTGTCGCCTGCCAAATACAACGTTTTTTCCTCGTCCGGATGCTTGAATACAACTCCGCAGGCTTCGCCGCGCATCCCGACAAGCGAATATAATTTATCGCGTTCTCCCGGCGTGGCATGGTAGCAATCCGTTTTAAAAAGTTTAACCGAATTGAATTCGTTCCCGCCTTCTTCTAGAATCAACACATCCTTAAATCCTAATTTCCGCAAAGCATCCGCGTCTACATTATCTTGGGCGAATATTGGCATGGATTTCGGGATGAGAGACGCCGCAGTTTCATCGAAGTGGTCGAAATGCAAATGCGTCGCTATTACAGCGTCGACATCTAGGATTTCTTCGACGGGGATTGGAAGGTCGTGAATTGGGCAGCGCAAGCCCGGATTGGGAGACCCCGGTATTGGCGGGAACGAATCTTTCTCAGCCAGCCACGGATCTACGAGGAAACGTACGCCCCCTGCCGTTATAATAACTGTAGCGCTTCTTATTTGTTGGAATTTCATTTTCTTGCTAGTTTGGGTTTGATTGTTTTATCAGTTGTCCGTCTATAATATAAATCAAATATCCTAATAAAAATATAAACTTAAACCGGATCCATGCATCGGTAAAACGCGTCCACATGGCGGAATATCAACGTATTTCAAATTGGCACACCTCGCATTCTTCCATCTATCGCACCGCCCCGTTTTTCTCCCCGTTTTTCCTAAGGTTCAAAGACAGAATCCCTTCGCCATCCGGGAAAAGTTGATCCCTCAGCTCTATTCTTTCAATGAGCAGCGGAATGCATGGATAAACAAGCCTGTAATAAACATTCATGCCGCGCCTTTGAGATTCAACTACGCCGGATTTCTTCAATACGTTCAAATGCTGGCTCACCGCAGAAAAATCAGCGCCGAGGCCCTCTACAAAAGCTCCTGCCGGAAGCTCTCCTTCAGATAGTTTCTTTGCTATATAAATGCGCGTAGGATGGCCGAGCGCCTTAAAAATTTCAGCGGTCTTAAGGTCTCTTTTATATTCAGAAGTATCCATTTTATCTTCAATACACTATTTTAGTATTTTATAAAATACTAAAACAACTAAATGGTTCAAGTTTTTTTTCACGTTTTCCGTTCTTTTCCCAAGGCGCAAGAACTGGGAGAATCTTCCTGCCACATGCCTGTGCGATACTTAGTTTGAAATTAAGCCTACTGCCCGCATCTGCTCGGCAGTATCTTAAGTTGCTTTAAACCAGTCTATGGAATAAAATCAACATTGGGAAATATCGTTGTATTCCCGGTTGTTTGCGCAAAAAATAGTTTGCGGAAGTTTTGTGAAATGAATTGCGGCTAAAGTACATTTACATTTCTCTACTTCTTTCGCACACTGGCATAAAGGGCAACAAGCAGTAAATAGCAAAAAGTATATGCGAAACAAGGATGCACTAATTACCGAATCCTCAAAAAAAATAGGACTTGCCCGATCCGGAACCTCTGCAAAATATGGAGCAATAGCATCTCTGGCATATATTAATAAGCCAGACGCACAAATTCCTGCCACAAAAGACCGGAAAAGCCGAAGCCTGCCATTGCAACGTGTCCCTAGCGCAAGCTAAAAAAAAGAGATGATTATTAAAATCCAGGGAAAATACGGTCGGCAATTTGCCAATTTCCTATTTGGCATAAGCAAATATTTTTTGCCATGCGTTCGTGCTCGAAACATCTCATTGGCTTTGCATTGACGCTTTAATCAAAGCTTTTCTTTAAAGCGCACCGCCAATTCTCCGGCATCTTTTAAATAAGAGGTATTATCAACATCGTTCACATTAAAACATCCCTTTGCGGCGATAATTCCAGCATTTTCCCAGCCCAGAAAATTTATCATTCCGTTGAAAGATGCAATTGCCCCGTCGGCAGATTCCATTGTGTCATCTGCAAAAGAAAGTATTAACGCGGCTTTTTTGGGCTTATGCAAGGCTGCATCGCAAGCATAAAATCTGTCTATTGCGCTCTTTATTTGGGAGTTCATTCCGTAATAGTAAATTGGAGATACAAATACAACGCCGTCGGATTCTATAAGGCGGGGTCTAAGTTCTTCCATGTCGTCTTTAAAGGCGCATGAACCGTCTCCGCTATGGCATTTTTCGCAGGCTATGCACGGATGGATGTTTTTAAACGCCGTGTCGAATCTAAACACCTCTATTCCCAGGTTTTTGCACTTGGAAATAAACTCGTCTGCAAGCTTGGAAGAGTTGCCATGTTTGCGAGGGCTTCCGGTTATAACTAGTACTTTCATAAAACAGCCTTTCCTTTGAAAATTTTCATTTATATTATCTTTTTTTTTCACTTTTGTAAAGCGCGTATAAAATGGCTATATACCGCCTGCAAAAAGATTATGAATAAAATAAACAATGCCCCCATATTCGGATTTCCCCGCGCGCCGCAACCGCTGAATAATCGCTGAAAAAAAATACAAAACAATTATTTTCTTTTAATTATTTGGCTTGGCAATTCCCGGATATGGCAAGTTGAAAGTAAAAAATAGGATAATCCCATTTACAAGTCTTACAAATCTTGCGAGCGACTTATCCCGCTCTCTCACGGGCAAAATATACCCGCAAGCCCCTCCAAAATCAGAATATTTACCGATGCCAAAAGATGGAACAATTTTTCATTGTTGTAAGCAACCTGCTGCATATAATCATAAAAAAATACGGGAAATTAAGAGCGATTTTGGAATTTCACTTCGCGAATATAAATGTATGGCTGGCTCTCCTACATTGAAATCGGCGCTTAAACAATTAAAAGCGAACCGACTTAAAAAAAGAACAAGAAATTTATGAGATATCCAGTTAATATAAACGCGCATGCCAAATAAATTATAAAGAGCGCAAGCAGCTTAATTCCAAATATCTTTTTTAGCATCATCATTTCAGGGAGAGAAATAGTGGCAATGCTCATAAACGCCGCCAAAGCAGTCCCTATAGGCACGCCTTTTTCGAGCAGGACTTGAACCAACGGCACGATTCCAGCTTGCGATGCATACATTGGTATTCCCGCAATAACCGCAGCTGGAACCGCCAAGATATTGTCCGCCCCTAGATATTTTACAAAAAACTCTTGAGGAATGTAGCCATGCATAAAAGCCCCAACTAAAAGCCCCAATAATATGTATATGGCAAGAGATTTTACAGTACTAAACGCGTAGCTATTTGCGTATTTTAAAAGTGCGACAGTCTTTTCCTTAACAGAACTGCAACTATGCGATGAAATAGAAGTCGGTGGGATTTTTAAAGCAAGAAGTCGCTCAAGATTAAATTTGTCAGACAGGTATCCCGCAAATATGGAAATAATTGCGCCCGTCAAAATGTATATTAAAACTATATACGCTCCAAAAGTTCCCATTCCTAGCAGCATTATCGCCGCGATTTCGCTTATTAGCGGCGAACTTACTAAAAAGGCGACGCTTACGCCGAACGGCACTCCTGCGGCTACAAATCCCATGAACATAGGAATTGAAGAGCAAGAACAAAAAGGCGTGACAGTCCCTAAAAAAACCGCGAGAAGATACCCGGCCCAGCGCGACTTTCCGGTCAAATACCCCCGCACCATTTCCGGGTTTAATTGAGCCCGAAATAGCGATATAACGAATATTAAGACATAAAGCAGAAAAAATATCTTTGTCGAATCCTCTATAAAAAAATGCACAGACTCTCCTAAGCGGGTTTCGCGCGACAAATTCATCTGCAAAATAAACCAATCTGCCAAATTTGTAAAAAACTCCAACATATAACAACCTCCATTAAAAAATGCAATACGCTCCGACAGCAATGAACAACACCCCAACAAATTTCCTAAAGTAAACTTCAAACTTCGCCATTGAATTGTACAGTTTCCCGATTTCTCCAACGCTAAAAGCCAAGAACCAAGACGCAAGCAAGACAGGCAAGGCGGTGGCTAAAGCGAAGACGGCCGGTAAAATATAGCCAATCACGGAAGCTTTAGCAGACATAGGAACCAGTATTCCGAAGTAAAGCACGGCGCTGCTTGGACAGAGAGCCAACGCAAAGACAACACCCATTAAAAATGCCCCCAGGAATCCGTTTCTCAATTTCAAACAAAACGTAGACCCCACCTTAACCGATGCGAATTTCAGCCTGTGGGCAAACAATATTAAAAGTCCCGAGAGAATTAGAAATATAGGCAATAAAAAAGCGCCCCAACTGCTGACAAATTTCTGGATTCCATATACATCCCGGCCGCTTTTAATAAAAAAACCAGTATGCCCCCCCAAAAAAGAATATGCCAGAATTCTGCCCAATGCATAAACAATTCCGCTTATAAATACGCGCCTTGGGGAGTTAAAATCTTTGCCCACATATCCAATAGCCGTAATATTTGTTGCAAGCGGACAAGGACTTAACGCAGCAAGCAACCCTAGCATAAAGGCCGCAAGCATTGAAAAATTCCCTCTGCCGACCAGTTCTTGAACGAGTTCCATATCACTTTTTTGACGTTTCTATGGCTTTCTTGAGAACGTCAATAAGCCTATCCCTATAAACTTGGGATTTTGACGCGGCGGTTGCAAAGGCAAATTTTGTAAAATCCGCTATATCCTCTTTAGAACCAACATTATTTACAACCAACAGCGACGAAAATGCTATGCGGTATTTATCGGATATTTTCTCATTGCAGGGTTTTGAAATATCTATTGTCTCAAAGGCTAAACTTCCGTCCTTTAACTCTTTTGAAAAAAATTCATCTAGAATTTTTTTTGTCTCGCTTTCTATTGCCATGCAGGTTTTACAACGCATCCGGCTGTGAAAATAAAAAACTTTTACCAGCGCTTCCCCGTTGGCAGCGCATAGCGAACATAGAAACGCAAACAATGAAAATAAAAATACGCGCTTCATGACTTTATTTCTTTAATATTTTTACAATTTCATCTTTGGTCAATTTTCTGCCTTGGACCGCTACTTTTCCGTCGATGACAATCGCAGGCAAGCTCATCACGCCGTATTTTAGAATTTCCACAATGTCCTCCTCTTTCTTTAGATCCGCGCATATATTATTTTCCTTTAAAACGGCCTCTACTGCCGCATACAAAGCTTTGCACCCGGAACATCCGGTTCCCAATATTTTTATTTCCATATAATTTCCTTTATTTGTATATTGTTCGACGAATAACGAACAATATCGGCAAAAAATTTTTTATTTGCAACATTTTTTTTCTTTAATTCCGGCAGACAACAAATTCTCAAACCCCATTAAAGCTTTTTCCCAATTATCGGAATTTATGCAATATTTCACTTTAGGAGGCATTATTTCCCCCTGAATTAATCCGCTTTCTTTTAGGAGCCTTAGATGTTCGGAAACAGTAGCTTTTGAAATTCCCAGCTCCTTGTGAATATCGCCGAAATAACAGGAATCAAGTGACGCCAAGTATTCCAATATAGCCACTCGCGTTGGGTGAGCCATAGCTTTTGCGAAAACTGCGGTTTGCTTTTGCCTGTTGGTATGGGTCAACGACATATTTGTTTAGACTCTTTAATTTTCACATTTTAGTCAAGACAATCCATACTATTGCGAAAGCTCTCCGGCAACTCCAGCCCTAAATCCGCCAACGGCGAAGTTTCCATTTTGAAGTTCGCCTTTTTACCACATCTGCTCTAACGGTAAATTAAACTGCCATGCAAAACATTTCATTCATTGCGCCTTTATCATGTAGAATTAAAACTACCAACAACAAAACACATTACCCGTAAAACAAAAGGCAGACTTCGCATGTCGAATATGAGCGATATTTAAAATAAAAATTCTTAAAAGATGCATCAACGGGCAATCACAAAATTCCGGCAACGAATAACTGCCGCCTATTTCCTCATTCGGGGAACATGCAATTATGATTAAAAAATGCCTATGCGAAAACAAAGCTTAAAAGAATGGCTTGACGCGATTTTTTGTCCTCCGACGAAAGAATGAAAATAAATATGAGGCAAAAAACAGCATTTCAAAAGTACGCCTACATTAAAAACATACAAGTCCCGCCACAAAAAAGGAATAAGACATATATTGAATTACTTTTGCTTCCCCCGGTATATTTTAGTTTTTGCATGATTGTCTAAGAAGCTAAATTCGTTATTTGCTCTTGGCATATTGTCTTTTTATTATCCGCATTTACAAATATAAGTTAAGCGCCTATTCCCATACTCTTACATATTGGCCTTTGCAAAGTGCCATTCAAAGCCTGTCTATCAAACTAAAAATTGCAGGTTATCCTTACATTTCTAATATAAAGCAGCAAATATCCGACTGCGGAGATTTCATATTCGGAATATTTTTATGCTCTAACTTTTCCGCTTATCAATTGGCTTGAAAAAAGTTTTATCGGGCTTACTTTTGCGCGGTATTATGAACGATAATTTGCGTCCCGACAATGAATCAATGAATCTGTTGAACGAATGCGCAAAAGAAATAACAGCGCACAAATTCAACCAACTCGGATATCCTTTCGACCAAGACACGCCGTTTCATGAATTTTACAAATGGCTTTCCGATACGAAACTTTGCGATGTCACACTGATAAACGTAGGCAGCCCTTATAAAACCGACTGGGACATGCTAAATACAGACTACTTCGAGCGCCAATCCATAGATTTTATCGCCAAGCATTTCGGTTTTAACGGCAGCCATTGGGGGGTCATAGCAAATGGCGGAACAGACGGAAATATGCATGGAATATATTTCGGAAGAAAAGCCCTCGCCGCAAAATCACCGTTGCCTCCAATACTGTACGTTTCTACAGAAGCTCACTATTCTCTCCAAAAGATAGGAGACATCCAAAATATCGAAGTAAGGCCGATACGCGCCCATGAAATGGGGCAAATGGATATTGAGGACTTCGCCAATAAGCTAGACCCTTCGCGCCCTGCACTTGTTGCAATAGCAATCGGAGGAACGTTTAAAGGTGCGATAGACGACCAAAAGGCAATAGACGAAGTTTTGCGCATCAAAAATCCAGTAGCTTCATACCGCCATTTGGACGTGGCTCTTTTCGGAGGATACCTGCCGTTCATAGACGATCCCGCCGCGCGCGAAATTGTCGACGTTTCCAAGATGAATTACGATTCAATAGCCGTGTCCGGGCACAAGTTTCTGGGATTAAATGAGCCAGCCGGAATTTTCATATGCCACAAAGATATTTTAAAACTAGTGGAAGGCGCTCCAATCCCGTACTTAAAATATTCGATTCCCACAATAAGCTGTTCCCGGAGCGGCTTCGACGCGTTAAAGCTCTACTGGCATATAAAATCTCTGGGGGAAGAAGGATTTAGGGCACAGGCAAACCATGTCTTAAAAATGGGGAAACTACTTGAGGAGTCATTGTCCAAAAAAGGGGTGAGAGCGCGCCGCAACCCTTATTCAAATACCGTATTTTTTCCGCGCCCGCAGGAGGCAATTGTAAAAAAATACGCGATGGCATGCAACGACGACCATGTTTTTGGGAAGCTATCGCATATCGTGGCCATGCAGTATTTCACTCCTGAACTTGTGGAGAAAATATCCTCAGACATTGCAAAAAACGCCTGAATTCCCGCCCCATGCAAAACGCAAATTTTTTGTTTTAGCCGCCTAAAAAAAATTGACAGGTTAGCCTAAGTTAACTTTTATCGATCCTATATATTTTATATGAGCGACCAAAATACAAAATTGTCTGAAAATCTCGAAGACTATCTTGAAACGATATCGTCTTTGTCTTCGCGCACGGGAGCCGCTAGGCCGACAGACATCGCAAACGCTCTAAAAGTAAAAAAGCCGTCCGTCACATCCGCCTTGAACGCGCTTGCAGAACGCGGGCTTGTGGAATATCAGCCATACCGGCCGGTAGTGCTCACAAAAGACGGGCAAGCCGTAGCAGACAACGTTAGGCGCAAGCACAAGCTGCTGAGCGATTTCTTTACCGGAGTATTGGGAGTAAACGCCTCGGAGGCAGATCTTGCAGCATGCAAGATGGAGCACGCCCTGGAGGACGGCATAATGAAAAAGCTGGTAAAGTTTCTTAAGGGCGGCGCGGCAGGCACATGTTCCAGCTGCCCAAACAGAAGCTCAACTTGCATGCATAGTTGCCCATACGCTCTCCTGCTTTCAGAATTAAAAACAGGAGACAAAGCCCTAATTCTAAGCATAAACAAAAAATTGGGGAACCTTGGAGCATACGCCGGAATGGGGCTTACTATAGGGGGAATTGTTGAGATTTTGCGCGTTGCCCCTTTGGGGGATCCAATAATAATAAGGGTTCACGGCTCCGAATTATCCATGCGAAAATCGCAGCTTAAATATATAACCGTAAAAAGAATTTAACTACTTCCATAAAAATCGAAAAATTTAGCCCAAAAGTTAGATAAACCTAATAGATATAAAAAATGGCGCCCAAACAACAATTCAAAGTTCTACTAGTCGGCAATCCCAATTGCGGCAAAACAACCATATTCAACTCCCTGTCCGGAATGAGAGCCAAAGTAGGAAACTATTCCGGAGTTACGGTAGACAAGAAAACAGGCAGGTTTGAAGTCGACGGAGCGGTGGTCGAAGTGGAAGACCTACCTGGAATCTACACGCTTTCGGCATCTAGCTCGGAAGAAAAGATTGCCAGGGACGTAATTTCTGAAGGAAATTTTGACTTGATTGTCAATGTCGTGGACTCGTCGAACTTCGAGCGCAATCTTTATTTAACCCTCCAGTTGGCGGAAATGAAACTGCCTTTTGTAATAGCGCTTAACATGACCGACGAACTAGAGCGGCAAGGCAAGTACATAGATTACAAGGGACTTTCCGCTGCATTGGGCATTCCGATCGTTAAATGTGTGGGATACGATACAGCTTCAATTTCCCTGCTGAAAAAATTTATCCTAAAAAATGCCGGCGCCTGTACCCTGGCGCATTTTCCGTGGGAAATATTGGGGGAAAATATACTCAATTCCAAAATAGCGGTAATAGCCGAAATGTTAAAATCGGGACTTCCTGAAGAATACGCAGAATTTGCGCCATGGATGGCAGTCCGCGTACTTGAAAACGACCGCGTTGTTTTGGACTCTCTAAAAACCCGAACTCCCCACCTTTACGAATCAGTAAAGCGCGTGGCAGCGGAAGTGGAGGCCCAAACAGGGGAATCGGCTGAATCTCTCGTTTCCGCAGCAAGGTACGGAATGATAGATAAAATCTGCATGCCGTTTCTTAAATCGCAGCAAATCCAACATGCCAACCTCACAAGCGCGCTTGATTCAATCTTCTTGAATAAAATTATAGGAATACCACTGTTTTTCCTATTGATGTACGCGGTGTTTGAATTCGTTTTCGCCCTTGGAGACCCGCTAATGGGAATAATGGAAAGCTTTTTTATTTGGCTTGGGAACGCAATATCTTCCATATGGAACGACGGCGGAGACAGCATGCTGGAAAAGTTTCTTGTCGACGGCGTAATTGGGGGGGTCGGCGGAGTCTTTGTTTTCTTGCCTAATATAATATTGCTGTTTTTTGCTCTGGCAATTCTGGAAGACAGCGGATACATGGCTAGGGCGGCATTCTTGTGCGACAGAATAATGAAAAGGTTCGGACTCAGCGGCTCAAGCGTAATCCCGATGCTCATAGGATTCGGATGCTCGGTCCCTGCAATAATAGGAACGCGGACTCTAAAATCGAGGGTTGAAAGAATCGCAACGATAATGGTCATACCGCTTTTTAGCTGTGGGGCAAGATTCCCTGTATATGTGCTGTTGATTCCGGTTTTTTTCCCGCAACAATATAGGGGCGCCGCAATGTTTGGGATATACATAATAGGAATAGCCGTGGCTATGGCGCTTTCAAAGCTCCTCAGAATAACGGCTCTAAAAGGCGATGATTCGTCTTTTCTCATAGAATTGCCGCCATACCGCCTGCCTCGCTTGCGCAATGTGCTTGAACAAATATCGGTGCGCGCGTTCGGGTTTATAAAGAAAGCGGGAACAATAATATTGGCGATGTCCGTCATTCTTTGGGCTATGTCAACATTCCCCGAAAAAAAAGTTTATGAACGCGACTACGATGCGGAGATTGCAAAAATACAGCAATCGCACAATATGTCCGAAGCCGACAAATCGGATGAAATAGCCACAATTGAAAATGCCGAAACTTCCGAACGTTTCTCATATACGTATATGGGAAGGCTTGGCAATTTCATGGAGCCGGTTTTCAAACCCTTGGGCTTTGATAACAAACTTGTAAGCGCATTATTAGGAGCGCTTGCCGCGAAAGAAGTTTTCATAACCCAGCTGGGAATAATATACGGCCTGGGCGACGACGCATCAGAAGAATCGGCAAGCCTCCGCGACAGGCTAAATGCAGACTATTCTTTTCCGCAAGGGATAAGCATACTTCTATTTATTCTCCTAAGCTCCCCGTGTATAGCCACAATTTCAACAACTTACGCCGAAACGAAATCTTGGCGCATTGCGGCATCCCAATTCGCAATTCTCACGCTGCTTGCTTATCTTACAGCAATGGTCGCCTTCCAAATTGCAAGCAATGCAGTGTAATAAGCGCGGCATTCCCCGGCTGAAATGATAGGCCTGCCTAAAAAAAATGCGCGCTTTTGCTTTGCGCGCATTTTTTTATTCTGGCAACTACTGATTTCCTCCTGAAGATTCGGCTTTCTGGGGCTGGTTTGCGGCATCTTCTTTTTCAACAGCCCCGCCACTTTTTGCATCATCGCTTTTTTTGGGTTTCAGCAGCATATTTATGCGCCTTTCCGCTATGCTTCCGCGCTCTTTGACCGTATAGCGCAACATTGGCATGCGAAACATATAGCGCACCCTAACCGGTCCAACGCCTCCAACCCTTATGGGCTGGTCCGGATGCAAGTATGAATCGCCCATGAAAATTACGGCTTTCCC
>FR901590.1:2285-7564 GCA_000438015.1 Coraliomargarita sp. CAG:312 | reverse complement strand
CTTCCCCGTCATTTATTTGTATTTCCGTCGAATAAGTATCAACAAAAGCACGCCACATTATAATATCTTTAATGGGATCCGCCTGGGCTTTTTGGTTATACTTTATATCGTGAACATGCGCGACTATGTAGCTGTTAGACTCGGGTATATAACGCATATTGCTCGACCCTACCTCGAATCTAAATGCGCTGGCAAGGCCTATGTCCGCAACGCCTTCTAACACAAAATTATTACCCCTAGCTTCAGGAAGTTCAAATATATTTCCGCTGAACTCCATATCGGTACCACCCAATGCGTCCCGAGGATTTCCCTTCCTGTCATTTACTTCCTGCGGAACTAAAGCCCTCAGCTGGTATTGCCCATCCCGCATCCGGACGAGTTTCAACTCCCATGGCATGCTCATGCACTGCGAAAATTTCTGGTTGATAAAGCATAATAAGTCCGGATTTTGTTTTATCCAAGCAGTTGCAAGAATCCTGCCTTTGGGGTCGTTTTGCCAGACTTGGGACGCATATGCATCCCCATAAAACAAGCGCTGGCGTTCTTTTGATATTTGCTTAAATTTTCTCCCGTCGAAATCGCCTACGACATAGTTGCCGTTAGCCTCCCATATAACCCACTTTGGTGTGTCTACGGCTCCGGTCACAGGAATTTTAAACATCTCCGGACATTCGTAATAACCGTCAAGCTCGTCGGTCTTTTCCCATTTTTTCAAGTCGTCGGATATGTATATGGCGAAAAATTTGCGAACCTTATCGTCTTTTTTTTCCTCCTCGTATCTTATTAGCGTCCATTTATTTGAATCCTCGTTGAAAAATATGCGGGGATCCCTGCCCGGAGCCTTTATAATGGGATTACCCGAAAACTCTTTAAAAGTTTTCATATCGTCGGAATACATCAAGCATTCCCCCCGGCCGGTACTTGTATAAGCAAAGATAACGCCGCCGTTCGATGAAAACAGCTTGCTGCGGTTATCTTTATCGTAGTAAGCAGTGCCGGAAAACGCCTGGTCCCAAACACCGTCCTTGTTCATAGCCGGATAAACTGCAATAGGCTCGTATTCCCAATGCAAAAGATTTCTGCTTACAGCATGCCCCCAATGCATAGGAGCCCGCCAATGCATAGAAAACGGATTGAACTGGTGGAACATATGCCACTTTCCGCCGAAAAATATTAACCCGTTTGGATCATTCAGCCACCCGTATTTCGGGGTAAAATGATACTTTGGCCGCCCGGTATCTCTGGCAAAATCTAACGAGGGAACTGAATCTACCTGCTTTATCGAAGGTTTTCCTTTACCATCGTCCTCGTACGAGAATTTTATCTTTCTACCCTTGTACTTTGAGACGTTTATTTCTGCGTTCCAATCGCCAATGGTCGAATCTAATTTTGCGTTGTATTTTCCAATCGGATTAGAAGCCTCGTCTAAAATTTCAAAATCGCGGTAAGGAGCTTTAGCCGATATTGGAACCAAGAGAAAGTTTTTTTCAACCTCTACGTCAAAGCTCGAAAACTTTTTTGGGGATTTTGATTCTTCGGCGCAAAGCGAAGTGCAAATCATTATAAAAGGCAATAATACGCGAGAGAATAATTTCATATAAACAAGCTTAAAACATGTTTAAGTTTAGTCGAACTTTTTTTTAGATTCAATTATCAGTAGAAAATATTTTATGCCGGAATTCTTATAAAAATCATTCAATGCAGGCTGCAATTCAATTAATTGCAGCGCACGCACAATTAAGACATTCAAATAGCATGCAAGTTCCGTTGCAGAAAATTGATTGCAATAAAAAAAGCCCGGCATAACCGGGCTTTTTTATTGGCATAAATTTTTTCAAAAAACTATTTCTTTGTGTAGAACTCCGTAATCTTCTTAATCATATACGAATGCTCTTCAGAGGAGATTTCCCCGTTTTTGCGCATATCGTCGGCTTTAAGTATATTTGAAGTCATATCTCCAAAAGCATTTGTTCCAGGATAAGCCGGAAGGAAATCCGGATTCATGCTCGCCGCTACCGGAGAAGGTGTAAGTTCTTTGTAATATCCCAAATCAACCAAAGGACCAAATTTTATAAACGAATCTTTGCGGGCGGAAGCCACGTTCACAACTTCATCCTTGTACCCTTTTTTAGCCAAACGCAACTCATAAACGCCGTCTTTAGGAAGATCGACCGTCAATGGAGTCTGCCCCACCAATTCATTATTTACAAAAACATCAGCTCCCTGGGGTTGGGAATTGATTGTTACATCTTCCGTAAAGGATGGTGTTGAGGAGCATGCGGAAACTAATGCCGCTAAAGCAGGAAGCAGGAGTAATTTTTTCATAAATTGAATTAATAATGATAAATTGAGGTTTACCTTTTTGTTGGTTAAAATTTGCCACTAAACTTTTATTTCGTCAAGTCTTTTTGATTTTTTTTTATATTAAAGTTTTGAGAGTTCTTCGGAACGCTCCTTTGCCGCAATAAGGGCGTTTTCTACTATTTTCCTAAAGTTGTTTTTTGCAAAAACATCCAATGCAGCAAGAGTCGTGCCTCCGGGGCTCGATACAGCAATGCGCAACTCGTCGGCGCTCAATGTAGAACTGCATAGAAGCTTTGCCGAACCCAAAATAGTCTTTTCTACCAGTTTTTTAGCTTCAGGTTCGGAAAATCCCATCAATTTAGCCCCCTCTATCATTGCCGCCGCAAACTCAAATATATATCCCGGGCCGCTTCCGGAAAGCGCCGTGACTGCATCGAGTTGGGATTCGTCAACTTTTAAATACTCTCCGATAGCCGAAAGAATAGTGTCCACAACTTTCAGCTCTTCGGGCGAAAGTTCTGACTCTGGCGCATAACAAGATATTCCTTCGGAAATTTGCGCGGGCATATTCGGCATCACGCGGACTATTTTCTTTACATGCGGAAAACATTGGCGAAGGCGCGCTATTGATGTTCCCGCGAGAATGGACACGACCAAACCGCACCTAGCATCGCCCGCCGACTCCGCAGCAATTGCAAGCTGCTGGGGCTTGCACGCCATTACCAGCACCTTGGAATTCATGCACAGTTCCCCTACCGATTCAAAAAGCGATATTCCTGTGGCTTGAGACAATTTCTTGCCCGTATCGTCGTTGCCGCACGCGCATGCTATTTCGGACGGCTTTACAAGGCCGCTGTTTAACATCCCGTGCACTATGGCGCCAGCCATTTTACCGGCGCCGACAAAACCGTATTCTTTCATGCGAAAAAGTAAAAATCCGCATAAAAAAAATGTCAAATTTTTTTGGGTTCCTGCCAATAAATATTGCAATAAATAAGCGCGTGTGCCTATTGTTCTAAAATATGCGGTATTTCGCATTGACAGCAAATCAAACCCTTGAAAAAATTCTTTGCGAGTTAATTTTTCATGTAAATGGAATTTACATCCGAAAACATATTGCTCGTTTTGAGCGTAATGATTTTTATAAGCATTGCCGCCGGAAAAGCCGGATTTAAGTACGGCATACCAGGCCTTCTTGTTTTTCTCGCAGTCGGGATGGCAATGGGAAGCGACGGTATAGGATATGCATACGATAATTATCCCCAAGCACAATTTATAGGTATGGTGGCATTGTGTGTAATCTTATTCTCAGGCGGAATGAACACGCGCTATTCCGACATAAAACCCGTCTGGAAAGAGGGCGTCGTGCTGGCGACTTTGGGCGTATTATTTACCGCAATATTCACCGGTATTTTCATATACGCAATCTCGGATTGGTTCGGGCTCAAGCTTACTTTTGCGCAGGCGCTTCTGCTTGCAAGCGTAATGTCCTCCACAGACTCGGCCTCGGTATTTTCAATTTTGCGTTCAAAAGGGTTAAATTTATCGCAAAATCTGCGCCCTACCCTCGAACTTGAAAGCGGCAGCAACGACCCAATGGCGTTTATGCTTACTATAACGCTGATAGAATACATACAGGCCGAAACAGTCAATTTCTCAATAATTGCAAACTTCTTTGCGCAAATTGCCCTAGGGGCGCTCGGAGGAATATTCCTAGGCAAACTAGCCTATTGGGCTATGCGAAAAATAAACCTGGAGATTGCTTCGTTGTATTCAGTGTTCCTGGTAAGCTGCGTGCTTTTTATTTTCTCCATAACCGACAAGCTGGGAGGAAACGGATATCTAGCCGTATATCTGGCGGGATTGGTTGTAGGCAACAATCCAATTCCCCAAAAGCGCAATACCCGAGGATTTTTTGACACATTTGCCTGGCTTTGGCAAATTCTAATGTTCTTGACTCTCGGACTCCTTGTGAATCCCAAAAATTTGCTGCCGGTGGCCGTTTTGGGAATGATTATAGGAATATTTATGATACTTTTAGGGCGTCCGCTGAGCGTGTTCCTATGTTTAATTCCATTTAAAAAAATTACGCAAAAAGCGCGCCTTTACATCTCATGGGTAGGATTGCGCGGCGCAGTGCCTATAATATTTGCTACGTATCCGGTGGTTCGGGAAATACCAAACGCCCAGGATATGTTTGATATAGTATTTTTTATAACGATTTTATCTTTAGTCATACAGGGTACAAGCGTGCCTTATGTAGCAAGAAAACTTGGATTGGCAGCAGACAACCCCGGAGATTCAAGCGAATTCGGTATAGAGCTTCCCGACGAAGTAAAATCGGTAATTTCAGAAATAAGCGTCGATAAAAATACCCTTTTAAGCGGCAACACATTGCGCACTTTAAATCTTCCGGAACATACTCTTGTAGTTTTTGTGAAACGCGCAGACAAGTTTTTCATCCCACGCGGAAATACAACCCTTTCATCAGGAGATAAACTTCTTGTTATGTCCGACAATCCGGACGAATTGGAAAAAGTTTACCGCAAACTTGGAGTTTCTAAGTTTAATTTTCAATAAAAATATAACCCCACAATAATAATTTGTGGGGGGGGGAATTAACAATGCACGCCCTTGAGATTGCGGTTCTTGAGTTTTTTATTTGCCCGCATGAAATTATCCAATTGCCTGCAATCGCCGAAATATCTGAGCAGTTTACGCTTATTGGCTAATTTTCTTAATACCGTATAATACAACAACTTTGTGAAAATAGATAATTCTTTTGACAGTTTCTTTGCAACCTAAAAATATTAATGCTTCATAACCATTAAAAAAGATGAAGAAAACGCTATTTAGTATGGCATTATTACCGCTTTTTGCTGGAGCGGCAATTCCCGAGCCGTCAGCTTTTGCAATTTTATTCGGCGCCATATCAATATTGTTTGCCGGATACCGCAAACAAAGATAAAATTCTT
>FR901590.1:0-2217 GCA_000438015.1 Coraliomargarita sp. CAG:312 | reverse complement strand
TTTGTTGTTCGCTTCAAATGCGCCAATTTAGTAAAAATCATTTACAAGTCTTAACAATTTAGTTTTAATAAATTCCCATAATGAAGTCTGAGAATTGGAACTCGCGCCTCGGCGTAATATTGGCCGTTGCGGGAAGCGCTGTTGGGCTTGGAAATTTTCTGAAATTTCCGGGGCAAGTCGCAATGTACGGAGGGGCGTCGTTTATGATAGCCTACGTAATATCGTTTTTTGTAGTCGGCCTTCCCATAGCAATGGCCGAGTGGACCATGGGCAGACACGGGGGGGCTAACGGCTACCATTCACCCGTAGGCATAATGGGATTCTTCGGGCGCACTAAAAAGATGGCATACGTTGGCATAACAAGCGTATTGCTGACGCTGATGATTTATTGCTATTACATTTACATAGAAGCATGGTGCTTGGGATATGCGCTAAATTTTCTTGCTGGAGCGTTAAATTTTTCAAGCATTGATGATTCGGCAAAATTTTTTGGAGACTTCATAGGCGCCTCCGAGAATGGAGCCGTTTTAAAAATTTCTTTCAGCGGTGTCTTCGCATTTTTCATATTTTCATTTGCCCTTAATTTCTGGCTAATACATAGGGGCGTATCGCGCGGAATAGAATTTTTCTGTAAATACGCCATGCCGACTCTTATAATTATCGCCTTGGTAATAGTCGTAAGAATGATGACGCTTTCGGACGTTTCGCCCGAACATCCCGAACGCACGATAAACCAGGGACTGGGATTTATGTGGAATCCCGTAAAAATAGTGCAAGAACGGCGTGATTCTTCTGGAGAATGGATTTTCGAAAAACAGTTAGTTGGCAATATTGAAATAGCAAGAGCCGAAAAAGAAATTGCTGCCAGCAAAACATCTTCCGGAGAACCTGAAATACGCCTACGAAAAATATCGGTTTTCGAGCAATTGATGAATCCTACAATATGGATAGCTGCCGCAGGCCAGGTTTTTTTTAGCTTAACCGTAGGGTTTGGCGCCATAATGACATACGCCAGCTACTTGCGCCGCCGTGATGACATAGTTTTAAGCGCACTTTCGTCGTGCAGTGCAAACGAATTCTGCGAAGTCTGTCTCGGAGGACTAATAACAGTTCCAGCCGCAGTTGCATTTTTGGGAATAAGCGGCGCAATAGGAGCAGGCTTAAGCCTTTTTGACCTTGGATTCAAGGTTTTGCCGATGTTTTTCACATCTATGCCATTGGGCGAGTTATTTGGATTTTTATTTTTCTTCCTGCTATTTTTAGCTGCGGTGACTAGTTCGCTTTCAATGTTGCAGCCAAGCATGGCGTTTATAGAGGAAGCAATGCGAATAAAAAGGAATTTCTCCACCCTGCTCCTTGGGGTAATAACATTTTTTGTTTCCGGTTTCGTAGTATACTTCTCAAAAGACTTAAAAGCGATGGATACCTTCGATTTTTGGATGGGACAAGTGGCTATTTATGTATTTGCGATGGTGCAGATTATTATGTTTGCCTGGTACTTCGGAATAAAGCGCGGAATAAGGCTTGCAAACGAGGGTTCCGAAATAAAGTTGCCCCGTTTTTACGGTTTTATTTTAAAATACATAACCCCCAGCGCACTGCTGTTAGTATTCGCGTTTTGGTTGGCTTACGACGTTTTCGGTATATTGGGAGACGGCAAGATATCGCCATATATATTGGATTTAACTGGGGGAGAAGGACGCGAGCCCAACATGGTTGCAAGAATTTGTATAACTATAATGATAATGGTCTACGGATTTTTTGCTGCGATACTTTATTATTCAAACCGCTATGACAGACTTGAGAGGATAAAGAAATGACACTTGGGGGATGGATAACATTTGCGATATCAGCAGGTGGATTTACATGTTTTTTTGCATGGTGCATGTATAAAGTATGCGCAGGCGGCAAAGGGATCCATAGCCATAAAGATGACGAAAACTTAACCGACAGCCTGGAATAAAAAAGGGAAAAAAATAGATTGACCGAAAAGTAAAAAGCGCCTACTTTTGGCACCTTAAAAAACAAGGAGAGATGACAGAGTGGCCGATTGTGCCTGACTCGAAATCAGGTGTGCGGGAAACCGTACCGGGGGTTCAAATCCCTCTCTCTCCGCATTTATAACTTCCACACTGCAAGGGTGTTAGACAGTTTTAGTTAAAAAGCTGCAATGCGCTAAAAATGGGCGATTGCGGCTTTTTTATTGTCTAACACCAT
>FR901589.1:63949-70962 GCA_000438015.1 Coraliomargarita sp. CAG:312 | reverse complement strand
ACGGCAATTGAAATAGTACCGTGCGCCCGTCTGACAAACCTTACAAACCGATATAAACAAAAGTGTTATTCCATTTGAGAAAGAGTTTCCTGGGCAATTTGTGCAAATATGCCGTCTCCTTGGGTTTCAGAAACCTTTTTCAAAGTTTCCTTGGCTTCGGCGTTTTTCCCCGCCTGTTTTTGTGCAAGACCTAATAGATAACCCGCTTGGGCCCTGTACGATTGGGCAAGGGTCGCGTCTTCAAATACGGCTTTTAATGCGGATTCGCTCTTTGCCTTGTCTCCGGATGCATATATGCATACAGCTTCTCCGAGTTTGGCGCGCCCAAGTAAAACTGTTTTTGACAAATCTTTTTGGGCCTGTGCATAAAGCTTTTGTGCTTGGTCGTATTTGCCTTCTGCGTATGCGCCGTCGGCATTTTGAATCAATGCGACTCCAGCCAATTTTGTCCCAGAATTGCTTTTTGCAAATTCTTCCAACTGCGCTGGCGTTGATGCGGCTTCGTATTCGCTTGCTAGTTTCGCATTCCTATTGGCCGTGCAAAGTTTCCAGCCTTGTACTCCAATAACAATTATAAATGCCGCCGCAACCGTGCCTAGTATAAAATTTTTATTGCGAATCCAATAAAGCCAAACCTTGTCTTCAAATTCAACGCCTTCTAAATCTTCGTCCAATATGACTGTTTTACGCTCGTCCGACGACGGCACTGCATCGTTAATTGCTTCGCCACGTTCTGCCGAGAACGGTTTATTCTTGGCGCTGTGCGGACCTTTTCTGAAATTATTATCACTCATACTTCTTGTAGTAATATAGACGGTAAAAAAAGCACACTTTTGAATTTCAATCAAGAATAAAACTGTTTTTTTAGATTCTTTTATTTTTTTATTGCTCTTTTTTTTAGCCAGGATTTTCCTAGCAACTGTTGTTGGGACATGTTGACCGAATCTTTTTGAATTATTATGATAAAAAAAATATATTTTGGATCTTTGCTATTTTTTGCCGCGGCTTTATTATCTGCTGCAAATTTGTATTTTAAAGGGACTACGGATAAGTCTCCAATAGAATATAAGTCGGGGGAAACAATGAAATTTTCAGTCAGCCTTATGGAGGACGGCAAACCCGTCGGTGGAAAAGGCTGTTTTGGACTTTGCGATCGGACGAGGGAATAACGGCATCAGGGGAGTCGGTTTCCTCTGCGGATAAGCCTTTTGAATATGAAACCAGCTTATCTAAGCCTGGATTTGTGCATTTGCGGATCGTGGCTGTCGATGAAAACGGCAAGCAGTTGAAAGATTCGCATACTTACGAAGGCGGCGCTTGCGCGGATTTTGCAAAAATAAAGTCGTCAGCAAAAGAGCCGAAAGATTTTGATTCATTCTGGAAAAGACAAAAAGCGCGACTTGCGAAAGTTCCGTTAAAATCAAAAATGGTAAAAGTAAAGCCGTACAATGAAAATTATGAATCTTTTGAAGTTTGGATAGATTGCGTTGGCAAGCCGGTTCGCGCGTTTCTGTCGTATCCGAAAGGAGCTGCCGAAAAGTCTCTTCCGGCATCGGTTATATTTTCAGGTTATGGAGTATATTCAGTTGGTCCGGAATTGGGTGACGGGAAAAGTTTAGTTTTGCGGGTGAATCCGCACAGCATAGATAACGGCCGCCCCAAAGAATATTACGAGGCCTTAAAAAACGGGGAACTCAAGGGATTTGGTTGGAACGAGAAGGAAAATTCCGATCCTGAAACTACATATTTCAACCATATGATTCTTCGGGCAATCCGCTCGTTGGAGTTCGTAAAAAGCCAGCCGCAATGGGACGGAAAAAATCTTGCTGTTTCAGGCGGTAGCATGGGAGCTTTTCAATGTATTTCGGCTGCGGCATTGGACCATGACGTGACATATTGCCATGCGGTTGTCCCATGGATGTGCGACTTAAACGGCGTGAATGTGGGCAGGCTGAATGGATGGTTGCCGAAATATACCGAGGCGCTGGGATATTACGACACAACAAACCAAGTAAAGCGGGTGAAGTGCGAACTCTTTATAGACGCCGGGCTTGGCGACTATACATGCCCTCCGTCTGGGGAAGCAGTTTTATACAACAACGCAAAGTGTAAAAAGACGATTTTATTCACGCAAGGCCGCACCCACAGCTATCAGCCTCCTGAAAAGCTTACTTGCCGAAAATCAAATAAATAGATTTTGTTTTAAATAAAAGACTTTCAGCCAAGAAAACTTCCCGCACAGGGAAGTTTTCTTACTTTTTGCATACTTGGAAAATATGGGGCGATGTTTTAGGGCTTTGGCTTTTTGCCTGATGCCGCCATGCGGCTGTAATCCAATCTCTTACAGATTTCTTCCGTTGCGACCGCGCTATTTAGAATGACGCTGCACCAGTTTTTTTTATTCATGTGGTAGGCGGGAAAGTAGGATTTAAAATCGACCGGGCTTGTGGCGCCCGGATTTGTCATGAAATTCAAGACTTCAACAAATTCATCGGAGTCGAGCCCAAATTTGCGTCTTGAAACGGTAAGCATAACCCCGTACCATTTTCGGGTGTCTTTTCTGCGCCATATGGCGTTGTTTGGAGATTTTTTCCACAAAAATTCTAGGCTGTCCCCGTACTCTGAAGCAATATAATCTATAATTTCCTGGGATTGAACGCTTTTGAATATATGTGTTTCAAAGCAGCTATCGGCGATTTTTAAGAGTTCTTGTTTATAAAATTGCCTTATTTTGCCAACAAAATTTCCGCTCGCGTTGCCTACGAGATGCAAAATGTAGGGTTCATGGAAATCCGGATCCATAATTTTTGTGGAAATATTTTCTGTACCGTCAATTTTCACCTCCATGCAAAATCCTGTTCCAGGAAGGGGGGCTCGGAAAATGTAATTTCCATTCTGTCTTTTAAATCCGAATTTTAAAAGCTTTTCAGGAGAAGCTGCCTTGTCCTTAAAGATGTTTCTTAAAATATCTTCCATTAATTTTAGGGAAAGCCTTTTTGCCGAATCTAAAACAAAAACGCTACGCTCCGGTTTGGCTCTGGGCTAAAAACAAATACGCCTTAGTCTATGACTATCTGGATTCTATGGATGGCGTTTTCACATTTTGATGCTCAGGTTCTTTTTTCCCCGCAGCTTTTGGGGTTTCCGTTTGATGCTGGCTATTATTTGCGTCTTTTATGAAAAAAGGCTTGAATTCGGCAACTCCGTTGGCAGGTACGTCGTTGTTCAAGATGGCCCAAATGCAATAGTCTGCTATTAAAGGGTCTTGGTGCGCACGGCGCAACAAAGAATATATGGCGGTGCGGTTTAAAATTCCCAGCATAAATTTCTCCCTGTCAGATGGGGCTTCGGGCTTTTTCTTTTCGGCGATGGCTTTTTCCGCAAATTCTGCTTCTGAGGCGTATGATAACAAATCCATTACGCGGCGTATCGGAGCGTACGTTCCGTCTGCCATAAATTCTCCAAAAAGCATGTCCATCTGGGCTGCACCAAGAACTCTGTCCCAACTCTTGTAAGGATCGGGGAAACTGGCTTCACGTATGCGCTTTTGATAGTCGCGCTCCTTTTGAGTTAGAAGGCTGTCGTCTATTGCATCGGCGTTGCATATTGCCATAAGAAATATTATCTTGGATCGCTCAAGATTGTCGTAGCTCTTGAAGTTTTTTCTTATTTCGTCCATTAAAAAGCTGCAATTTTTAAATGCGGCTTTTAGAAATCCAATTAGGGTATAATTTAGAGAGTTCGGCGCTCCTTTCTGTTCCAAATTTAAGTCTTTTGAGAAGAAAATCGAATAGAGGTGTTCAGCCGACGGCTGAAGATAAAAACCTCTGATGTAATCATAAACCAGCTTTTCTCCGACAAACGGATTTGGCGGGCTCCATTTTACAAAGTCGGCGTATGTGGAGCCTTTTGCTTCTTGTCCGGATATATTGTCTTTTGCTGATATTTCAAAAAAGTAGCGTCCTTCCTTGTAATCTTTAGTGGCATTTGCGGTGATGATGTCGGGGCATGCCAGAATTACGTCTTTGCTTTTTTTCTCCCCCTCAAATAATGTGGGCTTTAAGAGAGTTTCTCTTGCATTGTCTGGAGTCACAACTTCTATGGAATATGTCACGGAGAACTTTCCATCTTTTATTTGCGCTTTGTCCAAAAAAGAAAATATGGAAAATGTTTGGCCTATAAAGAGTTTTTTTATCGGGGCTATATGAGGAGTTGAATTTGGGGGCAGATTAAACCACCATTGCATATTGGGGTTTTGGAGGCTAGTGTATATGCGGGCTCCAAATTTGGAGGTGCTTGCGGCTTCCGAGATTTGCGCAACATCTTTTGAGGAAGGCTTGGCGCTCTTTATGCCTGCATCTTGGCTTGGTTGGGAGGACTTTATTGGAGGGAGCTGTTCTTTGGGGCGGATGCTGTCTTTTAGCGCAAAAGCCAATATTGCTGCCAATGCTAGAAGGGAAATAACCGATGGTATTACTTTATTCATTGCGTTGAATTGGGGTAGGGTTGTATTTAAATTAATGTACGGCTCTTAAAAAATTCTTCTACTGCAGCGACATCCTCACGGTAGGTGACTCCTTGCCAGATTTCGTCGGTAGGAAGAATTTTAGCTATTGCCGCGTTTTCTTTTACCGCCCTTCCTACCGCGGAAGGGAGATAAAATTCTGCCTTGGAACTTTGGGAATTTTCTTTCATGAAGTCGTCGAAGTATCGTTCCAGCAGTTTCATAAAATCGACACTAAAAGACCAAAAATTAAGCGAGGTAAATTCGTCTCCGGTAAAAAACTCCCCCTCATTTGACGATATTTTCCCGGAGGACTTGTCAAATTCGAGTCCTGTAAACTCACGCACATCCATAAGATTCAGGTTTGAGTCTGCCGAACAAATTCCGCGAGACACTCCGCCGTTTTTTGATAGAGTATTTTTCAGCTTGTATCCAGCCAGAGCGTAGGTATTGGGAGAGCGATTTCCCAAAAATTCTGCAGATTGCTTGTAGACTTTGCTCCCGTAAAAATCGTCGGCGTTTATTGCCAGAAACGGTTCGGAGACGACGTTGGAACATGCTAGAACGGCATGCCCGGTTCCCCATGGTTTTGTCCGTCCCTCCGGCAGTTTTGCACCGCAAGCCTCTTGAAATACATAGCGTACGTCCGCAAGTTTTTCGTATTTTGCCGATACGCTTTCCCTGAAAGCTGATTCTATATCTTTTCTTATGACAAATACGATTTTTTCAAATCCTGCTTCCATTGCGTCTCCAATGGAGAAGTCCAGCATTGTTTTCGGAGGGTTCCCGAATTTTGCGGCTTGTTTCAGGCCTCCGAATCTGCTGCCCATTCCGGCAGCCATGGCTATTAGAGTTTTTTTCATAATTTTAAAGTTTAAACGGATTTTATTTTGTGGGTGTATATATGGGCGATTGCCGCTCCGGCTGCGTCAGACTCGTCGTTTGGAAGAATTCCCGCGCCTTTTACAAGGTCGCAAACAGAGCGGGAGACCTGTTCTTTGCTTGCCCTCCCGTAGCCTATGACCGCTTGTTTTATTCTTAGGGGCGGATATTCATAGACATCTAGTCCAGCCAGTGAAGCCGCAGCGATTGCCGCTCCCCTCGACGACCCAAGAATCATAGCAGTCTTAAAGTTTTGCACATAAACGCTTTGTTCGATTGCAGCGCATACTGGATGTGTCCGCTCTATTATTGCTGCAGTCTGCTTGAATATATTTGCAAGGCATTCCGGCATTGAAAGAGATTTGTGGTTTGATACGGTAAGGCTTTCAATATAGCGCAAAGTTCCATCGGGCATTGATTCCAATACTGCCAGCCCTGTGCCGCGAAGGCTTGGGTCTATGCCGAGAACGATTCCGTTCATTTGTCCGCCTGTCAACGCGCTGTCTTTTTCCGCGTTTTTTCGGATCATCCACTTGGATGTTTTCGCTTTTACGGATTCAGAAGTCCAGACGATTNNCGGATTCAGAAGTCCAGACGATTCCGCCGTTGGCGAGCCGTTTGCTTGTCGTTCCTTCGACGATTTTCTGAGTCCAAAGCAGTCTGCCGTTTTTCGCCATAAATATTTGTATGTAAGTTTTATACCAGTTTGTATTCTCCTGGGACGGGCAGGGGAGCTATCGGTTTTTTGCCAAACTCTAGCTTTCCGTCGAAAAGCGATTCTTTTGAACGCAGTTTTGCCCATTTATACTTAAAGCGCAATCCTGAATACGCGCTCAATCTGCCGGCGATAGCCAGCATGGAAGAGTCTGTCATCGTTTTCATTGTATTTACAGCCTCTCCGTTTCTGACGGATTTTAGAAGTGTCCTATGCATTTCAATGGCCGGATCGGGCGATTCCCCTGCTATCCAGTTGTTTTCTCCCCTTATTTGCTGCCCTGAAAATAGATTCGTTTCAAAAACTCCTTTGGTTCCGAAAATTCTTTCCAATACCAGGTGCGAGGTTGACGGCTCCTGCCTGCATACGCTTTGCAGATGGACGTCCGCGCCGTAATCGTAGTCGATTGAGAAGTGAGAGAATCTGTTTCCGTATTGTGGCATTGGAAGCGACAGCGCCCTGCCGCCTATCCCGTTTACAAACTTCGGGTCCCGGTTGAGAGCCCAGTTTATTACGTCCAGATTATGTACTTGCTGTTCTACGATATGGTCTCCGCATGTCCAAGTAAAAAGCCCCCAGTTTCTAAGTTGGTATTCCAATTGTTCCGGGTCAGCATCTGGCGGAGTTTTTAAATCCATTCCGTCGAAATGGGGCAGCATCCAAAAACATTGGGCGCCTAAGATTTCGCCTATTTGTCCGTCTTGAAGGCGTTTTACGGCTTCGCGGTATCCCGCGTGGTAGCGTCTTTGGACTCCGCTTATTACTGTAAGTTTTTTTGCTTCAGCCTCCTTTGCGAGGGCATACATTCTCCGGGCTTGGACTGGGTCTACGCACACTGGTTTTTCCATGAATATATGGACATTTTTCGCAACAGCCGCCTTTACTTCGTCAGGCCGGAAAACGGGGGGGGTG
>FR901589.1:63662-63925 GCA_000438015.1 Coraliomargarita sp. CAG:312 | reverse complement strand
GGGGGGGGTGGCAAGCACTATTATATCGGGATTTGTTTGCAGTGCCTTTTGGCAACAATCGAGGCCTGTAAAAATAGTGTCCTGTTTTACGGCGTATTTATTTAAAGCGAACTCTCCGCGGGAGGACGAAATGTCCGAGAGCCTTTTGTGCAAAGATATGGCGCAGTCTTCAAATGCGTCAGCCAAGGCGGTAATTGATATCTCGTCGTCGATTTCCATTAAGGTTTTTGCCGCGTTGAATCCGCTTCTGCCGCAACCTACTA
>FR901589.1:18595-63526 GCA_000438015.1 Coraliomargarita sp. CAG:312 | reverse complement strand
CATAGAGAAAACATTTAGAGCCTTCGGGCGGATATGCGAGACTATTTTTCATCAGCCTATTTTCTCCTTGCGACTTTTCTTGCTTTACAGACCCGTTTCACGGTGCGATATTGTAAAAAAGTAAAAATGGGAGTCCGCGGAATTTACAGGTTGATGATGCTTATAATGTCGGTTGCGATTGTCGCGTTTGCGGCCATAGCGTACGTCAATTGGGTAGCTATGCGCGAAGAAAACGCGGAGCGCGACATGGTTAGGCAAAAATTGTTCGACCATGTCCAGAAGCTCAAGGCGGACAAAGAATATAAGACGCAATATTTTTACCGCCTCTTGCACGATGAAAAATTTGCCGAAAGAATAATACGCGAAAAACTTGGTTTTGTTGGCAAAGACGAAATTGTTTTCAGGTTCGAAGATTCGAATCCAGTAGGTGTAGAAATTGCCGCCGGAAACAAGCCGGAAGCCGCAAGTGAAAATTCGGGAGGAGATTCGCTCGAAGATCTTGCGGAGGATTTTAAGCAAAGGCAATTGTACGGATCTGAACCGCGGGAATCGCTGTTGTCGCGCATGATGTTTTGGCGGCACGAGGCATCGCCTTCATCTTCAGGCGCAAATTCGCCGGGAGGAGGCTCTCCGGAGGATTCCGTTCCGGAAATAAAGATAGACATGTTGGAGCAGTCTGCCGATAAAAACATGGCGGCAGCTAAGGAGGCTCAAAAACGAGACGAGGAAAACGCAACAGTGCAGGTAAATTTTTCGTTCGGTTCGGCGTCGGGCGGGCATGGAGAGGAATCTAAAGATGCATCCGCCGGAAAAATTTTTGGCGAGTCGGATTTTACGGCTTCGCAGCGCCCTTCTGGGGAGTTGATTCCATCTAATTCAAACAAAACTTCTGCGATAAAAATCGGCCGCGGCAGCTCCAATTCAAAGGTTTCAAAGCGTTCCGGAGGCATAAAAAAAATTCGCTTTCAAAGCAACTGACAATATGAAAATTCTAAAGGCGTGGTGGCATTCAGCTTCGGAGATACTTGTTGTTTTTAATAGAGACTTGCCTTCTGTATGCGATTTGAAAGTTTCGGGAGCGGATAGAATTCCGGCGTTTTCAGTGTCCCGGCCTCCGAAACAGCTGTTCGCGAAATATAGTTCGTATTATATAGATTGCGATACTGTCTATTTTAGGATGGCCGAGGAGAATTTCCCAAATTGCTCAAAATGCGGCGATATGGATTATTATTTGTGCGGATCTTTTAACGGATGGGGCGGGGCGATAGGAAATCAGCGCTGGAAAATGCGGGCGTCTTCAGACGGCGCAATGGAAATAAGCGCTAAAATTTCGGAGTTGGGAATCCCAAAAAGAACCGCTCATTTTAAATTTGCCGCGGGCGATGGGCATTGGTTGGAGCCCCGAGCGGACGCTCCTAATATTGAGCACGACAGGCACGGGTTTGCGAATCTTCGGCTGAACCTCGACCGTACTGGAGCGCATTTGCTCTCTATAAAATTTGAGGATGTCTGCGGGCTTTGCGACAACCTGAAAGTAAGCGCGCCTGATTTAGGCTGTTCAGTGGACGTTGAAGTCGCGCAGCTGCTTTTTCAAATTTACTCCAATGCGAAACTGGGGTGCAGGTTGGAGGAAGGCGTCACCAAGTTTTCGATATTCGCGCCCAGGGCTTCTTCTGCGCGTGTCTTGTGGAGCCGCGACGGGAAGGATTTTGAAGGTTCAATAGAAGCCTCTACGAGCGACGGCGCGGTTTGGACGGCAGCTGCGGGCAAGGATATTTGCGGAGCTTTTTACGTTTGGCGCATAGGCGGCAAAAACTCCACTCCCGGAACTGACTTCGATTCCGGCAAGAATATTGCAGACCCTTACGCGCTGGCTATGGATTCTTCTTCTGGATATTCCATAGTCCAATATGCTCTTCCCAGAAAGCATAAGAATTTTAAGCCGCCGTCATGGCACGATTTGGTTGTAGTCGAGGCGCATTTGCGCGATGTTTTGGCTAAAGCTCCAGTTGGTATAACTGCCGGAGACCGCCTGCGTTTTGAAGGCCTTTCTAAATGGTTGAAGTCTGAAGATTGCTACCTGCGCAAAACCGGGGCAAATTGCGTAGAGCTGCAGCCTGTTCAGGAATTTACGGCTGCCAAATACGAAGACTACGAATGGGGATACATGCCGGTGAATTGGTTCGCTCCAGCCAGCTCGTATTCATCAAACCCGAGAGAAGGGTCGCAATACGCTGACTTTTCCGCGCTGGTGGACGCCTTTCACAATGCCGGAATTGCCGTGATTTTGGATGTGGTTTACAACCATGTCGGCGAGCCTAACTATCTGATGCGCGTCGACAAGGAGTATTATTTTGAGATAGACCGCCACGGCAACCTGGAGAATTTTAGCGGCTGCGGAAACGACTTTAGGGCGCATGTCCCGATGGCGCGGCGCATGATAATAGATTCCTTAAAACACTTCATGTCGGTTTACGGAGTCGACGGATTCCGCTTTGATTTGGCCGAACTCTTGGGGCTAGGTGTCTTGAGGGAGATTGAGCGCGAGCTTAAAGCGGAAAATCCCCACGTCATATTAATCGCCGAACCTTGGAGTTTCCGGGGGCATATTGCTGCGGCTTTGCGCGATACGGGATTTGCGTCGTGGAACGACGGCTTTAGGGAGTTTATGCTTTCATATGCAAAGGGAGGCGGGAATTTCGACGGGTTTAAATATTTTATGCGCGGAAGCATGGGCGGAACATCACGCTTCCCCGCGCAGTCTGTAAATTATTTGGAAAGCCACGACGATATGTGTCTTTTCGACAGAATAACAACATCATACCATATGCCGTCTTTAGCCGATATTTCACGCTATAAAATAGCCTATGCTCTGGTGCTGATTGCGCACGGCATACCGATGCTTGCAGAAGGGTTCGATTTGCTCCGGACTAAGTACGGAAAAGACAACACATACAAGGATGGTGCCGCCAATGCCCTCGATTACGAGAGGGGCGGGCGCTTCCCGGGGCTTTGCAATTGGATGCGCAATTTTGTAAAATTTAGAAAATCAGCCGAAGCCCGGGCTTTGCGCCCCGAACATCCCGTTTCGGATGGCTTTTTTGAATTTTTTGCGGGAGACATGTCTTCCGCCGCCGCCGTGCTTTTCAACGCCGACGGATCTATTTCGTGCCCCCGCGTGTTTGCCGCATTTAATCCGAGTGAAAATTTTGCGGAGATTCCGGTCGGAGGGGAAGATTCGGGAGAATTTAAGCATATAGCCGACATCGACAATTTTGACATGGACGGCCTAAAAGTTGATTCTTGTTCGTTTGCGCACGGAGTCCTAAAGCTTCCGCCTTTGTCTTTTGGATTATGGATTTCAAGACGCTAAAATGGCATCGGCTTTAGCTCAGGTAGAAATCGCGAGCGACGCTTAAGTCTTGGCGCATTTCAAATATTTGAGGCATCCCCGTTGGAATTTCCAGATTCGGTATTTCAGAATCCGGAATCTGTTTTAAATATTTTACCAACGCCCTCAAGCTGTTTCCGTGCGCGGCTACTAAAACGTTTTTGCCTTCAAGAATCAACGGCGCTATTGCGTCGTTCCAGAACGGCAGCACTCTTTGGCAAGTCATTTCTAAGGATTCTCCCATTGGCAAAATTTTAGGGTCTATATTGCGGTATTTTTTTTCAAATACCGGGGAACGGGGATCGCCAGGATTCAACATAGGCGGCGGAATATCGTAGCTGCGCCGCCATATGCGGACTTGCTTTTCTCCGTATTTTCTTGATGTTTCTGATTTGTCCAAACCCTGCAAAGCGCCGTAATGCCTTTCATTTAACCTCCACGATCGCGCCTCAGGGGTATAAAGGCAGTCTGTTTCCGCTGCGGCTATATGAAGCGTCCTTATTGCCCTTTTTAGAAGAGACGTATAGGCAATATCCCAAGAGATTCCGTTCTTTGCCAGAATCTTTCCCGCTGTCCGCGCTTCTTTTATCCCTTCTTCGGACAAATCGACATCGGTCCATCCTGTAAATCTATTTTCAAGGTTCCACAGGCTTTGTCCGTGCCTCAATAAAATTAAATTCGCCATATTATCTTTATCGTCATTAATTCTTAGCCGATAAAGTCGGGATTTCTATTTGCGTTTGTAATATATGTTTTCAGGGCCTACAATGAATGTCATTGCAGAGGTTAGATTCATTGTAAAATTATTTCCGCTTGGGATATTCACATTCCCTCCAACGTGGTTTTTCATCTCCAGAATTTTGCCCTCAATTGAAACGTCTACTTTAGTTTGCTTGTATTCGTTCAGGCTCCATATCGCAAAGACGTTTTTGCCGTCGTCGCGCGTCCAGTTTGCAAGGCAAATTTCGTTGTCCCTCTTTAATACCGGAACTGATTTCTCGCCTAGCATTTCTATAATATTTTTATACGCGCGCCATGCTGGCTTGGGGGAGAGGTCGTAGCGCGTTATTCCGAAGTGCCCTTCGGAATCGCTCTCTCTGGCGTTTGAATGGTAGCTGTATGTAAATATTTTTTCTACGCCGCAGGAAAGTATGGTTATCATATAGCGGGGCAATAGTTTGGCCTGGTAGTTTTCCGATCCGCCTGAGTTAATTGGGCCGGGAAATGTTATTATGTTTCCATTGAGATCTCCACCAAGCTTGTAAATTCCACCCAATGGGTATTTCTTGCCGTTGTGCACAGCGCAGAATATAGGAATGAATTTGTCTTTTGGGCCTAAATTGTCGGTGGTTAGATAGGTCGAAGAATAAACCCCCGATGGGGAAAGTTCGGGGAATTCCTCTCCGGGTTCATATCCCGACGAGAATTTTTTAGGCAGAGAGCCGCCTCCCGTGGCTACTCCAAGCCTGAAGTTTTTCAATTCATTAGTGTTCCCGTACTTCAAATTAAATATATTTTCTTTGCTCTGCACGAATTCGTTTTTAAAAGGCACTTGGGCAGGTATCACGACAGTTCCGCCTTTTGAGAGATATTTTCTCAAAGCTCCCAAGTATTTGCGGGGAAAAGTCCCATCGGCCGGCAGCAGAATGGCTTTGGCTTTTTGGGCGTCCAAGCGTTCAATATCCGAAAGCCTTATTCTTATAAAATCTTTTGCGTTCGGAAACATGTATCCCGTGTAATCGTACATGTAATTTGTAAAATAGTTTTCAGGCCGGTCTTCGAATATTGCAAGCTCTCCGGCATCGGGGTCTATGCCAAGTTTCTTAAGAGCCAACGGTATCCCCGCCACTGTTGCGGGCTGAAGTGGCGCCGTATTGGAACCCGTTTCTGTGACCCATACGGGCTTGTCTATGCCGTATTTTTTCATCAAGTTTCTGACGTTTTCAAACGCAGCTGTGAAATCCAGCTCTGGAGCTTGCGGTCCGTAGTACCGGTGGACATTCATGGCGTCGAAGCTATTTTCTATGCCTTGCTTAAAGGCGGCTTCTATAAATTTGCTGTACATGTCGGCTATTCCCGTGAACAGCACGCGTACGTTGGGGTTGCCTTTCTTTATAGCTGGATAGGCGTCTTTTAAAAGTTTGCCGTATTCGGCGCCCAATTTCTCAAAATCGTTGTCGAACAGGCGCCTCCAACTTCCCCAATCAGCTTCGTTTATAACTTCCCATTCCTCGACATTGCCCAAGTACCGCATTGACGTAGCTTCCAGATAGTCCAGCCATCTTTTGCGGCAATTGTAGGCGTTTTCTTTCCCCCACAGGCCGCCGGTCATTATGCCAAGCCAAGACAACCCCCTTGATTTGGCGGCCCATATGACTTCATCGTACATAGAGAAGTTGTAAATGCCAGGTTTCGGGTTTATAGCTGGCCAATCCATATCGACGCGGAGATTATTTATGCCGCATTCCCTTATTCCGTCGAACATCTTTTCATGCATTTCATATTCCCAGCCTTTTCTGACGGGATGGGAGGCTACTCCCCAGCGGGAGTCCATTCTGTCTGCTTGGGATAAGAGAGCTGTTGCGGCAGTTATTATAAATAATAATGCTTTTTTAATCATATTTTATTCCGATTGTGGGTATGGTTTAAAGTTTGTCTCCGTCGCGGACTCCTCCGCCGTATTTAGAAGGGCTGGATATTTCCGCCTTTAGGCGGCTATTGGGGGAAACCGTTTTGCCTGCGATAATGTCGTCTTCGGAGATTTTTGCCATGAGTATTTCATGTTGCCCCTTATTTCCCCTTCCGCGGTCGTAGGCTATGTAGATGTAGCCGTCTTCCGCTTGGGTGAAAGACGGATAGCTTACGTCTGCGCGCTCGTCTAAGAGCAGCTTGTGGGGGAATGTTTTGCCGTCGTCGTCAGACAAAAACGCGGTCATCTTTGAGCGCCAAGGAAGTTTTTCTTTCCCAGATTTCGGAACGTCGTTGCCCACCATGAGCACGCGCCCCGATGCTAGCCTGCCGAGAATTATTTTAGCATCTATGCCTATTTCGGGATTCATTTTCCCTATCTTATTCCACGTCTTTCCCTTGTCGAATGATTCAAACGCCGTATGCACATCGCCTTTCATTCTGACTATTGTAAATAGGCTTCCGTCTTTTCGCTCAAGGAGGGCAGCTTCGGCGAACGATGCGTTGGGGCAGTTTACGTGGGATACAAACCTTATGGAACCGTCGGGATTTTCCATTACAAATTTTGTCTTAACCGGGCTGTTATCTTCTAGGAAAATATCGCCAGAACGCAAAATCGAGCCGTCCTTAAATATAAGCGGCTTTATTACAGACAAATTAAACCTTCCCAAGAGGCGCGGTTTTGAAAACTGGGGGCATTCGGAATCTGCATCCTGCATGGTGAATTCCCAAGCGGTAGTATTGCCTAGATCCTTGTCGCCTACGCACATGTTCCTGACAACCACAACGCGGATTTTCCCTTCATAGTCTTTCCACAGCAGTATATCGCTCGATGTGGCTCCAAGTTGTTCCCGCGGGTCGAATGCAAAAACTTCTTTCCAGGTTTTGCCGTCGTCGGAGCTTGTGGCTATTATTCCAAATTGCCCGATATGAGATGGCTGGTCGGCTTGCGGAATTATCCTGTTGCCGTTTTTGTCGTTTATGTATGCGCGTTCGGCTTGTTCGTTGCTGGCTATCCACGCAGCCCAAAGTCGGCCGTTTTTTGAGCGTTCTATTTGCGGGCAGCCCTGGAATACTCTAAGATTTATTCTGTACCTTGACGGATTGTACCAAAAGGATTCTATTTTAGTTAGATAGGGGGGCGTTTTTGCCGTTATGCCATAGGGAAATACTTGGGAAATATCGTCTTCTGGTGGCATTGAAATATCGCCTATATTGTCGGAATCTGCCAAATGCCGTTCGCACGAAGAACAACCGCTCAGAGTTAAAGTGAATGCAACTAAAAACGTCTGAACAAATGAAAACTTCATAATGCTGTTAAAATATTTTAGCATAATATCCGCGTCAAGGAGAAATAAAGTAGAAGCATTTTTATCTATAAATCAAAGGAAAAAAATTTGACTTTTGTGGGAAACATTTAAATATCGTAAATTAGAACTTGTATGTTATGAAAATTAATACTCTTTTGTTTACCTCTATTTTGCCTTTGCTTTTTGCAAGCGCATGGGCTGAAGATTATTATTTTACGCGCGGAGTTGAAGGTGAAAGCGCCACAAGAAACTGGTCTGATTTAAGAAATTGGAATACGGATGCAACTTCCGGCGATGGTTGGACCACTAGCGAAGCGGCCGCCCAGCCGGGATTGGACATTTCAAATAGAGATGTTGTCACGCTTGGGGTCAATTCCGGATTCAACGGCGCAGACACTGATTTAAATGGCATAAACTTGGATGTAGATGCGTCTCTTTCTAAACTTATTATATCCGAATCATCAAATCTCCCCACGGAAATTACTTCCTCAAATGGCAGCTCGCTTTTCCTAAGCGCGCCATTGCAAAGCACTACTGTAAGCGAGCAAAGCCCTTCCGTTTTTGACAAGAATAGTTCATCGTCTTTCGTTTTTAATACGGATATAGAAATTGAAACTTCAGCCGGACTTGCCGATGGAGGAAGCTATTCCAGCTTGTGGACGCGGATGTATTTTTATGCCGGGACAACGACTTTTTCCGATGGATACACAATATCTTCCAAAACGAATTCCCTAAGTGGAACCAACGGCGATATTCGCTTTTATGCGGGCAATTCCGCATTGCAGTCTTCTCAGGTTGTGGTAAATATAAATTCAAAACTTGTCTCTCCGTCGCAAATAGTGTTTGGAGGCAGCGGAGGTACTGGCTCATACACTGGAAAATTTGTATTGGGAGGTTCGGAGTCAAACGAGTTGACTGGCTATATGATTGTGGAAAATGACGTTACATTGGTATTAAATAAATCTAATGGAGCTCTTGCAGTCACCGGGGCAAGATTTCAGATACTAGGCGGAACGATTATTTTTATGGGAGACAACCAGATATCCACTTCCACTCAATTGTCTTTTTCGCAGGCTTCCACTTCTTCAACCGCAACTCAGCCGCTCATGCAGCTTAACGGATTTTCCCAACAGGTTCGCAATGTCCGCTTTGAGGCCGCCAGCTGGCTCTCAAAAGGCGCTTCAATCAGGCCGGTTCTCGATTTTGGCGAAAATTCTTCCGCGCAGACTTTCACTTTTGAAGGATTTGAATTTGGCGGACTTGTTTCGCGCGCTGACGCAGAAACCTCAAAGGGTCTCATTATAGCGGATTCCGCATTTGTAATTAAAAATTATAATATAGGCGAAGACCACCTCATATCTACGGTAAAGCTTTCAGACCATTTGCTTTCAACCACCATTGAGGATGTCGAGGGTATGACTTGGATGGATTTCTTGGTGTTTGAGGGATATGATATGGATCTTTACGATATAGTAGAGACGGCAAACGGGTCTAATTGGGAGTATTCTCTTGTGGCGGTGCCGGAACCGGCAATTGCGGCTGCAATTCTCGGCGCCCTTGCAATAGCTTTTGCGGCATATAGAAGAAAATAAAATAAATTTTACGCATGAGGGGCGGATATTTATCCGCCCCGTTTTTTTTCATATTCGGCGCAAAGGCGGCGATATTTTTAAAGGAGCTTCCATTTTTAAGAGCTTCCGAAGCTAAATGCTTGGCTTTTATGCAAAATCCCAATCTGCGCAACATACTGTTTTATGGGCATTTGCAGGGGGCAACTGCGCTTTGGGCTGCTGTTTTGTTGACAAAACTAAAAAAACTTTAATAAAATTATTTAACAAGCATTTTTATCCGGGCGATAAAATATTCCGGCAATAATCGAAAACGCAAAGTTTATGAAATATAATTCAAGTTTGGCTAGGAGAATAGACTCCAATTACAAAAAGATGTGGATATGGTCGATAGTTGATGTGGTCGCCGTCGTTCTTGCGGCGGTTTTCTTCTGTCTGGCTTTAGGGTTAAATATTGTCGTGGAGAGCGGCAATGTTAGCGGAATAAATCCCAATTCAAATCTCTCTATGGCCATTATAGCCGCTATATTTATATTTTTAACCTTGGTCTTTTTCATAATAACTCTCGTTTACGCGGTAAAGTTTGTCTACAATGCGTGGAAAACTGTGGCGCGCCCCGACGACAAAGTGACTCCTGGGTGGCGCGTATTCCTAATGTTTGTTCCAGTCTTCAACGTAATATGGGCTTTTTTCTTCTTTTGGGAATTTGCAAAGCGCGCAAACGAGCAGCTGGCAATTTTAAACCGCAAACAGGAGGTGTCGTCGTTTGCGGCATTATTGTATTGTATATTGAATCTATTGTCCTCATTTGCGGGTGGGCTTAATGGAATGGATAAGCAAGCCTTAATGGCTTCGCTGGCGGAATCTCCGCTTGTGCTGTTTTCTGCCATACTGGTTTTGGGAGTGTTGAACATAGTTTCTTTGTGCCTGTTGGTATTGTGGGTGATTCAAGCCCACAGCGCTTCTATTGAAATTGCGGAAACGCGCCACAATATGCGCGCGGTTGAAATCGCGGAAGGCTATACGGCATAGAAATAAAAATTTCTAATCGTCTTTACAAAAATCGAAGTCTTTGGCAAAGTACAAAGCTTCGATTTTTTTATGAACCAGGACCATCTAATTTTAGTAGCAAAAGATTTAAATATTGCAGTAACGCAAGTCGCGGCAGCAGCCAAATTGTTGGAAGAAGGCGCAACGGTTCCCTTCATAGCAAGGTACAGAAAAGAGGCTACCGGCACTCTCGATGAAGTTCAAATCGCAAAGATACGCGACGATTTGGAAAGGTTGAAGGCCATAGACGACCGCCGCGACGCCATAAAAAAGTCTCTGTCCGAGCGCAACCTGCTTTCCGCCGACTTGGAAAAGTCTTTGGATGCGGCCGATTCCCTAGCTCGCCTTGAGGACATATACCAGCCCTTCAAGCCCAAGCGCAGAACTCGCGCTACGGCAGCCAAAGAAAAGGGGCTGGAGCAGCCAAAGAAAAGGGGCTGGAGGCTCTTGCAGATTTTATTTTCAACAACCAGGAAGCCGATTTCTCCGAAAAGGCGTTGGAATTTGTGTCGGCTGAAAAAGGAGTTGCAAACGCGGACGAGGCCCTAGCGGGCGCCCGCGACATAATCGCGGAAAATATAAGCGACAATGCGGAGGCTAGGGGCGCCTTGAGGTCTTATTTTGAAAAAGAGTCGGTGCTTTCCTCAAAGGTTTTGACGGGCAAAGAAACCGAAGCTGCAAAATATAGGGACTATTTCAATTGGAGCGAAAACGCCCAAAGCGCGCCATCGCACCGCGTGTTGGCCATCCGCCGCGGCGAAGCCGAAGGAATGCTGATTATGCGGATTGTTCCCGAAGAATCAGGAGCCTTGGAAATTCTCAGGCGCATGTTTGTAAAGTCTCCGTCGTCTCCCTGCGGAAAGCAGGTTGAGGCTGCCGTCGAGGACTCATACAAGCGGCTTTTGTCGTCCACGACCGAAACTTATATGCGTCTAGAGGTAAAAAAACGCGCCGACGAGGAGGCGGTCAAGATATTTGCCGGCAACTTGCGAGAGCTCCTAATGTCCTCGCCTCTGGGAAGAAAAAACGTATTGGCGATAGATCCGGGATTTCGCACTGGATGCAAAGTAGTCTGTTTAAACAGGCAGGGCGACCTTTTGCATAACGATGTGATTTATATTGGGCAGTCCGACTTGAGGGAAAAGGAGGCAGAGACAAAGATTCGCGGTTTGTGCAAGATGTTTGAAATAGAGGCCGTAGCAATAGGCAACGGCACAGCAAGCCGCGAGACCGAGGCTTTTGTAAAAAGATTGGGGTTGCCTTCGTCCATACCTATTGTGATGGTAAATGAGAGTGGCGCGTCTATATACTCCGCCTCGGAGGTCGCGCGCGAGGAATTTCCAAATTTCGACATAACCGTCCGCGGAGCAGTTTCAATCGGCCGCCGCCTTATGGATCCTTTGGCTGAGCTTGTAAAAATAGACCCGCAGTCAATAGGCGTTGGGCAGTATCAGCACGACGTCAACCAGACCCTTTTAAAACGTACTCTCGACGACGTAGTAATAAGCTGCGTAAACAGCGTGGGCGTTGAGGTTAATACGGCGAGCAAACAGTTGTTGTCGTACGTTTCTGGTTTAAATTCCACTACTGCGGCGAATATAATAGCCTACCGCAACGAAAACGGGCCGTTTAAATCTCGCAAAGAGCTTATGAAAGTAAAGGGCTTGGGCGCAAAAGGCTTTGAACAGGCCGCGGGATTCCTGCGCATCCGTGGAGGAGAGAATCCGCTTGACGCGTCGGCGGTGCACCCAGAACGGTATTCTGTCGTAGAGCGCATGGCGTCCGATGTGGGGGCGGATGTAGAGACTCTTATCAAGGACGCGTCTGTCCGCGCAAAGATAGACCTCAATAAATATGTCGACGGCGAACTTGGGATGCCGACTTTAAAAGATATAATGCAGGAACTTGGCAAGCCTGGGAGAGACCCTCGTGAAAAATTTGAGGCTTTTTCATTCGCTGAAGGCGTGTATAGCATCGAGGATTTGCGCGAGGGTATGCGCTTGCCGGGTATAGTCACGAACGTGACGGCTTTCGGAGCGTTTATAGATATAGGCGTCCATCAGGACGGGCTTGCGCATGTAAGCGAGCTTGCGGATGTTTTCGTAAGAAATCCCGCAGATGTTGTAAAGCCGCAGCAAAGAGTTAGCGCGTATGTCCTTGAAGTCGATATGGAGCGCAGAAGAATTGCGCTGTCGCTTAAATCAAATCCGCAAAAGAGGGTAAGGTCAGCCGGAGAAATCTCCGGAGGTGCAAGGCGTTCTCCGTCTTCTCGCGGGAGCGGCTTCGGCCGATCTTCAGGCAGCTTTGGAACTCCATTCGGCAATTCTTTCGGCGACGCTTTTGGAAACGCTTTTGGAAAGTCTAAAAAATAGCGGTTTTGCCGGAAAATTTTTGGCTGTATTATAAAATTTTATTTATATGACGATAAAACTTGCCAAGTTTTTTAGCTTGCAAATACTATAACGCAAAAATTTCTATTTTATTATGAGCGATCCTATTAAACACGAGTGCGGCATAGCGCTTATACGCCTGCTCAAGCCGCTGAAGTACTATTGGCAAAAGTATGGCACACCAATCTACGGCTTTAACAAGCTCTTTTTGCTGATGGAAAAACAGCACAACCGCGGTCAGGACGGCGCGGGAATAGGAGCTGTCAAGATAGGGGTCCCTCCGGGCGAGAACTTTATATTCCGCTCGCGAAACGCGGCGTCCAACGGGCTGTCGGAGATATTCAGGGAGCAGTTGGAAATATATAATGACAAGGTTCGCAAAGGCATTATCCATCCGGATTTTCCAGATACTGTGAAGTCGAACTTCGACTACGGCGCGGAACTTTTAATCGGGCATCTCAGGTACGGAACCAGCGGCAATTACGATAAAAACACATGCCATCCGTTTTGGCGCAAAAGCACTTGGCCTGCGCGCAACCTTATGCTCGTTGGGAATTTTAATATTACAAATACCGAGCAGCTTAACAATAAGCTCATAGAGCGCGGAATACATCCCGTTTTCAGCACTGACACCCAGGCGATCCTTGAAGAAATTTGCTTCCACTTGGACATTGAACACGCCGAAATCTACCGCGAACTTCGCGACAAAGGCATAGCCGGTGAGCATATACTCGAGATGATGAATGAGCGCATGAATCCCGTGCGCATAGTAAGCAATGCAGCCAAAGATTGGGACGGCGGCTACACAATTGCCGGCGCCATAGGAAATGGCGACGCATTTGTCTTGAGGGACGCCCACGGAATACGCCCTTGCTTTTATTTGAAAAACGACGAAATAATAGCATTCGCTTCCGAACGCGTTCCTCTGATGACGGTTTTTGAGGCGTCAGAGTCGGATATAAAAGAGGTAGCCCCCGGAAACGTTTTTGTCATAAAGAGCGACGGCACTACTGTAGAACGTTCTTATCGGCCCGCTGGCGAGCGCCATTCCTGCACTTTTGAGCGGCTTTATTTTTCGCGCGGGAACGATCCTCAAATCTACGCCGAACGCAAGGCTTTGGGTGCTGCGCTGTGCCCCAAGCTTTTTAAAAGCATTGGCGAAAATTTTAGGGACAGCATATTCAGCTACATTCCCAACACGGCTGAAATAGCCTATTACGGAATGATGAGCGGGCTGCGCGTAATACGCCGCAAGCAGGTCAAGGAGGCCTTAAAGAAACTCGCACAGGATGGCGGGGAACTCACGGACGAGTTTATAGACACTTACGTTATGAACAACTGGCCGCGCGGGGAAAAAATAGCCCATAAAGACATAAAACTCCGCACGTTCATAACGCAGGAAAAGGATAGAATGCAGCTGGCTTCCCACGTTTATGATATAACGTACGGCGTCGTAGAGCCAAAGGACACTCTGGTTTGCCTTGACGACTCAATCGTGCGCGGTACGACTTTAAACCAGCAGATTTTGCGCATTCTTGCCCGCACAAATCCGAAGAAAATAGTCATCGCCTCTACGGCTCCGCAAGTTCGATATCCGGACTGCTACGGTATAGATATGAGCGAAATCGGAAAATTTATAGCTTTCCAGGCAGCCGTAAAGCTCTTGAAAGAGCGCGGAAACGGAGAGTTGATACGCGAAGTTTACCAGCAGTGCATAGCCCAAAAAGGCAAGCCTGCCTCGGAAATGAAAAACTATGTAAAGCGCATATACGACCAGTTTACAGACGACGAGATAACTGCCAAGATTTCCGAGCTTGTTTATCCCCACAACATCGAATGGAAAGGCGAAGTTGAGATAGTCTATCAAACGGTTGAAGATTTGCATAAGTCAATACCAAGCTGCGACGGCGACTGGTTCTTTACCGGCAACTATCCTACTCCCGGGGGATATATGGTTCTAAACAACGCATATATAAATTATTACGAAAATCGAGAGGGGCGCAGCTACTAGGCTTTAACTGTTGGGGGCGCCGAGATATCGGCGCCCCGCCTTTTTATAAATGCATAGGATGTGATAAAATGGTTGATTTTTCATGGAAGTCCGGGCGCGGAGCCGGCGTATTTTTGCATATATCAAGTTTGCCTTCGGAGTTCGGTATAGGTAATATAGGCGGGGCGTCGGCTAGATTTTTTGACTATTTGGAGGCTTCCGGCTTTTCATATTGGCAAATTTGCCCATTGGGCCCCACAGGATTTGGAGATTCTCCTTATCAAACTTTTTCGGCATTTGCGGGAAATCCTTATTTTATAGATTATTCAAAGCTGGTAGAACGCGGCTGGCTTGCGGATTTTGACTTGAATCCGTTGCGCTCACTTTCCGAGACATCGTGCGACTTTGGGGCATTGTATGGAATTTTGCCCAGGCTTTTAGGAGTTGCCTATTCGAGATTCTTGGAAAGTTCTAATTTGGCGGACAGAAAATCTTTCGAAAATTTTAAAAAAAAGAACGCGTTTTGGCTGGATTCATATTCGCTTTTTGCCGCTTTAAAATCTTTGTTTGGCGGCGTTCCGTGGTACAACTGGGCGCCTGAATTTAGGGATTTTAAATCGGCTAAGAACTGCAAATTGGACGAAGCCGCGGATTTCATTAGAAATACTGTAAAATTCGGACAATGGGTCTTTTTCTCTCAATATGCCGAATTTAAGGCTGAAGCTAAAAAACGCGGCATCTCAATTTTTGGAGACTTGCCGATTTTTCTGGGGCACGATTCTGCAGATGTATGGGCTAACCCCGAACTGTTTGAACTCAATAAGGACGGTTCTGCGCGCAATGTCGCCGGAGTTGCGCCCGACTATTTTTCCGCTGAAGGACAGCTTTGGGGCAATCCGCTCTACGATTGGGCAGGGCATAAACGGGATGTCTATGATTTTTGGCGGAGAAGAATCAAGGCTTGTCTGGATATGTACGACATAATCCGCTTGGATCATTTTAGGGGCTTTGCCGACTATTGGTCGATACCGGCGAAATCAAACGACGCCCGCAAAGGTCGGTGGAGGTTGGGCCCTGGAATTGAGTTTTTTGATTATTTAAAAAAACTATTTCCGCACGGAAAGTTTGTCGCGGAAGATTTGGGGATTCTTACCAGAAGGGCGATGGACTTGCGCGACAAAATAAAAATACCGGCAATGGCGGTTCTGCAGTTTGCGTTTGGGGATTCTCCGGAAAATCCCTATCTTCCCCACAATGTAAGGCGTGATTGCGTTTACTATACCGGGACACATGACAACAATACTTCTTGCGGATGGTATGCCGGAGCTTCGGAATCTGTGAAAGACGAATTTCGAAGATACTTTAGGGCATCGGGAGATGTCCCCAATTGGGATATGATTCACGCCGTTATGATGAGTTGCGCGCGCCTTGCGATATTCCCTATGCAGGATATCATAGGCCTTGGACAAGATTGTAGAATGAATACTCCGGGTAAGTCTTACGGAAATTGGCAGTGGCGCCTAACCAAGGCACAGCTTTCGGATGCGGAGCGCTGGAATTCTCCGTATTTAAAAGACATAGCTTATTTGAGCGGAAGGATTTCCAAACAAAAAAAATAATGTTGAAATTTTCCAAGCAATTAAAAGTATTGGCTGGGAATGAGCGAATTATCTAAAGAAAGGGAGTTGTCCGGGCTTTCGGTTTCAAACGGAATTGCCCACGGGGAAGCTTTTGTCATGCTTCAACGCGACGTGCAAACTCCCGTTTACGAGGTTCGCGATTCAGACAAATCTGCGGAAATAGAGCGGTTTCAGAACGCAATAATAAAGACCCGCAAGGACTTGGAAACTGTAAAGTCTGAACTTTCCGACAGCGTCGGAGAGGCAGAAGCTTCAATTTTTGACGCGCATATTTTGGTGCTGGAGGATGTGGCGATTATTCAAGACACAATGTCCATGTTTGAGCGTGAGCATTACAACATAGAATATTGCTACTCAAAGGTAATCAACAAGTTTATAACGGCTTTTGAGCGTATCGACGACCCTTATATACGCGATAGAATTGCTGATTTAAAAGATGTTTCGCGCAGGGTAATCGACAATATGATGGGGGTAGAAACCGCAAAAATCGGAGCTTTTTCAGATCCTCTGATTCTTGTCAGCACAGACTTTACCCCGTCGGATTTTTCGCTTGTCGACAAGTCTAAGATATTGGCAATCATAAGCGAAAAAGGTTCGCAGACAAGCCACACGGCAATTTTGGCAAGATCGTTGGGAGTGCCGTGCATTGTCGGCATTTCGAATATAGTTGAGCAAATATCTTCAGGCGAGATGCTTTTGGTTGACGGCTATAAAGGCAAAGTAATTGTCAACCCAAGCGAATCCACATTGGGGCGCTATACGGAAGTGGAGTCGGTCCACAGGCAGAACCAGAAAATGTTCGACACTGCGTTGCCGTATCCTTCCGAAACCCAAGACGGCAAGCAGTTCAGCGTGGAAATAAATATAAGCTCCCCTTCGGATATTCCAGAACCAACGATGAAATATATTGACGGGATAGGCCTTTTCAGGACCGAAAACTTCTTTTTGGAAACGGGTTTTTTCCCAGACGAGGAAATTCAATTTTCAGCCTACAAATCCGCCGCAGAAAAGTCGCTTGGCAAGCCTGTTGTAATCAGAACGCTGGATTTGGGCGGCGACAAGAATTTTAAACTTTTAAAACAGGCCAACCATGAGGAAAATCCGTTTATGGGGTATAGGGCAATAAGATTTTGCCTAGACCATAAAGATGTTTTTTTGCAGCAGATAAGGGCGATTTTGCGCGCAAGCGCATTCGGCAAAATAAAAATTCTTTTGCCGATGATAAGTTCTATCCGCGAAGTCGAGCGCGCCAGAGTTTTAATTGAACAGGCAAAGGAGGATTTGTCTGCGGCGGGAGAAGCTTTTGACAAGAACATTGAGGTAGGGGCTATGATAGAAGTCCCAAGCGCTGCCATAACTGTTGATATAATCGCCCAAGTGTGCGATTTTATAAGCATAGGCACAAACGACCTCATTCAATACCTGCTTGCGGTCGATCGCGTGAACGATATGGTTGCGCATTTGTACGAACCCACCCATCCGGCGGTTTTGCGGACGCTGAATTATGTGGTTACTTCGGTGCGCAAAATGGGAAAGCCGGTTGGAGTTTGCGGGGAATTGGCGGCAAATCCAATTTTTGCCCCTTTGCTTTTGGGAATGGGGGTTACGGAGTTCAGCATGTCTGCTAATTCCGTGAGCGAAATAAAGTTCTTGCTGCGGAAAACTTCGTTTGAAGATGCACGAAAACTGCGCGACGAGGTCTTGCAGATGCAGCGTTCGCGGCACATAATAAGCAAACTGCGCTCTTTCCATTACGAGAGCATGCAGCCGTATATTCCATAATGGGAGGCTCTTTATCCATGCCCATTTTAACGAAAGTTTCCGGCGCGTTGAGGGAGGCGGGAGTAGAGTTTTGCACGGACGCAAAATCGCTTTTTAGCGCGTCATTGGACCACGCCCGGTACAGCTTCCTTCCGGATATTGTCGCATATGCAAACGGCCCTGACGATGTTTCGCAAGTTTTAAAAATAGCAAACCGCTTTGGAACCCCGGTTTCAGTGCGCGGAAGCGGAACCGGATGTGCAGGCGGGTGCGTTCCGACAACGGGCGGGATTGTGCTGGACTTGCATAGGATAAACTTTATTGAAATAGATCCTCTGTCGCGCATCGCCCATGTAGGAGCGGGGGCAATTACCGCGGACGTAGACAAGGCCGCGTGGGCGCACGGGCTTTTTTACGCTCCCGATCCGTCTTCGCACAAATATTCATCGATAGGGGGGAATATTGCATGCAATGCCGGCGGATTGCGGGCTCTCAAATACGGATGTACGCGGGAAAATCTGGCGGCGCTTTCTGTATGCCTCCCAAACGGTGAAACTGTAAAGTGCGGCCTTCCGCTGAGAAAATTTTCAGCCGGTCCAAATTTACGCGACTTATTCGTTGGCTCCGAGGGCACTTTGGGTGTGGTCACGGAGGCTTGGCTGAGGCTGTTGCCATTGCCAAAGGCGCGAAGGGCAGCGATTTCTTTCTTTAACGGCGATGATGAAGGTTTCAAAGGGGTGGAAAAAATACTTCTTTCGGAAATAACTCCTTGCGTTCTCGAGTTTATGGATTCCGAAACTTTGGAATGCGTGCGCCGTAGGAATCCCCAGCTGCAAATAGCTCCCGGAAAGTCGGCTCTTTTGGCCGAATTTGACGGAACAGAATCGGAGGCTGAAGAAGGCGCCCGCAGGTTCGTAGAGATATTGTCGGATTATGGCGCAAGAATGGCAAAAAGCGAAAAAGAAGCTGAAGAATTTTGGCAGGTCCGCAGAAAATCTTCTCAGGCAATGTATGAACTTGGCGATTCCAAGGTTAACCAGGATATAGTCTTGCCGTTTAGGGAGGTTTGCGGGTTTTTCAAGTTTTTCAAGGGGCTTGGCCGGGAGCTTAATTTGGCTACTCCTGTATTCGGGCATGCCGGGGACGGTAACTATCATATACATTTTATGTATTATGCAGCCGAAAAAAACGCTCGGGAGCGGGCGCTGGCTGGAATGGAAAAGGCTATTTTTAAGACGATAGAATTGGGAGGTGCTGTTTCAGGAGAGCATGGAATAGGATTTTTGAAAAGTAAATATATGCCTGCCCAACATTCCGACTGCGAGCTTTCTTTAATGAAGGAAATAAAAAAACTATTTGATCCGAAAAATATTTTGAATCCTGGAAAAATATATTCGGTTTCTGATATTTCAGGTTTGCAGCCTCTGCGGGGCGTTAAGCTTCCTTGGGATTGATTCTCCCACGAACCTTTTGGCTGAATGCTTCTGCTTTGATTTTTTATGCGGGTGTTTATGCCGGACTAATTTTTGCGTTTTTTTTTATTTTAACCGGTCCGTTTTTGTTCGGCGTGTGGGGACCTTGAAGGAGCTAGGCATTTATTGCCGGATTGAATTTTAATTTTGGCTGCGCAACATAGACTTGACAATCAATGCGGAAGGTACAATATAAACTAAATTATTTTGAAAGCGCTAGTCGGCAGTCTTGCAATTATAGTTATTGCGTTTTGCTCGTTTTTTTCAAAGCCGGATGTTTTGGAAAATTCGGGTTCGGATTTTTTTGCGGAATTATCCCATCATAAAATATCGCCTTTTGGATGCGCCGATTTTCTGTCCGTCTATGCTGTCCAGCCTTTAAACCACGCGGAATTTGTCCAAAAGTTGCGCAAAACGCGCAAGAATTTTTTCCAGACGCCCGCGAATATGTGTTTTGAGGATGCTTCGGGAATGTTTTCGGCAGTTTCGGAAACTCTTGCGGATTTATTTTACGAGCATTTTTTATTCAAATATGGGTGCGCAAATACGTTTTCATTCGTAAAATATTCGACATCAACCTGCGGCGGATTCTTTGCCCCGCAAGTTAAAGTTTTGCTGATTTGAGCGCAAGTTTTGGGGTTTTATTGCTTTTGCGCCGGTGCAAACATAATTGTCTTTTCTGCGCGCATATGGAAATCCCGACATATTCAACATTGTTTGCCGATGGTTTTCTGTCGGCATCCGCAACTTTAGACGTGCCCGCATGGGCTTAAATAGCTTACAACTTTATTAGAATGCCAAATTTATCGTCATTTCTCAACGACTTAAAAAACAGGGGATTTTTACGCCGCGCAAAGAAATTTGCAAAGACAGTGAACTCATTGGAAAGCCGTTATTCCAGTTTTTCTGACAGCGACTTTAAACTTAAAACTGAAGAATTTAAGGGCAGGATTGCAAAAGGTGAAAATCCGGAAAAGTTTCTTGCCGAGGCTTTCGCGTTGGTAAAATCCGCAGCGCGCAAATTGCTAGGCACAAAAGTATGCGTTTGCGGAATTGAACAGGAGTGGGATATGGTCCACTATGACGTTCAATTGGTCGCCGGGCTTTCGCTTTACAAAAATATGGTAGCGGAAATAGCAACCGGAGAGGGGAAAACTCTGATAGCAACTCTTCCAGCTTATGTTTATGCGCTGTATGGAAAGGGATGCCATATAGCCACCGTCAACGAATATTTAGCCCGCCGCGACTGCGAATGGATGCGGCCAATCTACAACCTGCTTGGGTTGCGATGCGACTATGTTTATTCGGGACAGTCTTCATCTGACAAAAAGTCCGCTTATTTGGCGGATATTACCTATGGAACATCCACGGAGTTCGGATTCGATTATTTGAGGGACAATTCAATGACCTCAAGCATCGACGAAAAAGTTCAGCGCGGATTCTTTTTCTGCCTGATAGACGAGGCTGACTCTATTCTAATAGACGAGGCCCGCACCCCCCTTATAATATCCGATTATGATTACGACGAGCCTGATGATCCGTTTAAAGACATCCATCCTTTGGTTAAATCTATTGTTGCGGCGCAGACGCGCTTGGCCAACTCTATAGCGGGCGATTTGGCGCGGAGTTTAAGCGCAAAAAATGCCCTGGACGAAAACGGATTAAAAAGGCTGTATCAAGTTAAGCTTGCCGCGCCGCGCAATAAGATTTTAAAGCAGATTCTTGAAAAGGGAGTCGTAAACATAGCCTTCGAGAAACTTCAGTTGAGCCTTTCAACAGGATTTAACAAGAAAGCTCTAAACGACTTAAAAGAGGAGCTCTACTATGTTGTCGACGAAAAGTTCCATAGGGCGACCCTTACAACTCGAGGGCAGGAATTTTTGAGCCCGAAAAATCCAGATGCCTTCACAATGCCGGACTGCGAGAAGGAAATATCGCGAATAAACTCGGACGCTTCGCTCGGGGCGGCGGAACGCTCCAAGCTCGCGGCCCAAGTCCGCGCGGCTTTGATGAAAAAATCCGGAATGATTCATTCTTTCTCCCAGCTTTTGCAGGCTTATGCCCTATATGAACGGGACGTGGATTATATCGTTTCCGGTTCAAAAGTTGAGATAATAGACCCAAATACCGGGCGCGTTATGTATGGAAGGCGCTGGAGCGACGGACTACACCAGGCTGTAGAGGCAAAAGAGGGGGTCAAAATTGAACGTGAAAATTTGACTTGCGCCACGATTAGCATTCAAAATTACTTTAGAATGTATTCCAAGCTTGCCGGCATGAGCGGAACTGCAAAAGAGCAGGCCGACGAGTTTTCCGAAGTTTACGGCATGGGCGTAATCGAGATACCTACGAACAAGCCGTGTGTGCGCCGCGACCTAGACGATATCGTCATGCTTACCCGCCGCGAAAAATATCGCCGCGTCCTAGAGATATTGTCCGGCGCGCATTCGCGCGGGCAGCCGGTTTTAGTCGGAACTCCCAGTGTTGAGGAATCGGAAGTTGTTTCAAAAATGCTGAGAATGGCGGGAATAAAGCACAATGTCCTAAACGCCAAGAACAATTCCGCCGAGGCAAAGATAGTCGCGCAAGCCGGGCGCATGGGGCAGATAACAATAGCCACAAATATGGCTGGGCGCGGAACTGACATTAAGCTGGGCGAGGGCGTAAACGAGCTTGGAGGCCTTTTGGTATTGTCAACTTCCCACCACCATTCAAGGCGCGTTGACAGGCAGCTTATGGGCAGGTGCGCAAGGCAGGGAGACAACGGAGAAACGGTTTTTGTCGTAAGTCTCGAGGACGATTTAATAAGGCTCCACGCCGATACTTCTGTTTTTCAAAAAGCAATAAAGAACAAACACAAGGACGGCGTAGAACTGGTGCACCCGCTGTTGAAAAGGCTGATAAGCCGGGCCCAAGACGAAGTGGAAACCGAATATTCTTCTGCGAGAAAGGAAATGTTGAAATTCGATAATCCCGCAAATAAGCAGCGTTCGATAGTTTATACGCTTAGAGATGAAATAATTTCGGCAGAAAACCCCGATTTTATATTGGATAGATATATAGAGGAAACGGTCGATTCTTTTATCGGAGACACGCTTCCTCCGGATGACTTGGACGTTTCGGCGGAAGATATTGATATGCTCTGCCAAAAATATTCCTCCGTTTTTCCGGCAGTGATAAAGCCTTCGGAATTGGCCGGATTGGGCAGGGAAAAAATAGCCGGAATGCTGGTGTCGAAAGCGGAGTCTGCATTTAAAAATATGTTTGAAGACATTGATACTAAAACAGCCAATGCGGTAAAAAAACGAATATTGTCCGCAGCGTTTGATTCGGCTTGGCGCGCCCACATAGCTGCATTGGAGGACTTGCGCAACGGGATATATTTGCGATCTTACGCGCAAAAAGATCCATATTGCGAGTTTGAAAAAGAAGCTTTTGAATTCTTTAAGGACTTTATGGAACAAATGCGCGAAACCGCACTTAAGGCGATGTCATTAAGTTTTGCGGATGCGGCCTCCCAAAACCAGAATGCAAGAAGGGATATAAAGAGGGCTCTAATTAGGTAGGATTTTTTATTTTTTCAACCGTCAATTTAAAAGTTAAAATATTATGGAGTACATAAATTCAATCGCGCATTCACATGCGGTTTTGTTATCGGCGTCAATTCTTTTGGTGGCGTATATTTTTATAGCCACTGAAAAAATAAGCAAAGTCACGGTGGCGTTAATAGGCGCCTGTTTGACGGTGGCTTTGGGCTTGTTGAGCCAGCAAAAATACGACGGGGATTCGATAAATCCTCTGTATTTTGTAAATTTTATAGACTTTAATGTTATCTTTTTGCTTATATCGATGATGATAATAGTCTCGATTACCGCAAAAAGCGGCGTGTTCAACTTTCTTGCAACGCATCTATTGGGACTCACAAGAGGCCGGCCGGTCGCCGTATTGATAACGTTGGGGCTCTTTACCGGGTTTGTCAGCGCGTTTCTGGACAACGTGACGACGGTGATTTTAGTAATGCCCATAACGTTCGCCATAGCAAAAAAATTGGAAATAAGCCCGATGCCGTTTCTAATTTCCGAAGTTTTTGCCTCCAATATAGGCGGAACGGCCACTCTGATAGGAGATCCGCCAAATATAATAATAGGAAGCGCAGGAAACCTGTCTTTCAGCGATTTTATATGCGTACTTACTCCTATTGTAGTTATAATTTTGTTTACGGTGCTGGCAATCCTGTCTTTTTTGTTCAGAAAAGACTTAAAAGCTTCTCCCGAGAAAATGGCGGCTCTTATGGACACTGCACAGGGCGACACGATAACAAACCGTTCGTTAATGATAAGGTCCGTTTTTGTCCTCTGCCTTGTGGTATTGGGGTTTCTTTCGCATACCGCAATAGGGCTTGAGACTTCTGTGGTGGCATTGTGCGGGGCAAGCATTCTGCTGCTATTTGAAAAACCCGCGGAGATATTCAAAGAAGTGGAATGGAATACGATTTTCTTCTTTATAGGCCTTTTTATAATAGTCGGCGGATTGGAGGCGTCGGGCGGAATTAAAATGATGGCGAACTTTTTGATGGATATTACAAAAGGTTCTCAAGAGGCCACAAGCATGATTGTCCTCTGGGCTTCAGGCATGATTTCCGGAGTGATAGACAATATTCCCTACACGGCGACAATGGCTCCTATGATTCTCGAAATAGAGAAGGCCCTTGGGCGCGAGTATGCAAATCCGCTATGGTGGAGTCTTTCTTTGGGCGCGTGCCTTGGCGGAAATATGACGATTATCGGGGCTGCGGCAAATGTCATCGTTTCGGAGAGGGCCGCGCAAAACGGATGGAAGATAAGTTTCATGTTTTTCTTAAAATACGGCGTTTTGGTGACTCTGATTTCTCTGGCACTTTCGGCTGCCTATCTTTATTTGAGATTTTTCTTATAATAAAAGCCATCTTGACTATTTTGCCGGCAGTGTTTTTATTGTCGGCAAATTTTATTTCCGCCCGATGCGATTTCGGGCGTTTTATTTTTTATGGAAGATACTCTGAGCAAATTTCAAGACACCGAAGAATTTCTTTACGCTCTCCGAAACGCCGGGTCGAAGTATTCTCTGGATAGAATCCGAAAAATGTGCGGCATTTTTGGAAATCCGCAAGAGGCTTTTCCTATAATCCATGTGGCGGGGACAAACGGCAAGGGATCGGTTTGCGCAATGCTGGAGCGCATTTTGCGCGGAGGAGGTTGCGGAAAGGTAGGAATGTTTACTTCTCCGCATCTGGTTTATTTGGGAGAGCGCGTGCAAATAAACAGGAGGGAAATAGACAAAGAGGCTATTATATCGCTTGTCGCGGAAATACGCGGAAGGCTTGCCTTGCACTTTGACGAGTCCGACAGGGCGGAGTATCCGTCCTTTTTTGAATATATGACACTTCTGGCTTTTATATATTTTGCGAGGTCGGGAGTTGATTGCGCAGTTGTTGAAGTAGGATTGGGAGGCCGCTTGGACTCCACAAATATCGTTTTGCCGGCAGTGTCCGTGATAACATCTATAGGCTTGGATCACATTCAAATTCTAGGCGGGACTATAGCCGATATCGCCCGCGAAAAAGCCGGAATAATAAAGGAATCGGTTCCGGCTGTATGCGGTTGGCTGCCGCCCGAAGCTATTGCGGTTGTGCAGGGCGCGTGCGGGGAAAAACATTCGCGGTTGTACCAGGCTGCAGATTTTTTCCCGTCGGACGGCGAATTGCCGGAAACCTCTCTTTACGGATACTACCAGCGAAGAAATGCCGCTGTCGCGCTTCAAACAGTAAGGGTTTTGAGGAAGCTTGCCAAAGAAGGGAAGGCGCCGGAACTCTTTGACATTTCCGATGAATCGGCAAAAAAAGCCCTATCTGATGTTTCTTGGGCTGCTCGTTGGCAAACAATCCCTTTGCAGAACGGCGCGAGGCTTATTTTGGATTCTTCGCACAACGAGGAGGGCGCCAAGACGCTTGATTCAAATCTTTCAGAATTATCCGCCGAGCTTAAGAGCCAAGGTAAAAAGCTTCCGATAATTTCCGTTGGAGTGTTGGGGCGCGAAAGGGCTATACCGCTTTTTAAGGTAATTGTAAAATATGCGCGCAAAATAATACTATTGGTGCCCAAACAACCGCGGGCTCTTGATTTTAAAGAGCTGGAGGAGTGCATCGGCGATTGCGGCGTGGAAATATCGCAAATGCGCGTTGAAGATTTGTACGGCAAAGGCTTGAGATGCTCCCAAGTGTCGCCGGGCGACACGATTGTGTGCACAGGGTCTATATATCTGGCAGGCGAAGTTCTGGCCGCCCTTGGCGGAAAAATTCCGGACGGGCTTCAAGATATTCCGTATGGGAAGTGATCCCAATATGCTCTATTCTGTATAAAAAGCGCATTTAAGCCGATTTTTTTAGTCTTGTGAAACTTATTTGCCTTTGTTATCGTTTCTAATGCAAAGAACGGTGTATGATGGCAATTTCTTTTAATAATAGGCTTCTAAAAACTTTTACGGCGCTTGCCTTAATTTTTGCGGCGGGGTGTAATTATTTGTATTCTGACACTCTTGATGTCGCGGATGATAAATCTCCGGCGCGCGCGGAAAACAGAAAGGCGAACCGCGAAGAAAATAAAAAAGCATCGCGCGAGGCAAAGAAAATTTCAAACAAGGATAGGCGCGCCAAAAAGGCGGAAAAGATGGCTGAAAGGCATTTGGAAAAAATAGCCAAAAGCGAGTCTGCGTCTCCTTTTGAAGTTGACGACGATTCTTTTAAACCGGTGTGCAAAATAGACAACGTAGTTTTAAAAAATTTAAAAGACCTTAACCTAAAACCTGCCAAGCTGTGTTCCGACGCTGTTTTTCTGCGGAGGGTTTATCTCGATTTGACTGGAACCATTCCTACCCGCGACGAGGCGGCAAAATTTATAAACAGCAAAGACTTTAAAAAACGCGAGAAGCTTGTGGATTCCCTAATAGGTTCCGACGATTTTGTGACTTATTGGACAATGAAATTCGGGGACAACTTGCGCATAAAAGCGGAGTTTCCCATAAATCTGTGGCCAAATGCCGCGCAGGCTTATTCGAGATATGTTTCAAAATCTCTTGAAGACAATGTGCCTTACGACAAGTTCGTTTATAATATGCTAACTTCAAGCGGATCCAATTTCAGGGTGGGCGAAGTCAACTTTTATAGGGCTATGCAGGCGAGGACCCCAGAGTCTATAGCCGGATGCGTGGCGCTGACTTTTATGGGAATGCGCATTGAAAAGCTGCCTGCCGAAAAACAGGCCGAAATTGCCAACTTTTTCTCCAGAATGACTTATAAAAGTACAAAGGAGTGGAAAGAGGAGATTGTTTTTTACGATCCCTCTAAGCGGGCCTCTTTTAGCGGAGTCCTTCCGGACGGCAAAGAGGTGAAGCTAGGCCCCGATGGCGATCCGCGCGAGGAGTTCGCAAAATGGCTTACCGCAAAAGGCAACCCTTATTTTTCGCGCGCTGCGGCAAATAAAATATGGTCATGGCTTTTTGGTACGGAGATCGTATATCCGGTCGATGATATGTTCGCGGAAAATAAGCCCGCATCCCAAGAGCTGTTGGACACTTTGGCTTCAGAGTTTGAAAAGCTCGATTTCGATTTGCGCAAGTTTATGCGCATGATAGTTCTTTCGCGCACATACCAGCAGTCGCCAATACCGCAATCGGAGCCGGTGCAAACTCGCAAAAATTTTGGGGTTTACGGGGTCAGGCAGCTAGATGCTGAGGTTTTGATAGATATTTTATGCAAGGTCACCGGAACTAGCGAAACCTATTCAAGCACTACTCCAGAGCCTTATACAATGCTTCCGAACTATAAAACGGCTGTTTCTCTTCCCGACGGTAGCATAACCACTTCATTCCTGGAATTATTCGGAAAGTCTCCGCGAGACACTGGCTTGTTCCAGGAAAAGACCTTGGCGCCTTCGCCTTCCCAGCGTTTGCATATGGTAAATTCAAGCCATATAAGAAACAAAATAGAGCGCGGGCCGGCTCTTAAGCCAATTTTCAAGCTGGGGTCAGGCAGGCTTTTAGATCCTTTATATTTGACGGTATTGTCGCGCTATCCTACTTCTGAAGAGAAGAATATTTACGCTAAATTTAAATTGGACGAGAGGAACGGAAGCTGGTCTAAAATCATCGATGCTCCCTGGGTTCTTTTCAATTCGGAGGAATTTCTAAACAGGCATTAACGGAAGGATTAAATCATGTCTAAAAATTTAAAGGCAAACGCAATATCCCGCCGGAATTTCTTAAAGGCCGGGGCAATAATAGGCGGGGGAATTACAGCGGGATTTCCCGCAATTTACGCTCAGGATCGCCCCGTATCTGCGGCGGCAGCGGCGGCTTCAAAGGCCAAGTTGAAATCTTTCGGAATGGCAAAATCCGTCATACAAATTTGGCTTTGGGGCGGTCCCGCCCATACCGACACTTGGGATCCCAAGCCAGATTCCGGCTACGATTATTGCGGCCCCCTGGCAAACCCAATAAAGACGAATTTGGACGGATTGATTATAGGCCAGCTTATGCCAAACTTGGCAAAATGCGCTGACAAATACGCGGTTATACGCAGCTGCACGCACGGCGAAAACGCCCATGAAACGGGTTCGTACCTAGTTCAGACGGGGCGCATGCCCGGACGTTATGTCTATCCTTGCGCGGGCGCTGTTGTGTCTAAATTCAAGGGCTATGACGGCGGGTACAAGGGTATGATACCGCCATATATAGTTTTGACACAGCCGCAGGGAAGGTTTTCTGAAGCGGGGTTCTTGGGAACAAAATATAAACCGTTTGCAACAGGATCTGATCCTTCGCGGATACCTTTTGAAGTGGAGGGCATTGTCGCGCGCGGAATTTCAGAGCGCCGCCAGAAGGCACGCAAAGAGCTCTTAGACGACTTAAATACGTTTAAGAAAGCCATGTCAAAGAGCGGATATCTATCGGCTTCAGATTCGGCGGTAGACCAAGCATACAACCTTGTTTTGGGTGATGCCGGAAAAGTTTTCAATATTTCTACTGAAGACGAAAAAACAAGGGCGGAATACGGGAATAACTGGATAGGAAATTCGTGCCTAATCGCCCGCAAGCTTGTCGAAGCAGGAGTTCCTTATGTAACTATAAATTATAACGGTTGGGATACTCACAAAGGGCATTTTGGAGAAATGAGCAAGCGCCTGCCTCAGACGGACAAGGCAATTGCCGCCCTCATAAACGATTTGTCGCAACGCGGACTCTTAGATTCCACTATAATTTGGTGGAGCGGGGAATTTGGGCGCACTCCGCGAATATCTTGGGAACCCCCATATTCCGGCGGAAGGCAGCATTGGGGCCACGCGTTTGCGTCGATGCTGGCCGGAGGAGGTTTTAAAGGCGGATCTGTTGTGGGAAAAACGGACGACAAGGGCGAGTATGTCGAGGAGCGCCCGGTTTATCCGGGTGATTTAATAGGAAGCATTTATTATAATTTGGGCATTGATCCCGACGCAACTCTCACGACGCCGCAGGGCGATGTTGTCCGTTTGATTCCTGAAAGTTCGGAAGATGTAAAAACGGGCGGGCTCTTAACGGAAATAATGCGCGCATGAAATTTATAGTAAAAACCACATTTTGCTGTTTTGCAATATTTGCCGCTTTTTTTGCCGAAGCCCAGCAAACTAGTCCGAACATCGCTTATGTATATCCGGCTGGAGGGCAGCGCGGTTCGACTTTTAAGGCGATTATAGGTGGAAGAAACTTTACGGGAGCCGAGCGCGTTATTGTCACAGGCGGCGGCGTTTCGGTCAAAGTAAAAGAAATTACAGTACCAGCCCAGCAAAACGATGTTCCCGCTCTCCTGAACAAGCTGGAAAAGGAATATATTCTGCTTCATCCGGAAGTAAAAGAGGAGGTTCAAAAACTTGGCAACGAAGGTCAGGCTTTCCTGCGCAAGAAGATTCGTTCAAGTCCGGAAAACGTAGAGGCGATTGCCGCAGTTGAGGCGTCGTACTTTTTAAGGCGCCTTTCTGGAGACGCCATGGCCGAGACAGTGGAAGTTGAAATAACCATTGATGAATCTGCGGATGTATCCGAACGCAATATTATGGTATTGACTCCCCAAGGCTTGTCCAACCCTGTAAAGTTTATGGTCGGGGCTCTGCCGGAAGTTGCGGAAGACAGCTTAAGGGAGGTCGCGCGCGAGCGCGCGTCTTTCAAAAAAAACAAGGGTAGATGGCTGCACGTTTATACGCAGGTTTTGTCTTATGTATTGCCGTCCAAAAAAACTGAAACGCATGTTGATTTGCCGGTTGTCGCGAACGGGCAAATTACGGAAGCAAATACGGACACATATTCTTTTGACGCTAAAAAAGGTCAAAAAATAGTATTTTCAGTGCAGGCTCAAACATTGATTCCCTACATTTCCGACGCCGTTCCTGGCTGGTTTCAGCCGGTCATAATTGTGCGCAATTCAAAAGGCGAGGAAATGGCGTACAATGACGATTTTTACCACCATCCCGACTCTTTGCTGCTTTTTGAAGTTCCGGCCGACGGAAAGTATTCCGTGGAAATTTACGACGCTATTTACAGGAGCAGGGAGGATTTTGTATATAGGCTTACCATAGGAGAAATTCCTTTCGTGACGGGAATATTCCCATTGGGCGGGAAAACCGGAAGTGTCGACAATTTTGAATTGAGCGGGTACAATCTAGAAGCGGGCACAATCCAAATAAATATGGAAGATGCCGGCATATCTACAAAGTATGCGGAAAATTCATTGAAAGACACAGCGCATATGCGATTGCCTATGATGGTTTCATCCGTAGATGAAATCGTTTCCGCCGCGGAAACTGAAAAGCTCAGAAATGGAGGGACTCTGGATGGGGTGGATGTAAATTCGCTAAAACCTGCAGAACTCAAAATTCCCAATTTCGCAAACGGCAGGATAGTTAAAAAAGGGCAAGTAGATTCGTACAAATTCGAATTGGAAAAAGGCAAAAAAGCCGTAATAGAAATTTTTGCGCGCAGGCTTGGGTCGCCGCTAGATTCCTTTATTACCGTATCGGACGAAGGCGGCAAAGTCTTGGCGCAGTCGGACGATGTTGAGGACTTTAGCTACGGTTTGGTGACGCACCATGCGGATTCGCGGTTGGAGTTTACATCTCCCAAATCCGGAAGCTATGTGATACGCGTTTACGACACATCCGGAACCGCGTCTGAATTGCACGCGTACAGGCTTTATATAGGGGAGCCAGCCGAAGACTTTGAGCTGCGCACGGTTCCGGCAAATATAAATATCGCTCCCGGAGATTCCACGGTTTTTAACGTCCATCTCTTCAGAAAAAACGGATTTGATTCCCCTGTAATTCTCTCCGCCAAGAACCTTCCGCAAGGTTGGGCGCTTTCAGGCGGGGTTATCGGCAAGGGCAAGGATTCTGCGCGTGTGACCCTGACGGCTCCTGAGTCCGAACAGCGCAAAATTTTCCCTATACAAATAGTCGGGAATGCGGTTATCGGCGGAAAAAACGTTTCGCGCGTTTCTATCCCGTGCGAAGACATGATGCAGGCTTTTTACTATCGCCATTATGTTCCCGCAGCCCAGCAAAACGTATGCGTAAATACGGCGAAGATCTTTGGCAAACGCTATGATTCTCTAAAATTTGAAACGGACTATCTCGACAAAACATTGCAAATCCCCATCGAGGGCGGAAAAACCTTTAAAATAGGCCGGCTAAACGGAAAAGTTGCGTGGAATGTAAAATGCAACATAGAATCGGAGAACGGCAACTTAAAAGTATCAAAGTTCTACGTTTCCGGAAACCGAATGTATGTAATCATAAATGCCGATCCGGAAAAATCCAAAGTCGGGGAAATGGGGCGCTTTATTCTGAGCTTTATAGCCAAAAAAGGGAGAGATTTTGTCCAGATTGCGTCAATGCCGTCATGGGAATATAGGATTGTTGCAAAACAGCTAAATGCGGACAAGTCTCCCGATGAACCTCCGCCGCCGCCTCCTCCGAAAGAAAATAATAAGAAGCCAAAAAAGAAAGGGGGTAAAAAGCCTTCAGCCGTTAAGCCTGATGGCAAATCCGTTGCGGCAACGGAAAAAAATGCTTCCGAAACCCAAAAAAATGCGGTTTCTTCTACAAAAAAAGAGCTTCCGCAGACTCCTAAAACTCCCCGCAAGGCAAAATCTGAAGACCAATAGGGCGGTATTTTTAAAAGAATGCGTTTTCAAAATGGCTGATGGAAACGATTTTTAATTTATCGTCCAGTTTGATGTCAACTACGTCAAACCTCCATGTCTTGGGTTTGCTAATGAGTGTTGACATGTATGCCATGGCGCATTTGCGCACTGCGTCGCGTTTTTTTCTCGCAACTGCGGCGTAGTATCCATCTACTATTGCGTTTGAGGCTCGGGTTTTTACCTCTACGAAAACCATTGTTTCTCCGTCTACGGCAATTATATCTATTTCGGTGTGGGCGTTCCTGAAATTCCTGCGCGCGATTTTCATGCCTGCTTGCTTTTTTAGAAATTTTACCGCCGCGTCTTCTCCGATTTTTCCCGTTATTGCTGCAAAAGTATGCCGGCGTCTAGAAAACGGAAACCAGGAAAATAAGCATCTAAAAAACTCAAACATCGCAAAATAATATTTTTTAGATTTGGTTTTCGTCAAGAAGTTTGTCGTTTTAGTCTTTAAAATTGACTCTTTTATAGTATAGTTGAAAATTTGTTTTATCGGAAAAAATGGATAAAAGGCCTTTGAGATCGTGGATAGAGGTTGATTTCACAAGATTGGAATCAAACGTCCGCAAAATAAAATCAACTCTCCCTAAGGGGGTAAAGTATATTTGCGTTGTAAAAGCCGACGCTTACGGGCATTGCATGCCCCAAGCGCTAATGCGTTTTCTTCGCGGCGGGGCGGATATATTTGCTGTTGCGAATTTATACGAAGCTTCAAGGGTTCGCGAGATAGTTTCCGACAAGCCTGTTTTAGTTCTCAGCCCCATATTAAAAGAAGAGCGTGCCCTGGCGTTCGACTACGGCGCAACTCCGGCTGTGTCTTCCTATAACGAGGCAAAGGCGTTTTCTGATTTGGCGCGGTCGCGTGGAAAGGTTCTCGGCGTGCAAATAAAGCTTGATACAGGAATGGGTAGAGCCGGAATTTGGCATGAAGCTGCGGACGATGTCATAAAAAGAATTTTAACGCTTGACGGCATAAGGGTGTCCGGAATGTTTTCTCACCTTTCAAGCGCGGATACGGACAGGGCTTACACTCAAAGGCAGTTCGATATTTTTAAGTCTGTTGCTTCAAAGTTTGCCACACCGGACATGCTTTTGCACATACATAACAGCGCAGCCTTGCGATATATGCCGGTGGAACCGCCTTTTAACGCTGTTAGGATGGGATTGCTCCAATACGGAATAAATCCATTTGAAAAAGGAGGATATGAGAACCTCAATTTGGAGCCTGTGTTGGAGTTTAAGTCCAGAATATTGTCTGTAGGAGAACGCGGAGGTATAAAAATAGCCACTGTCGCTGCCGGATACGCGGACGGAGTCCCGTCGGGGTTTATGGACGGCGCACATGTTCTTGTGCGCGGCAAGCGCTGCCCGATATTGGGGGCAGTCTCTCTCGACGAAACTGTAATCGGCGTAGGCGCTGTTTCAGATGCGCGTGTTGGAGACGAAGTGACTTTTATAGGGGAGCAGGATGGAGGCGAAATTTCTCTTTCCGATTACAGCCGTTGGACTCGGCGCATCCCTTGGGAGACGATGGTCGCCATTCCGCGCAGGGTTGACAGAATACTTAAATAATGTTTTTTTGTTTTATATCGATATGAAACTTAGCAGAAATATAGGCGATAAATTTGCCAACAAAGAAACGGTTTTTTCGGTAGAGTTCTTTCCGCCAAAAACAGAGGAGGGAGCCCGCCAGATTTTGCGCACGGCAAACAGGCTTCGCGGAGTATCTCCGGATTATGTTTCGATTACATACGGGGCGGGCGGCTCCACGCGCGAACGTACCGTTGAGTACGGGGAGCTATTGCGGGAAATATTCGATTTTGAGGTAATGCCGCATTTGACATGTTTCGGCAATTCCAAATCCGAAATATTGGATATGTTGAAGCGGTTTGACTCCAGCGGCTTTTGCAATGTGATGGCGCTGCGCGGAGACCCTAAAAAAGGCGAAACGGTTTTTGTTCCGCATCCGGACGGATTTAAGCATGCTTCGGAGCTGGTAGGCTTTATACGGGAAAAATATCCCCATTTTGGAATAGGTTGCGCGGGGTATCCAGAAAAGCATCCCGAAGCAAAGACGTTGGATGAGGATATTGGATATCTAAAGAAAAAAATCGACGCCGGGGCGGATTTTATAGTCACGCAGTTGTTTTTTGACAATTCCCATTTCTTTAGATTTTTAGACAAGTGCCGCAGTGCAGGCATAAATAAGCCTATCATAGCCGGGCTTCTCCCTGCTTTAAGCCTCAAGCAGGTGTCTAATTTTAAGGCTATGTGTTCAAGCGACATCCCCCAGGCTCTGTTGGAGCGGCTTGCCAATGCCCCAGATGGTGACGGCGCTAAGGTCGGGCTAGAATGGGCGCGCATGCAAATAGAGGAGCTAAAATCCGCAAAAGTCGACGGAATACATTTATATATTTTAAACCGCGCGGATTCCGCATTGGAACTAGCCCGCTTGATAAAATCTAAATAAGCTGGATATTTTGATTGGAAATTCCCTCTGGAGTTTGCCGCTATTCTTTGCGCGTAAAGAAAAATTTGTAAAAAGAGTCGCGTATTCTGCGAAATGTCTTTTTGCGGCCTTATTTCGCATCGTTTTGCTAAGGTTTTTTGCAAAGCTCAACATTGAATTTCAATTTGTCGCGGATTTCTCTTTCGCCGCGTTTTATTACGACAATTTTTGAGGTGCTGTCGTTAAAACGCCTCCTATAAGCTTCTATATCGTCCGATGGAATTGGCGGTATTTTTTGCGGCTGGTAGGAAGACGCTAAAAAATTGTCTTCGAAAACGTAGCATGTATTATTTGATATGTTGTTAGACCAAGCAACGCCGAAATAAATTCCTCCTCCGTAAAATATATTGCCTGATATCTTTATCGATTTATTTGTTGTTTCGTACGAGAGCAAATTCATATCGCGCGGTTCTGGAGACGAAAATTCGTTGTTTCCCGTTTCAAATGCGATATTGCCGGAAAATTCGCAATCGATATAGTCTGCTGGGATTTCGCTTGTTAGAAAGTGTTCGAATGCCTGGCGGCAATGGTAAAACTTGTTGTTTAAAAACTTTATAGACTTTGGGTTGGGGAGTTTTTTGCCTATCCCTTGGATTGTCGCTCCGCAGTCGTATGTTCGGCTTATAGTGCAATTTTTTACCGTCGAATTATTGCCCGAAGCCCCGTCGGAGACCCAAAACTCTATTCCGTTGCCAAGCCTCACCCAGCGTTTGTATCCTATGTGCACGCTGCCGCCAATCGCGTCTATATCGACATTTTCAACTGTGCTGTTTACCAAGCCGGTTATGCCGTGCCTGCCGAATCCCCTAACTGCTATATTTTGGATTTTACAGTTTTTGGCGTTTTGTATTCCTATTTGGAAGGGAATGAAATTTAAATCGGCATTTAGGGAGGGGGAGTGGGGGAGCTTTACATAAATATACCGGAAAGTTTCCATGCTTACATCTTTGCTGGAAAAAGTTTCCGATTGGAAGAAATCCCAATCAGACTTCATTTCCGACATCTTTTTTACTTTGTGTCCGTGCAAGGTATTTGTTGCGGCGTCGTGGATGGCGCCAATATTATTGAAAATAGCCTTTCTTGATTCTTCTGGAGAGTTGTATCCGTCAAAGTTTTCCGATTTTGACAAATCAAGCCGCCAAATACCTTCGCCTAGGCTTTCCCATGCATCCTTATTCTTAAGGTGCTTGAAACCGCATATTATCGGCTTGGGGCCTTCGCCGTATGCGTCGATTAAGCAGTTTTTTATATTGTGCAAGGGTTCGGTAAACACGTCTCCGCGCTTCAGATAAATTTCGGCGCTTTCGCGCGGAATTTTTGCGAATGTCTTTAGCGGAGATGATATTGAACCGCTGTTTGAATCGTTTCCCAAAGACGAGGACACGTAAAATTTTCCCGTTTCCGCTGCCAATGCGGACACCGATACCAATGCCGCAAAAATGGTGAAATACACGCAAATAGATTTCTTTAACATAGGCTGTTTTTTTGTAAATTTTTACAGCGGCATTTTTGCGTTGCAACCAAAAACTTCGATTGACAGATTTAAAACCTGGGCGATACTTGCGCGCTAAATTTTATGACAAAAGAACGCATTCATGGGCATCTTTGCATATTTGCAGCCAATATCATATTCGGAATATACATCCCGATATCTAAATATATGCTTACGAACTTCCTTTCCGGGGAGGTTCTAACGCTTTTTAGAATGTGGGGTGCCACGGCTATATTTTGGATAGCTTCCATATTTGTTCGCGAAGACAAGGTCGATAAAAAGGACATTTTGCTAATGATGTTCTTTGGCTTGTTTGGAATTGCCCTTAACCAGGGGCTTTTCATTTGCGGTTTGGGAATGACTTCACCTGTCGACGCTTCGGTAATTGTCACGGCGACTCCCCTTATGGTCATGGTGATAGCAGCCTTGTTCATGAGCGATCCAATCACCCGTAGAAAAGGAGTTGGCGTATTCTTGGGGGCTTCGGGAGCATTGTGGCTAGTGTTTTCTACAAACCATATACAAAATTCGACAGGAACTTTCGGAGGGGATGTTGTAATCTTGTTGAGCGGACTTTCTACGGCAATATACTATTCTTTGTCAAAGCCTCTGACTTCCAGGCATTCTCCGATTACCTTGATGAAATGGATGTTTTTGTTTTCTTCGATATTTTTTCTTCCGTTTACGCCTTCGTTTTTGTCGTCTCCCAAGGCGTTTATTGGAGAATTTAATATAGAGGCGGCATTGGGGCTAATTTATATCGTGGCGGGGGCTACATTCGTCACATATCTTCTCATCGCGATGGCTATAAAACGGATGAGGCCCACTACGATGGCAATGTACAATTATGTCCAGCCATTTATATCGTCGCTGGTTGCGGTTGCTGTGGGACAGGACAGCTTTTCTATCGAAAAGTGTTGTGCGGCGGTTTTGGTTTTCGGGGGCGTATATTTGGTGACTTCGTCGGTAAATCCGCTCCAAAGCCAGAATGCAGATAATAAAAAAGCATAAGCTACTTTGAATTTTTTGTCGGACGCCGGGCTTTCCCAGAAACCGAATCTATGTCGAGCCTCAGAATTTTTGTGCGCTTTGCTGCTGCGGAAATCATTTTTTCCCCTTCGGAAATGTATTGGGGAGAAAACTTATCGACCAGAGCCCTAAGGGCAAGCATGCGTTCTCCTTCCGATTCGCAAACTTTTATTTTTCCAAATGCCATTGCGCTGGAATAGTTTGTCGAGAACTCCGCTGCGGCGACTTGAGAATTTTCAACAACACATACCATGGCGTATTGATTAGACTTAATGCAATCAAGCTTCTTGCCTTCCTCCGCGCAGTGAAAATACAGGATTTTTCCTATTTTAGCGTAGTTTATTGGAACGCAATACGGGTATTTGTCTACGGAATGGAGGGCAAGAACAGCATATTGTCCGCGTTCTATAATGTCTTCGGCCTCTGGTTTTGAAATTGTCCTATCCTTGCGGCGGGGTGAATCTGTATGCGGCTTAAGGCTCATTTCCCAGATCTGAAGTTTCCGATTCCTCTATTATAATAAATTTATCGGAACAGGCTATTTTTTGTTGTTGGCCTCCGGCGATGGTTCCGGGAGTCGCGTCTGCGGTGTCTTCACCGATTTTAGCGCGCCATATAACTGTTCTTTTGCCGTCTCTATCGAAGAAAGCTCCTGGGAAAGGTTTGCTTACGCCCCTTATCAAGTTGAATACTTCCCGCGCTGTTTTTGTAAAATCTATCCTGCCGTCTTCTGGGGTGCGCTTTCTAAAATACGAAGCCTTAGATTCGTCTTGCGGCGTTAGGCGTGGATTGCCTGAAAGGATTGAGGGCAGGGCGGATTCAAGCACACGCACTGCTGCGGCGGCCATGCGTGGTTGGATTTCGCCTACGTATTCTTCGTCCCCGAATTCCACTTTTTCTTGCGCTACAATTGCGCCGGTGTCAAATTTTTTTTCGAGGACGTGAAGGCTTGCTCCGCAGTAATTCTCGCCGTTTATTATCGACCAGTTCAGCGGAGCGCGTCCTCTGTAGGAAGGCAGGAACGAACCGTGCATGTTGTATGCGCCCAGTTTTTTTGCCTGCGAGTAAATTTCTTCGGGAATTATATTTCGATAATACAGAGACAAAATCAAATCGGGCTTGAGATATTTTACTTTCCTAAACCATTTTTCTGTCTTCAGTGTAGACGGTTTAAAAACAGGAATAAAGTTTTCTTTCGCCAACGACTCCGAAGTTTTAAACCATTTTGATTCGTGCGGGTCTGTGTCGTGCGTAAAAACGGCTACGACATTGCATCCCTTGTCGAGAAGCAGTTTCAGGCACTTGTACCCAACGTCGCTAAATCCGAAAAATATTATGCGGGCGTCGTTATTTTCCATCGAATCCAATAGTCTCCTTTATTATATACTTTGGGCGGGCCTGCACAACTTGGTATATTCTTCCGACGTATTCCCCTATCAGCCCTATTCCTATCATGCTTACGCTGATTAGAAAGAACAGAATTGCAAATAGCGTAAAAACTCCTTCAGCTTCAGATCCTCCGAAAATTCTGCGGAACATAAGTATCGCCACAAGCGCAAGAGAGCCTATGCTTGATAGAAAACCAAAGATTGTAAACAATTGAAGCGGAACTAGCGTAAATCCCGTTATCAAGTCGAAATTAAGGCGTATCAGCTTGTACAGGCTGTATTTGGATTCACCTGAATTCCTGGCGGCGTGTTCCACTTCAATTTCGTCCGGGTTTGACGCAAATGTATAAGCTAACGCCGGGATAAACATGGAGCGTTCGTTTGTGCGCACAATGGCGTCGACTATATTGCGTTTATACGCGCGCAGCATGCATCCTTGGTCTTTCATCCTGATATTTGTCATCTTGTCGCGCGCAAAGTTTACAAGTTTCGACGCGTATTTGCGCAGTGGGGAATCTTCGCGCTGCCTTCGGTATCCGCCAACTGCGTCGCATCCTTCGTCGATGCGCTTTAATAATTTTCCTATTTCTTCAGGGGGATTTTGCAAATCGGCGTCGAGGGTCACGACCGTATCTCCGGAAACCCTTTCAAACGCCGAAATAATCGCCGTGTGCTGTCCGAAATTGCCGTTAAAGTCTATAACTTTTACCACGTCTGGACGCTTTTCCGCAAATTCGCGCAAAATTTTTCCGGAGTTGTCCTTGCTGCCGTCGTTTACAAAAATTACTTCCCAAGATTTTCCAATCGCGTCCATTGCCGAACAAAGACGCGTAAACAGCTCGGGGAGGTTTCCCTCTTCGTTATATACGGGGATTACAACTGATACTTCCATAATTTGCAGTGGTTTGGGGTTTTTTGCGGCTAGAATCCAAAGCGCGGCAGTTTTCTGAGCATGAGCTTTGGCCCCGCCATCGTATTTTCTTCAAGATAGCCTTTAAAAGCGAATCCGGAAAGCACTATGGAGCGTTTCATTAAAATGGCTCCTGGCTGAAGAACAGAATTGCATCCTGCTTCAGCTTCGTCCGCGAGCATAGCGCCTAGTTTCCTCATATTTGAATTTATTCTTCCCTCTGGAAGGGTAATTATTACATTGCCTTTATCCAGGCGCAGATTTGCGCAAATTACTCCGGCGCCCAGGTGGGAGCGGTTCCCAAGGACAGAGTCGCCGACATAATTATAATGCGGAGTTTGAACCTTTTCCAAGAGCAGGCTGTTTTTGTACTCGCAGGAATTTCCAACAATGGATCCGTCTCCGATTATTACGTTGCCTCTTATAAAGCATCCGATTCTCATTTCCACGTTTGCGCCTATCCAAGCCGGCCCCACTATTACGGCATACGGAGGAAGCTTTGCCGAAGGATGTATGTAAACATCCCCCGATATTGAAACGCCGGAAGGAATGTCTCTTTTAGTTTCAAGTTTTGAGAAATCGACGCTTGCCAGGGCGCTCTTTATATTTTTTACCCACTCCCAAGGAGACATATCGGGGGTAAAGAATTCTGAAAATCGTTCCAAACATGTAGGAAGATCGAAAAGATCGCTTGCTTTAATCATTGCTTTTTATTGAGCGGTTTATTCTGCGCAAATTTTATTTTTTTGATATTGAAATCTTGTTTAAAAATAACAACCAAATTTTTGCCGGATATGCGGGAGTATTTTTATGCGCAAACATTTTTATATTTGTCCGGATTTATTATTCACAAGGAGTAAATTTTAAAAAGCATTAAAAAAGCGCGGCTCAATAAAATGACCCGCGCTTTGATAAAAATGCCAATACAAATTAATCCGCTTCCGCAAAAGATACTTGCTTTATGCCAGCTTTTGCGCACGCATCCAATACCGATATGGCCGCCTGGTGCGGAGAATCGGCATCGGGATAAATCGTTACGATTGTGGCGATGCCGCTTTTATCGGCGCTTGCTCTCAATCTTACCAGAGTGGATGCCAATTCTTTGAATTCCACTTCGCCAGGAGCGTCCATAGGCGAGCCGTTTAGAAATATGCTGCCGTCAGGGGCTATATCAACAATCTGTTCGGATGGCAAAGCCACATTCTCCTGCGGCGCAGTTATTGCGGGTAGGGAGAATAAAAGGTCGGCTTCCTGTTGGATCGGCAAATACATAAAGTAAATCAACAGAAGAAAGACGACATCAATCATAGAAGTGAGGTCGAACTTGTCTTCGGATTCCAATACGCTGTTATCTCTTGCCATATTTTTAGTCCTTCAGAGTTCCGAAAAGAATGTTGTATACTCCTGCGTCTGCGCAACGCTTAAGCAAGTCGTTGACATACTTGTGCGGCGTATGGGCGTCTGCGCGGATATATGCGCCTTTGAACCCTTTTTTGCTATTGCGGTTCTTGAGCGCTATTTCAATTTGATCCAAATCTGACTTAAATGCGCCCAAAAAATACGTGCCGTTTTCGGCGATCGATATAAACTGTCTATCGCCTACGTCTTCCGGCACCTTTGCTTCAGGGGCAATCGGCATCACAACTTGAACCAATTCCGCATTGGCATAACTTGTCACCGTCATAAAGAAGGTAATCAAGAGGAAGACGATGTCAATCATCGGGGTCAGCTCGAATCCGCCGTCGTCGTCTGCGGGTTTCCAAGTCTTCATATTAAATTTTTACCGTGTGCGTATAAATTATTTCTGTTCTGCTGCAGTTTCCACAACGTCTTGGGGCGTGCCACCGGCTTCGGCTTCAATGGCCGATATATCCTGGGGGCCGTATTTTATCGACATTTTCATTGTGTACATCAAGTCGCCTATTATGCGGCTAGAACCCGATATGATAGCGCCGTATTTGTTCTTAAAGAAGAAGAAGAAGAACATGGTCGGGATACCGATAATCATTCCGGCTGCAGTTGTAATAAGTGCTTCCGCGATATTGTCCGCAAGCTTTGAAGCGCTTCCCGCGCCTTCGGTCGCGATTGTGTCGAACGCCTTGACCATACCGCTAACAGTACCGTAAAGGCCCAACATAGGAGCCAGGGACGCGATAAGTCCGAGATAGTTGATTAAGACGTAGGGGTTTGCAAATTCCTCTGTCGAGGCTTCTTCCATTGCGGTGCTTACGGAATCTACGTCTATGTCGCGTTCATCGACGCGCGCCAAACCGCAGCCGATTATGTTTGTAATCGGTGATGGATTTTTTTCGCAATACTTGATGGCTTCCTCGAATTCAAGCTTGTTTACGAGCTCTTCCACTTTCTTTATACCTTCCGGATTAAGGAACTTCTTTTTGCGGATGGCTATAAAGTTGTAAACTATAAGAGTCGTTCCGAAAATTGCGAACAATCCAAGGGGATACATTGTTATGCCGCCGGCTCTCCAATAGTCTGCCAGGGATTTTGATTTAACCTGGGGTTGGTCCGCTTTAACGGGGGCGTCCGCAGCGGGAGCGTCGGATGATTCCTGTGCCATTGCCGCGCCGCCGAAAGAGAACATGGCGAGCGCAAGAATTGACAATATAGCGAGTACTTTTCTTTTCATCATTTATCTTATATTGTTTGGTGTTTTAATATATATAAAATTTTTAACGGGCGAAGGGTAAATACGCCTTTTCCGAAAAATATTGTCTAATGAGCCGCGCCTATTCAAGCATTTAATTTAAAAATTATCGCTTAACCCAGGCGCGCAATTTATTTTAGCGGATCGGATTTATTTGCGATGCGAAATCTCGGCAAATTCACAAAATGAAACCAATCCAAAACAAATTAAATTTTCTGCATTAGCTCAATCGGTATTCCGTCTTCCTCTATGAATGCCGCCTTTATATTTGGAAGGGGTTCAAACGGGGGTATCAGAACTTTGGCGCCTTTAATTTCGGCGTCAATGTCGTCAACCATATATGCTATATGCGTGGAGCTTTTTACTGCGTCGGGCATTTTGCATTCCGCCTCAAAAAATAAAAATTCGAGATTATTTTTTGTGTCTGCGGGATCGGTAATATATAATTTTGCCTCCGACAAATAGGTCGATTTGGCGGGTTTTTCTTTAACCGGTATTCCAATGTGCGCTAAAGTTCTCATATGTGCTATTGTGTTTGGGGTTTCTTTTCCATGCAAGAAATTTTTTCAAATTTTTTTATCTTTGCCGCCTATTCGGCGCGACACATGCACGCGGATATGTTTTTTATATTGTAATTTCTTCGATAAGGATGATTATAAAATGTATGAAAAAAATCGCTATCATAACTTTTTCGGTTATCGCTGCTCTATCGGCGGCAGCCCAATCCGACAATGCGGTCGCATGCATAGGCAAAGTCGTCCCCGGCGCCAGAATTTCGAAGCTTGCCGCCCATTCCCCAGCAGGGACGCAGGCGGTGATAGATACGCTGTCCATTAAAAAGGGGGATATTGTGGAGCGTGGAGCAGTTGTGGCAACAATCAAGGGGATAGACAAGGCCAAAGCCTCCCTTGAACGGGCGGAATTCTCGCTTAATGCGGCTCGCAATACAGCCGAGATGAAAATATTGCAGCAAAAGAATATGATAGCCGATTTGGAGGGTACGTTTGACCAAAATAGGCGCGTGCTTGACGAAAAACTTCCGCCGCGCCGCGAGCGCGAGGAGTTGGAGTACGAGCAAGAAGCTCTGGCTAGGAGAATATCCCAATCCAAGGCGATGCTGCCATTTGTCGAGAAAGGGCAGAGGCTTATGGTTGCCGAAGCCGAAGCCGCTCTTGAGGAGGCTCGCAAATTCTATTTTGAGTTTATGGTTCGCTCTCCAATATCGGGGGAAATCGTAGAGGTGAACGTTAATCCGGGCGAGGCTGTTGGCATGGAGGGCGTTTGTGAAATAGCTAATACTTCTACCATGTATGTGGATGCAGAAGTTTACATATCGGATATTTCAAAGGTTAAGGTCGGGGATAAGGCTGAGATATTTTCCGACGCACTCGGCACTGAAAAGTTTTCGGGAAAAGTTGTGCAGGTTTCGGGGTATGTGAAGTCTAACAGGCTTTACAGCTCTGACCCAAGCCAATATTCAAACTTGCGAGTGGTTGTTGCGAAGATAAAAATAGACAACTCCGCGCCATTTAAGAATTTGATAGGTTCGCAGGTAAACGTCAGAATTATTACGAAATAGTTTTCCCTAGGTGGCAAAGGCGAAAAAAAGTTTATACGAAAGGATTATTCCGTTGGGAATTCCTTTGGCGTGGCTTCAGCTCACCGGAGAGCGCAAGCGCTTTGCCGTGGCGATTGCCGGCATTACCTTTGCCGTGGCGATGATGCTTTTCCAGATGGGGTTGCAGAGCGCCCTTTACAAGCAGGTTGTCGGGCCGCTTCTGCTTTTGGACGGAGAGGTTATACTTGTGGGGCACCATTACGAATATTTCGGGGTGGGGCGGGGGTTTCCGGAAATACGCCTGCACCAGGCAAGGGCGGTTTCGGATGTCGTTGGCGCCACCGGGCTGAAGCTTGGATGCGCATCCTTCAGAAACGTTGAAAACGGCCGCGAACGCGATATTTTCCTGATAGCTTTCGACCCTTCTAAAGACGTATTTTTATCTTCCGACATAAAAAACCTACAGCATCTTTTGAAGCGCGACGGCGCCGTTTTGTTCGACTCCCTGTCGCGGGCGCAGTACGGAAACGTTGTGGGAGAGTTTAAAAACGGAGTTGTCAGAACGGAAATAGCCGGTCGCAAGGCGGACATAGTGGGGCTGTTTAAAATAGGCCCAACGTTCGCGGCGGACGGAAATGTGCTGATGAGCTTTAAAACACTCTCGGAAATATGGCCGCATTCTCCGGGGGATGTAGTGAATGTGGGGGTTCTGAAGCTCCGCGCCGGCGCGGACGCCAAATCGGTGGCGGAGCGCTTGAGAAAAATCTACCCAGAGGATGTAAGGGTGATGACCAAAGATGAATTTGTTGCGGCAGAAAAACAATACTGGGCGGTTCGAACTCCGATTGGCTTCGTAATTGGAGCGTCGATGGCGGTGGCAATTTTTGTGGGAGCGGTAATCGTATACCAGATTCTATACACGGATGTTTCCGACCACATACCGGAATATGCCACCCTAAAAGCGATAGGCTTTAGCGATTCTTTCTTTATTTGGATAATAGTACAAGAATCTTTTATACTTTCAGTTTTAGGTTTTATTCCGGGAACGCTTTTGGCGGAAGTTCTATATATATTGACGCGCGAGATTGCTGCCATGCCGACATACATGAGCGCGACAAGCCTGTTGGTGGTATTTGGACTGTCTCTTTCTATGTGTATGGTCGCAGGACTTTTGGCAACTCGGAAGCTGCGCAATGCCAATCCGGCGGACATATTCTAAAACAATTTAAATTCTGAAAAAAATGAAGAAAACAGCTAATAAATCTCAAGCAAGCTGGGGCGGAAGGTTTTCCGAGGGGCCGAGCGATTTAATGCTTCGATTCAGCGAGTCGGTGTCGTTCGACTCTCTTCTGGCGGAGTTCGACATCCAAGGTTCTACAGCCCACGCTAAAATGTTGGCTAAGTCCGGCATAATAACAAAAGCCGAATGCAAGCGGATTGTCGAGGGACTGGAGAGGATTCTCAAGCGCATAAAAAGCGGAAGCTTTGAGTGGCAGACATCTCTCGAAGACGTCCATATGAACATAGAGCAGGCGTTGACCAAAGAAGTTCCGGAAGCCGCCAAGTTGCATACCGCCCGAAGCCGCAACGACCAGGTTGCGACGGATATGAGGCTGTTTTTTAAATTTGCATGCACGCAAATAGCCTCAAAAATAGAAAAGCTGCTTTTATCTTTAGTGGATTTTGCAGATTCCAACCGCGATATTTTAATACCGGGATACACCCATTTGCAGCGCGCGCAGCCAGTAAGCGCGGCGCATCATATTTTGGCGTGGGTTGAAATGTTCGCGCGCGATTTGGAGCGTTTTAAATTCGCATTTGAGGGGGCGAACGTTTGCCCTCTCGGAAGCGGGGCTAT
>FR901589.1:17710-18560 GCA_000438015.1 Coraliomargarita sp. CAG:312 | reverse complement strand
ACCGCTTGGAATCGGCATCCCTGCTTGGATTTGTCGACGGGCAGTCGGGCGATCCAATAGTTACGGGAAACAGCATGGATGCCGTTGCGGATAGAGACTGCTTTTTGGAGTTTTGCTTTGCCTGCGCAACTTTGGGAGCGCATCTTTCAAGGGTTTGCGAAGACGTTGTAATTTGGAATACTTCGGAGTTTGCGTTTATATGGTTGCCGGATACCTTTACGACGGGGTCTTCGCTTATGCCGCAAAAGAAAAATCCGGACGCTTTTGAGCTTATGCGCGGGAAGTCGGCAAGGCTTATCGGAAATTTAAGCACGCTCTTTACTCTTGTAAAAGGGCTGCCTATGACCTACAACCGCGATTTGCAGGAAGATAAGCCTCCGGTTTTTGATTCTTTCAAGCAGGCGTCCATATGCCTCGATGTTTTTACCGCATGTCTTGCCGGCATGAAATTCCGCGCGGAAAAATGCGCAGAGGCCGTTTCGGACCCAATGCTTTTGGCGACCGATTTGGCGGACTACTTTGTAATGCGCGGCGTTCCGTTTAGAAAAGCACACCATATGGTGGGGGAACTTGTTGCTTTGTCGGAAAAGACAGGAACTCCCATTAACGAGCTTTCCGATTCCGATGTATTCGCGGTATGCGACAAGGCTGATTCTTCTTGGCGCGATGTATTCAATCTTTCCCGCGCTTTTGAAATGCGCGAAAAAATAGGCATGCCCGGGCGCAGGCAAATCGAGGCACAAATTTCCGCATGGCGCGAACTACTAGGGGATTCAAAGAAACCGCGCAAGGGAAAGAAAAAGTGATTTGCGAGTAGGCAAAATTTCTATGCGCAATTTTTCCGCCGGGA
>FR901589.1:16691-17660 GCA_000438015.1 Coraliomargarita sp. CAG:312 | reverse complement strand
AAAAGATGCGCCCGTTTTTTTCAACTAGGCGCATTTATTGTTTGCCGCGCATCGCGGCATAATGGCGCGCAGAACCCGCAAAAAATGTGCTTTTAGCGAATAGAAAGATCCAGGCTTTTTACGTCTCCGACTCCGGAGACGCGGATTGAATCGCCGTAAAGGTACACGCGCGCATATGATACTTTTTCCCCTTCTACGAGCCCGCATACGGTAATATAATGTATGCCGTCTGCGCATGCGTATCCGCCTTTATGGTAGTGCCCGGCAATATATGCCTTTACACAGTCGTATTTTGACATTAATCCCGAAACCTCGCGCCAATTATAAAGGGATTCAGAATTTAGCGGAAATATCGGCATATGGCAGAATACAATCGCCTTCTTCTTTTCCAATTGCGCTTTTTTTATTTGCGATTCAAGCCATTCTAACTGTTCGGAGTCTATTCCACCGTTCCATGGCTTTGCGTTAACAGCATTTTCTTCGGATAGCTTTGAGAATATTTCTTCGTATTGGCGCTTGCACTCCAGCGGCTTTATTTTTGAAACTCCTGATAGCCGCATAGGATCCAGAAAAATGAATTTCCATCCGCCCTTATCCATGCTGTAATAAGTTTTGCCTCCTTTGAATAGAAGCTTTACGGCTTCGAGCTGCTCATTTTCCGAACATGCAAGATCGTGGTTGCCCAAAAGGTTGTATAATGGGAACGGGAACGCCTCAAGGCGTGAAACGACATGCTTATAGTTGGAGAATCCTCCGTCTATGGCGTCGCCCAGATTTACCACAAAATCGAATTGTCCGGATTTCTCGGATTCTAAAATTTTATCGAGCTTTTGTATGGAAAGCTTGTAGTGGCGGTTCATTTTAGTTTCCGCATTGGATGAGTATTGGGCGTCGGCTATGGCTATAAATGAACAGTCTGCGGCGCTGTTTTTTGCGGCGCAATTTAGGCAAGCAGAAAATATGGCAGCC
>FR901589.1:10252-16668 GCA_000438015.1 Coraliomargarita sp. CAG:312 | reverse complement strand
CATAAAAGTCGCTTTCAACTTGAAGTTGTATTTTCTCATATAATTGCAAAATTCTACAAACCGAAGCTTTCTATGTAAATAAAAAATGCCGCATTTTGAAAATTATTCATTCTGCAAAAGCTTTTGCGCGCGATATTGCGGCGGGCAATTTTGCGTGGCAGACATGTTTTTTTGACCGGCCGCAGACGGAGATTTTTATTGAATTTTTGCGATAGGGCAGGTAGTAAAAATTATGGATATGAAAAAAATTTATTTGTTTGCAATGTTGTTTTGCGCAATCCAGCTATTTGCGGGGCATTCAGCTGTTTTGAGGGTAAAAACAAATTCGGGAAAGACTTTTGAAATAGAAAAAATCATGGATTCCTCAAATGAAGGGGCGTCTATAAAAATATCAAAGGATTGGCTCGCCGCCGCGGATGTCGCAGTTCTTGAAGTTGTTCCCGATTTCGCAAAAGCAAAGGCCGGCGAAGACGGATATTATGTATTTCCCGACGGGATGCGGGGAAAGTTCGGCTTTCGCAAAAATGGCGAATACGCTCTAAGCCGTTTGCCTATGGCGCTTTCTGGAATGAAAACTCCCTCCTTGGCTTTTGCTGCAATAATAAAAAGCGGCAGGTTTGAATCGTCCATTGCAGCTAAAGTCGTAAACGGCAATTACGAGATGTTCCACCGCTTCAACTATACGCAGTCTAAGCCTTATGAAGACATAGTTTTGGACTATGTTTTTCTGGCCGGTAAAGACGCGGATTACAGCGGCATGGCGAGAGCTTACAGGGCTTACCAACTTGCGCGCGGAGAGGTTGTTCCGCTGAAGGAGAGAATCAAGTCAAGCCCCGAGCTAGCCTATGCCGCCCGATCGCCTGAGGTCAGGATAAGGCAGGGATGGAAACCGGTTCCGACTGCAGTTCCGGAGCAGTCTGTAGAAAACGAGCCAGAAATGAAACCTGTTGTTTCATTTAAAAGAGTTGGCGATATCATAGACGAATTTAAACGACAGGGGGTGGACGAAGCAGAGCTATGCCTTGTAGGCTGGAACATTAAAGGGCACGACGGCAGATGGCCAACTCCTTTCCCTGTGGAAAAATCGCTTGGAGGGGAATCAGAATTGCGGGCTCTTATAAAAAAGGCCCAGGGTGCAGGGTTTCAGATTGTATGCCACACCAACAGCTCCGACGCCTACAGAATATCTCCAGACTGGTCCGAGGATGTTTTGGCAAAACGCCGCGACGGCTCGTTTGTGAGGGGCGGAAGCTGGAGCGGTGGAAGCATGTACCATCTTTGTTTTGAGGAGTCGTATTATAAATTCGCCACCCGCGACCTTCCTAAGATTGCAGATTTGGGGTTTAGGGGAATTCACTATATAGACGTGATATCTACAATAAATCCCATACCATGTTTCGATATGCGCCATCCAATAAACGGCAGGCAGGCCGCGGAGTACGCTACTCTGATGCTGGACTGCGCCAAGCGCAATTTCGGTGGAGCCGCCAGCGAGGGAGGCTACGACTTTACGGCCTCGCGCTTGGATTATGCCCTATATATAACTTTTAATTTAACCTCCAAACGCCATCCGATGATAGACGACTACATACCGATATGGCATCTTGTCTACAATGGAATTATATTGAGCAATCCTGCTTCCGAGACGATAAACTGGTCGATAAAAAGCCCGGAAGTGGCTATGAAAGTCGTAGAATACGGCGCGCGCCCGTCCTACTATTTCTACTCAGCTTTTAGGGACGACGGAAAAAATTGGATGGGATCGAACGATTTGCGCTGCGGAACAGAGGCTGAATTGAAAAAGGCGGTTGCGGAAATAAAAAAAGGTTCAGATCTCCTCGATAAAATGGGATATTTGCAGTTTGAATATTTTGAATCGCACAATGAAATAGCCCCAAATATTTTCAAATCGGAGTTTTCCGACGGCAGCGTGATAATATGCAACTATTCCGATTCGGAGTTCAAATATAAACATTCCAAAATTCCTCCCATGGATTACAGGCTATTTAAGCCTTTGTTTTGACAAATATCCGCGGAGTTATTCCGCATTCCCTGAGAAACGCCCTTCCGAACGACCTGCGGTTTGCATATCCGGAAGCTTCGGCCGCCTTCTCAATCGAATCTCCGCGCGACAGCATGCTTTTTGCCGCCGCCATCTTTATTTTTAGCGCGCGCTTTGAGTGCGTGGCGCCAAATTTTTTTAAGCATAGCTTATTTAATTCCGCGACCGATACGCCAAGCCGTTTCGCCGCTTCCTGTGCCGAGGGAATTGATGCCGGGCTGGACTGAAAACAGTTTTCAAGCAATTCTATTTTTCCGGGGGATTCGTTCCCGCTCAAAAGTTCCGCCCTCACGTACGAGCATACGATATCCGCGCAAAGGCTTATTGCCCATTCACTGCGGGTTGGCGAATGGACCTCAAGGGCGCACAGTTTCATTGCTTCAAGCAATTTTTCTGGCTCCATGCTCTTTTTTATTTTTATTTCGTTTCCCACTATGCCGTTCCAGCATTTTGATTCTTTTAAGTGGAACCAGCATGTCTTCCATCCTTTTGAGGTGCGGATTTCATAGTCGGAACCTGCCGGTATGGTTAATAAATCCCCTTTTTTTGCGCTAATTTTTCGCCTTCCAGACACAAGAGATATTTCGCCTCCAAATACAAATATGACAAAATGAAAATTCTGCCTGTATCTGTAGGTTCGGAATCCGGATTTCATTTCGTTGATGGCGGCGTGCAATATTCCCAGTTTCTCGAATATAGAATAGGAAAACGGGGGCGGAGCAGATATGTCGGCCGCCAAATCGTGCCTGACCAGACCCAGGTGGGGAGGAACAGTGGGCTTTATTATCGAGTGTTCTTGTGACCCCTTTGTCCAAAATTGGACGGATGTATCGCTGCGGCGTTCCCATAGATAGGGTGAAGTTGGGGGAGATATTGTCTCTATTGCGCTTTTTGAATTTTTGCGTGCCATATAATGTATCTTTTTTTTTAGTATGTTCCCGTTTTTTTTTATGGCGGCGATTGTTTCGAATGTTAAAATAAAAAGCAAATTGCAAGTTAAAAGGAATAAGTATGGTTAAAAAATTGTCTGCTTTTTTGCTTATTGCGGCATGCTGCTGCTTTTCTATGGGAGAGACCGCCACTGTGCGCACTATATTTAAAGACGGTAGAAAAATATCCAAAAGCGTAAAATTGGAAGACGTATCAGAATCGGTAAAGCGCCTGACGGTCCCCAAATCTGAACTGTCGGGAGATGTGCGGTTCATAGATGTCGTTGCGGATTTTGCGCCGGCGAAAAAAGGCGACGATGGCTATTGGATACACGCCCGCGGAACATACGGAAAATTCGATAAAGACAGCGGCTCTTACGGAATGTCGCGGCAGGTGATTCCCGTTTGGGGAATGAAAACTCCGAGTGCCGCTTTTTGGGCGAATGTTCGAACATACCGTTTCGACTATCAGTTTAGGGTGGAAGTCAAAAACGGAAATTACGAGGTCTTTGCGCGCTTTGATATTGAAAACGTGCGCAAGTGGTTTGAGCCGTACAATGACATCGTGGTAGATTTTAACCTTTTAAGCGGCGAAGACGCAAATTATAGCGGGATGGGGCGCGGATACAGAAAATTCCAATTGGAAAGGGGCGCGGTGCGGACGATAAAAGACAGGATAAAAGACTTCCCCGAGTTAGATTATCTGTGCGACGCCATAGTCGTAAGAATACAAACCCACGCAGCAAAACCTATTCCGGAAAAAAGCATAGATTTTACGAAGGAAACCGAGCTCCCGGTTGTGGTGCATATGCCTTTCGGGGTTGCAGAGGAGTTTGTTAAGGCGCTTAAAGACGCGGGAATAGACAAGCTGAGCATATGTTCGGCGGGATGGAATTTTGGAGGGTACGACGGCAGGACTCCGCAACATTTGCCTGTTTGCGCCGAGGCGGGAGGCGAAGACGCCCTGCGCAGATTTATAGAGACAACCCAAAAACTCGGATTTCAAATATCGGCGCACGCAACTTTGACCGACTGCTATACAGTATCACCGATGTGGAGTCCTGACTACGTTGGCAAATATCCCGACGGAAGTCTAGACTCCAATGGTTTGTGGTCTGGCGGAAAATGCTACCGCGTATGCCAGAAAGCTTCATATAACGGATGGGTCTTGAAAGAGCTTGAAGATATTCGCGCGCTGGGCTTTAAGGGCCCGCATTATATTGATGTTTATTCTGCTACCTATCCAAACCGCTGTTCCGACAAAAATCATTCCGCGACTCCCGAGGAGATGGCAGAATATCAAAACAGGATTCTTGCGCGGGCAAAAAAGGTTTTCGGCGGTGCCGCAAGCGAGGCGGGGTTCGACCATGTGGCGGGAAACATAGACTACATAAATTACGTAGATCGCGTAATGAAACAATATGAAGACCATCCCGAAAAATATCCCCTTGTCTCCGGAGTATATCCTCTATGGGAAATAGTATACCACGGAATAATACTGTATAACCCTGATCGTTTGACCCAAAATCATACGAGGGGCAGGTGTTTGTATAAGCTGGAAAAAAGCGGGGATCCGCGTTGGATGGAGGGCGACGGCATAACGGATCCAAAAATATCTCTAAAGATTGTGGAATTCGGCGGCCGCCCGATTTTTTATACCTACAAATTTGCCGACGTGGAACGAATAAAGAAAGCCTACGACGAATTCCTTCCAGTGCGCAGGCTTCAGCGGGAACTAATGGAGTCACACGAGGAGATTTCTGAAGGCGTCTTTTTGGTTAAATACGGAGACGGCTCTGAAATTGTATGCAATTATTCAAAAATGCCTTTTAAATATAGGAATGAGAACGTTGAAAGCCTCTCGTATAAATTGTACGATGGCAAAAAATAGAAATTTTGGGCTTTGCATTCCGGCTGCTTTGCGGTAAGTTATACGCTTGACTTTAAAGGCTTTTAAACGATTATGTTCGACCGTTTTCAGCCTTGTTTTTTCATCGCGCAAATGCGCGAACTAGCCTGATTTTTATTTTTATGTTTATCGACGAAGCCAATGTTACATTGAAAGCCGGAGACGGCGGAAAGGGCGCCGCCACATTTCGGCGCGAAAAATTTATCCCATTTGGGGGGCCAGACGGCGGGGACGGGGGAAACGGCGGTTCCGTTTACGCGCTTGGCGACGAAAATGTTTCAGATTTGGAACGCTACATGTATTCGCCGGAAGTCCGCGCAGAGGACGGCGGTTCTGGCTCAGGAAGAAATAAAACGGGAGCAAGCGGCAAAGACGCCGTCATGCGCGTCCCGCCGGGAACTATCATAATCGACCCGGAAACAGATTCCGTTGCGGCGGAAATTCTCAGCCACGGCGAGAAAATTCTTCTTATGCGCGGAGGCAAAGGCGGCCTTGGCAATACTCATTTTAAAAGCTCTACAAACAGGGCTCCGCGCCAGTTCACATACGGGACAGAAGGAGAAAGCGGGGAATTTAAACTGGTTTTAAAATCGATAGCAGACGCCGGCATGGTCGGATATCCAAACGCCGGAAAATCGTCTTTAGTGGGGCTGCTTACCCCAGCAAGGCCAAAGGTCGGGGCGTATCCGTTTACGACTCTGCACGTAAACATTGGAACTTTGGATTATCCGGAAACGTACGAGCGTCTCAAATTGGCTGATATTCCGGGGCTAATCGACGGCGCAAGCGAGAATAAAGGATTGGGCCATAAATTTTTAAGGCATATAGAACGCTGCAAGGTGCTCGTAATAGTAATAGACATGGCAGGAACAGACGGGCGAAAGCCTGCCGACGACTACAAAAATTTAATCGGCGAGTTGCGGCTTTATTCCGAAGAACTTGTAAAAAAGCCGATTATTGTAGCCGCAAATAAAATGGATGAACCCGCGGCAGTCAAAAACTTAAAGTCGTTTAGGCGCAAATATCCAAGTTTGGATGTAATTCCGGTTTCGTGCCTTACAGAGGAAGGTATTCCCGATCTGAAAAGGGAAATATACTCGGAGTGCAAAAAAGCCCTTTAATGTGCGCATTTTGCGCTTATTAAACGCGCTAATTCTCAAAATTGGGCGAATCTTTTGCTTTGTTTATATGTCTAAATATTGGTTTTTAGTGCCGCTTTTTGCGAAAATCGAACTTATAAACGTATAAAAAATTTGACAATCGCAATTCGGAAGATTAAGCGTCTATGAAGATGAACAAATACGTCTATACCCCAACTGCTTTCAGGAGAAGTCGCAAGGCGTTTACGCTTGTCGAAATACTCATTGTAATAGGAATTTTGGTGCTGCTCATGGGCATCACAACCCAAATGCTCGGCGGAGTCAGCGACGCCCAGGGCAGGGCAAGAGCCAAGTCGGATATGGCGCTGATTGCCACAGGCCTGGAGGCGTTTTGCAACCAGTACGGCGGGTATCCG
>FR901589.1:6546-10236 GCA_000438015.1 Coraliomargarita sp. CAG:312 | reverse complement strand
GGGTATCCGCGCTTGAATGCCGGATCCGGAGAGAAATTCGTTGGTGGGGAAATTTATAAGTGCCTAGTCGGAAGAATGATGCTAAAAAGGCAAAACGACCAGATTGTGATGACTGAAATGGGCATTCAGCGCAGGCCGTTTGTAGATGCGTCAAAACTTAAGATTTGCGATCCTGCAGACCCGGTACTTGTTGATGTCGACCCCGAAAAAAACGGCGTTTATTTCGGGGATCCTTGGAACGAACCGTACCTTTATTTTTATGACGCCTCAACGGCGGTTGGCAACGATACGATAGGCACATGGCGCTCTCCGGGATTTATTCTTATTTCAAAAGGTCCGGACCGCAAAGAGACGGACGTTCTTTCTATGTATACAACCGGCATAATTCCGGATTACGACGATTATATTTCCAACCAAGTCAATGTCGACAACTTGGTGCATGGCAGAGACGACTAATTCCCGCCAAAAAAATTTTAACTTTACAACTCTAATTTAAAATAAGGAAACAAAATGAAATCTAGAAAAAGAGCGTTTACACTTGTCGAATTGATGATAGTAATATCGATTATCGGCATATTGGTAGGCATGCTTACGCCAATGATATCAAATGCCCAGAAAAACGCCGTAAAGACTACTTCAAAAGCTTTGTTTACAAATATGGTCACGGCTTTGGAGAGGTATAAAGACGAATACGGCTATTTCCCGTCTTTTTTGGCTCAGCGCGACCGCACTAATTTGGACGACGGCAGCTATTCGGAAAATTTTGTGAAAGCCGTCACAGGAATGGATCCAGACGGAAAACAGCTTTCCCAGTCGGACCGCCGCGAATTTAACCGCAAAGGACGCAAGTTTATGGAATTTAGCAACGCAAATCTAATCCAGAAAAACGGCACCCAGTGGAGAATTGTAGACGGGTTTGGTAATCCGAATATTTATGTGTGCGTTGACGGCGACGGCGACGGCTTTATCAAGAAAGGATTCCCAACAGCTACAGACGGAATCAATTCCACGGAACTAAAAGAAATTGTTCCCAATCCCCAGTCTGGCATTAGATCCAGGGCTATAATTTTCACTCTGAAAAAAGATTCGAAAAAAGCTACGGCCGATTTCAGCTCGGACGACATTTTTACTTGGTAACCACACCGGTGCAATACAATTATGGCGCATAGAAAGTCAGGTTTTACCCTCATAGAAATGCTCGTTGTAATCGGGCTTATTTCCGTGCTTGCTATGGGGATTTCAATGCTGAATATGAAAGACGCCTCGCAGGCGATTTATTCGGCGCAACGCTCTATGATGACGGCGTTTTACGAAGCTAGAACGACAGCTCTTACCAGGCAGACGGATGTAAAGGTAATAATTTATAAGGGCAGTGATATTTCTCGCAAATTGCGCCAAGTTGGCGTTATATACAAGGTTAAGGGTGAAGACGGCCTGGATCTTGGATGGGTTGCTCTAAACGACGGGTTTAGAATGCCTGAAGGCGTATTCTTCGTTCCTTCGGCAAGCAATTTTTCCTCGTTCGTTAAAACTTCCGGGCAAACTTCTCCGAGCGAAATTTTCAAAAGCACATTCAATAACGGCTATACTGGCGCCTATGAAATTGTAGGCGTTCCGGAATTCCCCAGCCGCCAACCCATCGCTATAAGCGACGGAAATGGAGACTGGTTCTCCTATCAGTTCTCGTCCGACGGGCTTTCATTAAATCCCGGGGCTTTGGTGATGCTTGCAATGGGGCATTTGGACGGGGACGATTATTATGTAATAGACAATCCCTATAATCAATTGGGATTTGCAATTCGTCGAATAGGCATAACAATACCATTCTCCGATTATAGCGAGATGGAGGAAACTCTAAGATAATATCCTACCATGAAACACTTTAAGCAAAAAACATCGCGAGGTGCTTTTACTCTCGTAGAAGTAATGCTTGCCGTAGGCGTTATAGCGGTTTCAATCACCGCTATGATAGGCTTGCTTTCGGCAATAACGGCCAATTTAAATCAAATACGCTATCAAAATAAGGCTGTGGCAATTATCGCCAATTTGGAGACTACTTTAAAAATGAAGAGTTTCGCGCAAGTCTTTGACTGGGTTAAAAATCCTGCGGAGCCTTATGTAGTGTATTTTTGGGATGAATATCAAAATCCGGATGAGCCCGATAATTCCAGCATGGTTACCATGAGCAGCGAGTTGGACGGATTTACCCCCGAGCAGCCCCCAAGCATGGATAATTTGCAAAAATCTGAAGGCGAGGTCTTTAGAGTGCTACTTTCATTGTATGAAAACGGTCTAAAAGGTCAAAAAACAAATATTGGTGACGAAACCGAATACGCAGGCGGATCGCTAACCGACGTGAAACTCTATGCTCTTGCCTACCTTCCGATAAAAGTCGAGATTTTGGTGGACCCAAAAGACGATGTCATTACGGGAAGCGGCGATGAGACTATAAACGAGCCCCGCCGCGTTTATGAAGACCAACTAATGAAAATGCGATAATTTCAAAAAATGAAATCTCAAAACAGAAAAGCTTTTACTTTGGTTGAAATTATGGCCGCTAGCGCCATAATGACGTTAATAGTTCTGGGTGTGCTTATCATTACCACAAATATTTTAAACACATGGAGCAGGGCAAGCGGACAATTGCAGACATACTTCGATGCTGCAGTGGTTGGCTCCATTATCCAAGAAGACTTTGAAAGCATAAAAATACGCAAAGACGGAAGGGCTTGGTTGCAAGTTGCGTACCCCCAGTCCGTTGGATTGCTTACCGGCGAGGATGATATGGACTCCGTTCCACTGCGCCCTCCGGAAATAATGTTTTATTCTCCGACGATGTTGCGCCCGCGCTATACCCGCGAACATATGCAAGACGCGACGGGAGATGCTGCAACTGCTGTTCAAATCCCAGGAAGCATTTGCGCTATAAAATATCAGCTTTCATTAAAAAGCCCGTTTATGGATTCTTCATCCAACCCTGCTGATAATGAAAGCCAATATAATGCGTTTTACGGATTGTATCGCGCTGTAATAGATCCGAAATCGACCGCCCTTGAAGCAATGGGGTCGACCATACAAGGATATACTACATCTCCCGATGGCGAGGATTTCAGGGATGCGTTGGCGCAGAATTTGTGGGCTGGAACATGTACTATAGTGGATGAAGAAGGCGTAGAACAGCCTGGTACCGACTTGAAGTCTTGGGTACTTGCTCCTGAAAATTTGCTTGTAAACAGCATGGTTGACTTTCGCGTCACATTTGCCGTTTTTTATCCGAACCCGGATGCCACACCCGGTTCGGGAGAAAATGACTATAAACTCGCGTATATTCCGGCGGGAACTCCATTTACAGTGGGGCCCAGAATCCTTACGGAAGGCGCATATGAATTTGTAAACGGATCGCGCAATCCTGTGGATCCACGCCTTTTAGAGGATGGCTATCTGGCTTTTGCGGACTTTTCTATGACTCTTATATCCGATGCAGGCGCAAAAGAAATAAGGGCTCTTGCTATGAACGGCACCTTAACTCAAGAGAGCTTTAAGCGGTTGGTTTTGGCGCATGGCAATACTGTTGTGCGCAGAATCCAGTTTATGGCTGAACCTGGTGAATAATTATGGGGCTGTCTTCGGAACAGATCGAATCGGTAAGGCGTTGGCTTTCTGACGGAGCTGATGTGGCTCAAGTTCAGA
>FR901589.1:0-6507 GCA_000438015.1 Coraliomargarita sp. CAG:312 | reverse complement strand
AAATGAATTTGGCATAAGTATGCGTTATATTGATGTCAGGTTCCTAATTGACGATATTGGCGCTCAGATAAATATTCCAGAGCCTCAAGAGGCCGCTGCTCCGGCGGAAAGTGCGTCGCCTTCAGCCAGTGAAGGAGAAGGGCAAGTGTTCGTTGCAATGGATCCAACTCCAAATGCAGGAACGCTGGCTAGCGGCACGGTAGTGTTTTCAGACGGCGGAAAGGCGCAATGGTTCTTAGACAATACCGGCAGACTGGGGTTGCTGCCTGAAACTGAGGGCTATAACGCCCCTCAAAATGACTTGCCTATTTTCCAACAGAAGCTGCAGGAACTTTTGTCGTCTGATAACAGCCAGCAATCAGATTCAGATGCCGGCATGGAGCCAAAAGCGCAAGGCGATTCTTTTTCAGATTCTCCGTCTGAAGGGGGGGTTGAGGTAACTATAAGTAAAATTCAGCGTCCCGATTGCTTGGCGTTTGGCGATGTGAAGTTCTCCGACGGCTCAAAAGCCGAATGGAGGATAGACAGATTGGGACAGTTGGCTCTCGTTCCGGCTGTTGAAGGGCAAAAACCGCCCCAGTCTGATATGCCTGAGTTTCAACGCAAACTTCAGGATGTTCTGAAGACGCTTTATTAAACAGCTTTAATCTGTGGATTATTTTTATTAAGTGCGCGTATGAGAATAAGCGCGCTTTTTATATTGGGTTAGCTTCTTATATTTTTAGAGAAATACTAGGCGTTTGTGCGCTAAAATATCTTTATTTCGTTTGCATATAAAGTTTTAGCTTTTAATAGAGTTTGCCGCAGTATTTTAGAATTTGACACGTTTTATTTAACTCTCTAAATATAAGTAAAACGAGCATGTAATTTATGAACAGAAGAAAATTTATTCAAATTTCAAGCGTTTGCGCTGCTTTTGCTTTTAGTCCTGCGATAGCTCTTGCACAAGGCGAAAAATCTCCTTTCCGCCGCGTATATGCCAAGACGGATTTAATTAAAAACCCTCCTTTGCCATCTGGAAAAAGATCTTCTGGCGGGATGGATTATTTTAGATTAGATGATAACCCCAAAGGGGTTCTTCTAAAATTTCGGAAATTTTCCCACCAGCTTTCCGGTCTAAAAAGCCCGTCCATAAAACTTTCATTGGGAAATGCCATTGAGAACAGGGGAAGTTTCGCGCTCTTTGTGCGTTCGGCAAAAGACGGGAGAATTTTTTCACGCTTGGATGCGGTAAATCTTTTTGGATTTCAAGTCGTGCGCTTTAATGTGCCCGTTTCTGAAATTGCGGAAATAGAGGAATACGGTTTGGTTATAACATGCTCTCCCATAGAGGTTAAAGATGCTGTAATAACTAAAGGAGAGCCATTGTGTTTTTTTGCGGAATCTGCGGTTGAAAAAATTGAGGCGATGGCTCCGCATTTGCTGCTATACGATGCCGATTACGATGTAAATGCGGCTTTTTATGAAAATCTTTGCTCGATAAATTCAATTTTGCCGTTTGGGTGGATGAGCGGATGCCAAACCGAGGGATTAAGGGAGCTTTCCGAAGCGGGAGATTTATCGGCTTCCGCCGCTTTGGCGGCCCATTTGGATTTCTTCTTAGACGACGACAAAGGGGTGGTTTTCAATAATCCTAGGTCGGAGCTTTGCGAAAACGGGAATTTTGATTCAATTGAGGATTTTTTGCCGTTTGTTGCAATAGGGAAACTTTATCCAAGCCACAAGTCTCTAAACATGTTCTTAAATTGGGCTATGCCTAAAATAAGGCTTTTGGAGAATAAATCTCCGCAGCAGCGTTTTTTGAGCACTGAAGGATGCTATACATACGCATATCCTCTTATGCAAGTAGCTATAAATCGCAATGACGCATCACTTGCGCAGATTGCGTTAAATGAAATTTGCGTGCGAATAGACCGGTTGGTAGATTCCGGTGGAGGAATTCATCAAAAAGCAAGGGAGGGTGAAAAACCTTCTATGAGAAATTGGGGAAGGGGAATTGCGTGGTTTATGCTTGGAATAGTGCAAACTATGAGAGCGCTGGAAAATTCTCGGCTCAAATCTGAGAATTTAAAAGGGAAAGAGAAAATATTAAAAACCATTGCAGATTCCTCCAACCATATTAAGAAATTTCAGCAGCCCGACGGCAGCTGGTTCTGTTTTATAGACGATCCAAAAACATATCCAGAAAGTTCAGGATCTGTCGGAATCGCAGCCGCGTTTGCTCTTGCGTCGGAAGCGGGGTTTATAGATCCTTCATACATGCTTTGCTCTGAAAAAACTTTGGAATGGTTTTTTCAGCGGGACAATATAGAGCCAGATGGATTTTCAAAGAATGTCACGCAATCCAACAGATTGGGGGATGCGTTTCAGCGTTCCGGGTATAGGGTTATAATGCCGATTTCATCGGGGCTTGCCGCGCAAATAATTGCGGTAAAAAGGCGCGCCGCAAAACAGTCCAATGCAAAGGCGTAATTCATCGGAAAAACTTGCGGTAAATTTAGCCGCCAATGTATTTTGGGGGAATTTAGAGATACGAATCTGCTTCGAGAAAATATTAATAAAACAGCAGGAAATTTGAGAAAGCTTCGGATAAAAATAGTTTAGGCTCTAAGATATGGCAAGTCGATTGCTTCCAATAATATCCCAATGCAGGGCTATTTTTTAGCGGAGGGATTTTTTGCTTTGCCTAATGCCGTATTTACAGCTTTGTGCGCGTATTGCGCAAGATCTTGCCGGATATGCGATGGAGATTTATGTCAATGGGAAATGTTTTTTTTAAGGCTGAATCCCCTTGTGCTTTCTTAGTTTTAACTCATTCTGTACGAGCTAAGTAGATTGCAATATGCCGAATCTTTACCGCTCAAATTGATGCGCGGCATATTGCATGCATAGGCAAACCAGTCCAAGATAATATAATAATTTTCCGCCTTGGCGGCTTGCGGAGAAATATATTTTCTTCAAATTAACGCCCGCTTAATTTTCAGGCACGATACGACAAGTTCTTCCAAACATTCAAGCGGCAACTGTGTTGCGGCGTCGGAAAGCGCCCTTTCCGGATTTGGATGCGTTTCAATAAAAAGGCCGTTAGCCCCGGCCGCTATGGCTGCTTTTGCCAACAACGGAACAAAAGTTCTGTCTCCGCCGCTTACGCCGTTATTTGCCCCTGGAAATTGTACGGAATGCGTGGCGTCCATAATGACGGGAGTATTATTTTCGGCCATTATAGCGATTGAACGCATATCGACCACCAAATTCCCATACCCGAATGTAGTTCCGCGTTCAGACTGCCATATTTCTTGCGCGTTTGCCTCTCGCAGCTTGGAAACCACATGCTTCATGTCGTATGGAGATAGGAATTGGCCCTTCTTTACATTTACGGTTTTCCCGGTTTTTGCGGCTGCCACGAGCAAATCGGTTTGCCTGCAAAGAAACGCGGGAATTTGCAAGACGTCGCATACTTCGGCAACAGGCAAGCATTGGTGCGGTTCATGAACATCTGTTGTGACGGGAAGGCCGAATTCGGATTTCACGTCTGAGAGTATTTGCAACCCCAATTTTATTCCAGTTCCGCGCGGGCTTTTAATGCTTGTGCGGTTGGCTTTGTCAAAGCTGCCTTTAAATACGACTATAATTTCTTCGGAAAATTTTTTCGATAGCCTTGCGACTTCCGAAGCGACCTCTAAACTGAGCTCCCGCGACTCCAGCGAACACGGACCGGCAATTAACAGAAGTTTTTTTGATGAGGAATCGAAAATCATTTTATTTGTTTTTAGACGCTTTCAAAGCTTCTGCCACGAACGCGCAGAATAGGGGATGCGGCTTTGACGGCTTGGATTGAAATTCTGGATGGAACTGCACCCCGACCATCCATGGATGGTCTTCAACTTCGACTATTTCAACCAAGTCGCGTTTGGGGTTTAATCCGGCAACTTTGAGTCCCGCCTCTTCAAGGCGTTTGCGGTAGGCGTTGTTAAATTCGAAACGATGGCGGTGGCGCTCGTGTATAATCGGCTCGCCATAAGCCTTGTAGGCTCGCGATCCTTCAATCAAGCGGCATTCGTATGAGCCCAGGCGCATTGTTGCTCCTTTGTCGACAATCCCCTTTTGGTCGTCCATTATTGTGATTACGGGGTACAAAGTTTTGTCGTTGAACTCTCCGCTATTTGCACCGTCGAGTCCCAGCACGTTTCTGGCGTATTCTATTACGGCTATTTGCATGCCGAGGCAAATCCCAAAATATGGGATTTTATTTTCTCGGGCGTATTTTGCGGCGGCGATTTTGCCTTCTATCCCCCTGTCGCCGAAGCCTCCGGGAATCAATACGCCGTCGGCTTCTTTTAAATATTTTTCCGCGCCGTTTTTTTCGATGTCTTCCGAGTCCACCCTAATTACTTTTACGGAGCAATCATTGCCGACTCCGGCGTGCGCCAATGATTCGTAAATAGACTTATATGCGTCTTGCAAGTCGATGTATTTACCTACAACCGCAATCTTGCACGATCCTCCCGATGGCGCAATTAGCCTGCGCACAATAGAGTTCCATGCTGTCATGTCGCTTTCCGGCGCGTTTATTCCGAGCTTGCTTACAACAAGTTTGTCCATGCCTTCTGCTGCTAGCATTAGAGGCAATTCGTAAATGGAATGTTTTACGTCCCTTTCCTCAATCACCGCGCGTTGTTCAACATTGCAAAAAAGCGACAACTTCTGGCGCATGTCTTCAGTCATCGGCTGTTCGGTTCTGCATATGAGAATGTCGGGTTGGATGCCTATCTCGCGCAATTTTGCTACGCTCTGTTGGGAGGGCTTGGTTTTTAGCTCTCCGGCAGCTTTCAAATAGGGCAATAAAGTGACATGGATAAAAAGGCAATTCTCTTTGCCTACCTCCAGGGAGAACTGGCGCAAAGCTTCTATGAACGGAAGTCCTTCGATGTCTCCTACAGTCCCTCCAATTTCCGTAATCAAAACATCGACGCCTTCTCCGGCTGCATACATCCTGGCTTTTATTTCGTTGGTGACATGCGGGATGACTTGCACAGTTTTGCCAAGATAATCGCCGCGGCGTTCTTTTTGGAGAACATGCTCGTATATTTGTCCGGAAGTCAAGTTGTTAAATCTGCTTAGCTTGCAGTGCGTAAAGCGCTCGTAATGGCCAAGGTCCAAATCGGTCTCTGCGCCGTCGTCAAGGACGTACACTTCTCCGTGCTGAAACGGGCTCATTGTGCCGGGATCAACATTTAAGTAAGGGTCGAATTTCTGTATTCTGACCTTTAAGTTTCTCGTTTCCAAGAGAGCTCCCAGAGCTCCGGATGTTAAACCTTTTCCGAGTGAAGAAACTACTCCGCCTGTAATAAAAATATACTTCATTTCGGGGCTAATTTTAAAACTCATTTAGGATATACTTGGCAACATTTTTCGGACTAAAAACAAAACTTTTTTATATATTTTTACCTTGACACAGCTATATGCGGGAAAAAAAACGTTTCCCGGGCAATTTTTCAACTTGCACTGCGTGCATTGCATTTTCTATCCCGATACAGTTGGGACTGAATATTTGTCGGGATTGGAATGCGTAGAAAACGGCTTAAATGTCAGATCGGCGCTTTGGAAAGCATATTTTTTCAACCGCCGATTCGAAGTCGTCTACGCCTTCTAGAATTTCTATTTCAAGTTTAGTGTAATAAAAAGGAAGCGCGGCCGGATAGTCGGGGCGTATGCGCACGGCGTCTTTTTCAGTAGTTACAACAAATTTGGCGTTAAAGGATTTTGCCTTCTTGAAAAATTTGTCGAGTTCGTAGTCGTCAAACCTGTGGTGGTCAAGAAACCGCTTTTTGTAAACAATTTCCGCGCCGAGTTCCGTCAAGAAATTTTCGAAGCTGTCGGGCGCTGCTATTGCGGAAAAACATGCTATTTTTGCGCCTTTTAAAATCGACAGTTCGCTTCTTTTCATTGAATGAAAATCAACCAAACATTCTGGTTTATGGGCGCATTCTATGATTTCGGCGGTAGGATTGTGCTCGCGGATTAAATGTTCAAGCTCCGGATCTTCCACTCCGTCGGATTTTGTCAGGAAAATATACGATGCGCGTTTCAGATGCGAAATAGGCTCTCTCAATATTCCGCGCGGAAGCAGGCATTTGTTGCCAAAAGGATTAGTCTTGTCCACAAGCAGCAGCTGCAATTGCCCGCGCAATGGCAGATATTGAAATCCGTCGTCCAATATGAGGGTGTCAGCTCCAAATTCGGTTATTGCGTAGTGTCCTGCGCGGACGCGGTTTTTATCGACTATTACAATTACATTTGGCAGGTTTCGCGCCAACATAAAAGGTTCGTCGCCCGCGAATTCCGAATTAAGCAATATATTTTTTCCGTCTGATACGACTTTGGGCTTGGGGGCTTCGCCGTGGGTCATCCAACGCATGAATTTTTTTAATGCCCCGTCGGATTTGCTTTTGTACCCCCTGCTTAATATGGCTACTTTACGCCCGCGCTCCGACAATGAACGCGCAA
>FR901588.1:26687-32885 GCA_000438015.1 Coraliomargarita sp. CAG:312 | reverse complement strand
TTTTTTTTGCGCCGCCACCGCGCATCAACTTCCTATTGCAACTCCGCCAATTCCATTTTGAAAGAAAATCATTAAAAAAAAACTTTTCAATAGAGCAAAGCGTTTTTCCTTCCTTTCACGCAATCAAATGCGAAAAAGCAATAAACCGTCCGGGCGGGAAAAGCGTAAGAAATGATAAGTTTTTATATAGCGCAAATATGCGGACTACAGGCAAAATCGGCGCAGAAAATGGCTGCTGCCAATAGCTAAACCATCGGCTTAAACTTGGCAGCATGCAAAATTAAACCGCAACGCATGTACAGCATAAAAACGCCGCGCAAAATATACGGCCGGCTGCGAAATAAACTATATGCTTCGGCAGTCGTTTTCGTCTTTTTCCACATATCCAGAATCTTGGCGATTGTGGTTTATGTGGTTTTTCTTCGCATAGGCATCATAAAAATCTTGGGCCGACATTCCTAAGACCTGCGCCAAAGACACCAGAAAATGCAACATATCAACAACCTCAACCCGCGCGTTCTGAACGTCAAATTTTTGATACTTTGCCCACCACTTCCAAGGAACAGAATCTACAAGTTCAGCATTTTCCTGCTGAAGGGCGCGGCTATAGTTTAACGTCCATTTTATCTTGTCGGCTTCGTCCATATTCGACGTATCTACTCCGATGCGCTTGTTGAGTTCAGCCTGCATTGCAAAGATTTCTTCGAGTTTGTCCATAGTATTTGACATGTTTATTTTTTTTAAATTTGTTGTCAAGATTCCAGATTCAAAATGCCAAGCTCCTCCAGTTCGGGAACAATTATGGAATCGATATTCTTGGAATTGAAACGCTCCACGCGGTTAGTGGGAATTCCGTCGATAAAGCTGCGCCCGTAAGGCTTTGAAATTATGCGGGAATCTAAAACAACTATTAATCCTTTATCGCGCGCGCTGCGTATAAGCCTCCCTATTCCCTGCCTAAATTTTATTACCGCCGAAGGAAGGGAAATTTTCTGAAATGGATTTTCTCCCAAAGCAAGTGCTCTGTCCATGCGCGCTTCAAGAAGCGGATGGCTTATGTTTTCAAAAGGAAGGCGCGCTATGATTACCTGGCTTAAAGCCTGCCCCGGCACGTCTATTCCCGTCCAAAATGTGTCTGTGCCTAAAAGAATAGCGTTTCCGTCGTCGGAAAACTCCATTATTGTCTGTCCGCGCGGCATCCTGCCCTGCACTAAAAATTTTCTTCCGCGCAGTAGCTCTGAATTCTCAAGCACCTTAGCGGCTTTGTTTAAATCGGCATAGCTTGTAAAAAGCACGAGTGTTCCTCCCGCCACGCGCGCGCAAAGCTTCTCGATTGACGAACAAAGGCATGAACAATCCAGCTTCTTTGTGTCTTTGTCCGGTTCGGGGGAATCAGTAGACAAAAATGCGCGCATATTGGAATTAAAGTCAAAAGGCGATGCGCATATAAATTTTTCCGCTCCCTCCGCGCCGACCCTCTCCACAAAACCGTCCATTTTACCGGAAATAGCCAAGGTTGCCGACGTTAGCACAACAGGAGACTCGCGGGAGAACAAATGCCTGCGCAAAATTGGTGCAACGTCTATCGGCGCTGAATTGACCCTGACTCCGCGTTTCGCATCCCCGGACGATTCCAGCCAATACACGCTGTCCGAGTCACCCAAATAAATGCAGTCCTCAAGCGAATTTTTTATTCCAGCTATCTTTCTGCGGTAATCGCGGAACTCTGCGCAAAGGCGGTCGCTCTTTGCATTTTGCGCAAAAGTGTCCAAAAGCCTCGCCACGCAATCCAGATGCGAAAGCGCGCTCTCGTCAGCCCAATTCGGAGACGAAAGCCTCACGGTATCGCGCTCTATTAAAAAGTCTTTGCGTATCTGCGCGAAGAAATTTTCCATAGCCGCTATGGCATCGGATACAACCTGTTTGTCGAAATGCTCGGCCATGCCTTCGCGCGTAATAAGCCCGCGCTTTTTTCTAGGATTGTAAATACGCATAAGCTCCCGCATTACGCCGTATCCGCTTAGGCTTATGCCGAAAGCCTCAGAAGCCACATCTGGAATTAAATGAGCCTCGTCCAAAACAAGCATGTCGTTCGGAAACAACACTCCCGGAGACGAGCTTTCAACCCCAAGCCCTGCCGACAGCAATGCAAAAAGCAAACTGTGGTTTAAAACCACCAAATCCGCCGACGCAACCTCCTTGCGCGCGCGTTGGTAAAAACACGTTCCGTCTGCACAAATTTTGGGAGTGCAGGAAGACGAATCCGCATTTACCCAACTCCAAACTTCCGGATTCGGAGACGGATTGAGCTCGTCCATAAGCCCCGTTTGGGTAAAAGCCGCCCATTCTGCTATGCGCTCAAGTTCCGCAGTTTCCTCGGTATTGAAAAGTTCGCGTTTTTCGGCCAAAGCGCGCTTGAGCCTGTGCGAACACAAATAATTTGCCCGGCCCAACAAAATTGCCGACTTAAATCCGGCGCAATCTGAAAGCGCGTCGCAATTTGAAAACATCATCCTTACCCGCGGCAAATCCTTCTCTATAATCTGCCGCTGAAGCGCTATAGTGTGGGTTGCAACAACAAGTTGCCGGTTCCATCTCGACGCAGCTATAATTCCGGGAATTAAATATGCCAAGCTTTTGCCAACTCCAGTTCCGGCTTCAAACAGCAAATTTGAGTCAGCCGAGAACGCCTGGGCGCAGGCAAAAGCCATCTTCTCCTGCTCGGGGCGGTATTCGAAATTTGGCAATATTGCGGCGTAGCCGTTCTTGCGGAAAATTTTCTCGGCAAGATTTGGAAGAAAAAATCTATCTTCGTCGGAGACGGCTCGCACTGGCGGCTAGGATTTCCTGGAAAAATTTCTCATATGTTTTACCGCGCGGAATACCCCGCCCCAAGAACCGAATATGTCACAGACGGCGCTGGCTTCATACCCGCTATGCAGCATGCAGTCCTTGCACTCCGGACGAGTCCCATTATGTCCTAGGTTATAGGAGTCTATGCAGTCCATAAGCTCGGCAAAAGTCTCGCAATAACCGTCGTTTATTAGATAGCACGGCTTCTGCCAACCCATTATGGAATATGTGGGATTGCCCCACGGAGTACATTCATAGTCCTGCTCGCCCTTAAGGAATGCAAGAAATCCGGGAGAATGGTTGAATACCCATTTCTTATGCGGATTCCCCAATATTTTCTTGAAAAGCTCAATAGTCTTATTGCGCTCCAAGAATATATCCTGGTTTGGAGCCTTGTCGTATGGAAATCCCGGAGAAAGCATCATTCCCTCGACGCCTAAATCCATAACATCGTCAAAAAATTTGCGGAATTTCTCGGGATCGGCATTGTTAAATATGGTCGTATTCGTGGTCACCCTAAAGCCGCGCTTTACAGCCTCCTTTATGGCTTTGACTGCTATATCGTAAGCGCCTGGCTTATTGACATTTTTATCGTGGACTTCGGCTGGACCGTCCAAGTGTATGCCCAGCGACAAAAACTTGCTCGGTTTGTAGAGATCAATCTTCCCCATCATAATCTGAGCGTTAGAGCACATGTAAACATACTTCTTGCGCGCTATGAACCCTTCTATCATCTGGGGCATTTCAGGATGCAAAAGAGGCTCTCCGCCGGCAATGCTGACTATCGGCGCGCCGCACTCCTCTATTGCAGCCCACGCTTTCTCTTTAGGCATGCGTTTGGCGAGAATTTCTTTAGGGAACTGGATTTTTCCGCACCCCGAGCACGCCAAATTGCACTGGAACAGCTGCTCCAACATCATTACGAGCGGATAGCGCTTCTTTCCTTTTATCGTATTGGAAAGCGCATACTTTGCAACCGTTAATACCTGCGAAATAGGGACTGCCATATAAAAAAATTCTCCTGCCTTTTTAATTTATAATAAAGTTGTTAGGTTGAACTTTTGTCAACAATCTTCAACTCTTTTTTCAAAATCGTACGATAGACATAAAAAAAACTTGTCAGAAAGAAAAGGCGTGCCACTATTTGACGAAGTTGGCGAGTTGTTTTTCCGCGCCAATTCTTATTGAAATAATAAACCCGCATATCGTTTTTAATGAAACTTAAGAAACTCCTGGCTACAGCCACCATTATTTCTGCCTTTGTATTTACGGGCGCATACGCGGAAGTTGTAAATCTTTCAAATGGCGATAGGATTACGGGTAGAATCTTGCGCACCGACGAAACAAATGTAGTTTTGGAAACGGCTTTTGGAACTATTCCGCTTCCGAGAAATATGGTAGTGGGAATATCCACGGATTCTCTCAAAGAATCCAAACTCGAACAGTCTCTTGCATCCCAACAGGCAGAAGCCCAGACTCAGGCAGCTGCCCCGGAAAAGACCGAAACAGACGAAAAATACGATCCAGCCGCCAATGATGAAACCGCGCCTGAAGCAAAAGAAAGAGAATTGGAATGGGTGGTAGCATACAGAAATTTCATGCGCGAAAATCTTCCTGAAGGCTGGCAGTTCAGGCTTCGCGGAGGATTGGAATACCGTTCAACGTCGTCTTCGGTAATGTCGGCATACGCGGCTTTCGACACAATAAAAGAATGGAACTTAAACAAGTTCTCGGCGACTGCGTACTACAATTATACAAAGCAAACCTCCGCTGAAAATGTCACCGACGTCACACTCGACAAATACGGGGTCGATACCGCCTACCGCCGCGATTTTAACGAATCCAGACACTGGTACTTCCAGAATATATTAAACTATAAGCGCGATACTGTAAAGGGCATACGCGACCAAGTCGACGAAGCCGCGACATTCGGGTATCGTTTCGACTTTAAGAGATACAACTTAATAATAGACATAGCCCCGGGGCCGGCTGTGCGTTATATAAACGCCGATAATTACGATACTAAATGGGTTGCTATGGCCGTTTTAGCCGAAAATATACAATGGAAGATCAGCACTCTGCTAAGATTTGAGCAAAACGGCTATCTGGGCTTTAATCTTCAGGATCCACAGGAATACTCTGCAAATCTTGGACTTGGATTGATACTAAAAGCCACGGATGTAATGGAGATTGCCTTGAGATACTCCTATTCTTACGACGCCATCAACGCCTCGTCCAACCAATTGTCAGAACAAACGCTTTTGCTGTCCTTCGAATTCCCATTTAACTGGAAATACTAAGAATTAAAATCTAAACTAAAAGGTGAATAAAATATGAAAAAACCCATATCAGTAGCTATTACAGGAGCAGCGGGCCAAATCGGATACTCGCTTTTGTTCCGCATTGCAAGCGGTGCAGTATTCGGTCCAGACCAGCCTGTCGAACTCCGCTTAATCGAAATAGAACCAGGAATGAAGCCCCTTATGGGAGTCAAAATGGAACTTGACGATTGCGCTTTCCCGCTCTTGACGAACATCGTCACAACATGCGACCTAAATGAAGGTTTTAAAGGAGCCAATTGGGTTCTGCTTGTAGGCAGCGTGCCGCGCAAGAAAGGAATGGAACGCAGCGACTTGCTGGGCATAAATGGAAAAATATTTATCGGTCAAGGCAAAGCCATTGAGGCAAATGCAGCCGACGATGTGCGCATTCTCGTGGTAGGCAATCCCTGCAACACCAATTGCTGGATTGCAATGCAAAACGCCACAAAGATTCCAGCAAACCGTTGGTTTGCAATGACACGCTTGGACGAAAACCGCGCCAAGGCGCAGTTGGCGGAAAAAGCCGGCGTCCATGTCTCGGAAGTGACAAACATGACAATTTGGGGGAACCACTCCTCCACGCAGTATCCGGACTTTTACAATGCAAAAATCTGCGGAAAGCCTGCAACCGAAGTCATCAAGGATGAAGAATGGCTTAAAAACACGTTTATCCCCGTCGTCCAAAAGCGCGGAGCGGCAATTATCGAAGCGAGAGGCCTTTCAAGCGCCGCCAGCGCCGCAAATGCTGCAATTGACACTGTGCGTTCGCTAATCACTCCTACTCCGGAAGGAGATTGGTTCAGCGTTTCCGTATGTTCAGACGGCAGCTACGGCACGCCAAAGGGAATTATGACATCCCTGCCCGTGCGCTCAAACGGCAAAGACTGGGAAATCGTGCAAGGACTACAAATCAACGAGTTCTCGGCACAAAAAATTAAGGAAACAAACGACGAACTCCTTGAGGAACAAAAAGCCGTAAAGGAAATATTCTCCAAATAGGATTTTCCTATTCTGTTATTTAAGC
>FR901588.1:26171-26654 GCA_000438015.1 Coraliomargarita sp. CAG:312 | reverse complement strand
GCCTAAATTTTGGCGCGCGCTTTTTATATTTTGCCGCAAAGTTTAATACCCCGTAAATAACCTGCCCCCAACGCCTTTTTACAAAGTATTTCACGCAAAATATATTAATGCGCCAAGCCCCAAAAACATTATTAACACAGCGGATGGAGAAACCGCGTCCCTTATTCCGAAAAATTTGTTTATTGCCATAACCCATATAGGAGTTGTAAGCGTAAGCGCACTTATATAAGCCGGATCCGGGACATACAAAGAAGACATATTTCCGAAGAAAATTGTGCCGCTGCTGGCAAGAGCCATAAAAATGCCGGCTTCAGCAACTTTTATTTTACAAAGCTTTTCTTTCAATCCCTCAAACCCGTTTCGCACGCCGAAAATAACCAAATTAGAAACTCCGCTAAGAAATATCGCCACCGTACAATAGTAAACCGACGCACTAAAGAATTCGGCGTGTTCCATGATTTCCTTGCGGTTTATCATCATGGC
>FR901588.1:25077-26158 GCA_000438015.1 Coraliomargarita sp. CAG:312 | reverse complement strand
CTTGCGGTTTATCATCATGGCGGCCAATACGACAACAGCCGGCATCATAAAGGCAAGCTCTCCGTGGCGGCTGGCGGACGAACTCTTATGCATCAAATAAAAGCCCCATCCGACTAGAGCCAAAGCAGCCAAAACTCCGAAGAATTCCACCGGATTAGCCCAAAGCCTTAAGAACTGCCTATAATCTAGAATCCACCAAAACACCAAACCGAACGCTATAGGAAGCGCTTCCAGCCCCGTACATCGCCGCAGCAGCATATATGCGCGCATTGTAAAACGTGGAAATAAACGCCTCAAGAATAACTAGCGCCCAAAACAAAGGACTTTTAGGGAACTCCACAAAAAAAAACGGCGGGGAAAAACAATATCCCGACGCCCACGCCGCGCATTCCGGAAATAAGATGCCCGTCCAAACGGTAGCGCTGGTTTATAATCATTGTAATTGCGCCGAGAAAAGCAAATATTATGCCTGTTGCGAACCACGACATAAAAGTTCAATCGGAAAACGAAAAAAAATTATAACAACATAAATACTATTCGATTTTTTTTAGAAATAATTTATAAATTACTAGAGAAAAATTTTTATATGACGATATAACTTAATATGTAAGTTTAAACGATGGTTGAAATAAAAACAAATATAGAACGCCTTGACACGCTCAGCATAGACTATTCCGAACAACTTGCCGCCTTATATCGGGAAACGGGCAAGCATCCCCATCCCGACTGTACCACGGTGCATGAATTCAATATCTCGCGCATAAGAAAAGCCCTGTGCAACAGCTACGCTTGTTTCGGGGCATTCGACGGCGATAAAATGGTTGGATTTGCGCGGGCGCTCTCAGACGGAATTTCAGACGCATATATAGCAGAAATTATAGTAAGCCCGTCTTATAGAAAACTGGGAATCGGCACAAAACTATGCGCAAGGCTTGTAAAATTTTTAAAAGAGAAAAAAATAGAATGGATAACCGCAATAGCAACCCCCGAAGCATTTTCGCTTTATTCTAAAGTAGGCGCGCAAATGGTAAACCACACGCCCTTTAGATTCTAACAGGCAAGGCAAACATACGAAAAAAAG
>FR901588.1:14980-25031 GCA_000438015.1 Coraliomargarita sp. CAG:312 | reverse complement strand
TTTTTTTATTTTGGCGCGCAGACACCGCCTAAGAGGAATATATGGATTCCCAAAGAAGAATTAAAACAAAATATGCAAAATCCCCAAAAACTAATCCAGCAAAACAATATAATCCTGCTTGTAAAACTTCCTCGGATACCAGAGAAAGGCGCCTGCGACATTTTACGCCAAAAATAAGCCGCCAAGCCGTATAAGCTTAAATGCTTGACACTTTTACATTCTTGAAAATCCTTGTCTGTTTGACTTTTTATTAGAATAATGAGCGACATTGCAAAAGCATACAATCCCGCAGAAGTAGAAGACAAGTGGTATAAAACATGGGTTGAGTCCGGTTGTTTTAAGGGCAAACCCGACGCCTCAAAAAAGGCATATTCCATAGTTATTCCGCCGCCCAATGTGACTGGCGTGCTGACTATGGGACACGTTCTGAACAATACAATTCAAGACATCCTAATCCGCCGCGCCCGACAAGAAGGCAAAAGCGCAGTCTGGATTCCCGGAACGGACCATGCGGGAGTCGCAACGCAAACAAAAGTTGAAGCGTATTTGCGCAAACAAGGGACATCCGCTAAAGAACTCGGCAGAGAAAGATTCCTGGAAGTTGCCAAGCAGTGGCGCGATAAACACGGCGGCATAATAATAGAACAGCTAAAGAAATTGGGAGCTTCCTGCGATTGGGACAGGCTTGTCCACACTCTCGACGATGACTATTCAAAAGCAGTTCTGACAGCGTTTGTAGAGCTCTTTAAGCAGGGATATATTTACCGCGGCAAAAGAATGGTAAATTGGTGCCCCGTAAATCTTACAGCCCTTTCGGACGAAGAAGTAATAATGAAACATTCCAAAAGCAAGCTCTACAAAATGAAGTACGAGCTTGTCGAAACTCCCGGAGTTTTTTTGGAAATTTCGACTACGCGCCCGGAAACTATTATGGGCGATACCGCAGTAGCGGTGAATCCGGCAGACGAACGCTATAAGAATCTTATAGGCAAGCATGTCTGGCGCCCATTCCCCAAGGCTGAAATACCGATTATAGGCGATAGTTATGTCGATATGACTTTTGGCACAGGCGTTCTTAAAGTGACTCCCGCGCACGATGTTGCAGACTTTGAAATAGGACAGCGCAACAATCTGCCAATAATCGACGTTATGAATCCGGACGCAACTATGAACTCCCTCGCCGGAGAGGATTTCTGCGGCCTGGACAGATTTGCAGCGCGCGAGCTGGCGGTAAAGAAGCTCGACGAACTGGGACAGCTAGTCGCCGTAGAGGATTACGAAAACAATATAGGATTCTCCGAACGCGGCGGAGTTCCAATAGAACCGCGGTTGTCAGACCAATGGTTCTTGCGTTATCCCAAAGTAGCAGAAGCAAAAGCCGCCGTAGAATCTGGCGCAATAAAATTTTGGCCAAAACGCTGGGAGAAGACTTACACGCATTGGCTTGATAACATACGCGACTGGTGCATAAGCCGTCAAATCTGGTGGGGTCACCGCATACCGGTATGGTATCGCAAAGGCGTAAAAAACCCGGACTTGAAAAATCCCCAAGAAGTTCACGTAAGCCTAGAAGGTCCGGCAGATAAAGAGAACTGGATTCAAGATGAAGACTCTTTGGACACATGGGCAAGTTCATGGCTCTGGCCTTTTGCAACTATGGGGTGGCCGGATAAAGAAAAGATGAAAGAAAAGGGGATGGATTATTTCTATCCCACCAGCGACCTTGTGACAGGCCCAGATATAATATTCTTCTGGGTTGCCCGCATGATTATGGCCGGACTGGAATTTCTGCCCGGAACTATGAGCGGCCGCATACCGTTCAAGAACGTGTATTTTACAGGCATAATAAGAGACATGCATGGAAGAAAAATGTCCAAAAGCCTGGGGAATTCTCCGGATCCTTTGGATATTATCGCCCGTTATGGAGCAGACGGTTTGCGCTTCGGAGTAATGAATTGCGCCCCCCAAGGGCAGGATATCTTATTTAGCGAAGAGCGTGTGGAGTTGGGCAGGAACTTCTGCAATAAACTCTGGAACGCATGCAGATTCCGGCAGATGTCGGGAGAAATAGCAGACAATTCGTCTCTTAAAGCCATAATAGGCAGAATTGACGTTAATGTTCTCGACGCCGACGACCACGCTATTTTAAATAACCTTGTTAAATGTTCTGAGCAGGTATCAAAAGATTACCAGGCATACCAGTTTAACTCTATAACCCAAAATATGTACTCGTTCTTCTGGAACGATTTTTGCGGATGGTATCTGGAAGTTTCAAAGTCGAGATTGTCCGATGAGAAAGCAAAGGCAACCGTACTTGCTGTCCAAGACTTGTGCCTGCGCCAGACGCTCCTGCTCTTGCATCCGTTTATGCCGTTCATCACGGAGGAACTTTGGCATTCAATGGGATATGGTTCAAAAGAAGACTTTATCCAAAACGTTTCCCCATTTTTTGTGGACGAAATTGAAAACTTGGGACTGAATATAGATGAAACAGCCGCGGCTGAAATTGAAAAGTTGAAAGATTTTGTTTCAAAATCCCGCGCTTTAAAAGCACAATGTTCCATTGCCACGCGGCGGGATGCTCATATGGCTCTGTTGCCGTCCGAAAAAGCAAACGCCGAGATTCTGTCAAAGAATTTGGAAAAGTTAAAAAAGCTAGTCGGCGCAGACTCTATTGATATCGCAGACCAAGTTCAAGATTCTCCCGCTATCCTGACGGCATTGGGAGCTGTTTATCTAGATATCAGCGGCTCGGTCGATACAGCTGCAGAAACCGCAAGACTCGAAAAAGAAAAAGCAAAATTGGAATCTGTTATAAATTCGACTAAAGCTCGCCTTGCAAATGAGTCTTTCGTTTCAAAGGCGCCCGCAAAAGTTATAGAAGGCGCAAAGAAACAGCTTGAAGATTGTTCCGCAAAGCTGGAGGAAGTTCTGAAACTTTTGAAGTCATACAAAAAATAATCTTTCAGGCATTTAATTCCTTTGGGCGCGCAAACCTTGGCACTCTAGTTTGTGCGCTTTTTTTGTGTACCACAATGCAATCAGCCTTAGCGAAGTTCCGCGAAACTGCGGAAAATCTTATCTTTTCCAGCGCAACGATAAAATCCCAGCACACGAACTAACCAAATATAGCCGGAAACAATTGAGCCGCAAACTGGACGGTTTCAATTTGCAACAATGCTAAAAAAAACGCGCCCCAAAAAAGCTGGGAGCGCGTTAGATTTTAATCTTTCAATAAATCCGGCAAATATTAGCGACCAAAGACTTCAACTTCTATATAGTGGTTGGAGTCGTTGCTTGTGCTGCCGTCGGAATAAAGACGGATATAGCGGGCTTTTGTAGGCGTTTTGAGCTGAATCAATTTGCCGTAGTTTGTTTCAATATACGCCTTGTCTTCGCCTTTGCCCTTCTTGGCAGAGTTGTCGTTGTCGTTATTGAAAATAGTGGTCACGCCCTTTATAAATTCGGGATCGTCGGAAATCTGAACGATTACATCCTTATAAGCGCGTTCCTGGCTATGATAATGCCACATCGCCACGGCATAAATCTCTGCTGACTTTTCGAGGTCTATCTGAACCCATTGGAGACCGCTCATGATTTCAACATAGCAGCCTTCTCCGGCTTCCTTGTCGCCGTCGGTAACAAGCTCAAGCTCTCCGATAAGCGGCATATCGTCTGAAGATGTCACCTTTTTGCCTTTGGCAAGGTTTTTCACATCGTCCGGAACCTCGATAACGGGAGCAGGACCTTTATTCGGATCAAGATTGTCAATCTTGATCGGAACGGGTGTTCCTGTAAGCTGCGCGCGAGGCACATCCAATTTTAACTGCTTGGCATAAACGCCGCAAGCCAATGCAATGGCTGAAAGTGCTATTATAATTTTTTTCATTTCTGATACCCTTTACGTTTATTTTTAAGATTTTAGTTCTCTATGCTTATGATTCCACTACAAAATCGGATTCTTCGAATGTAAGCGGACCTTTTTCGATAGCATCGCGCGCCTTGAAAACGGCGGCTTCAGCCTCATACGCATGTTCGGCGTCGCAAGATAGATTGTTCTCGCCGCGGACCGCTCCGAAAAAGTTCTCCAAGTGGTACATATGAATTGGCTTATCTGCGTCATATCCAGGAACTTTCGCCGGGAATCCGTACGCAACCAATGCCTTTGACTCGCGCGCGTCAGCAACCTTCACATTGGCGGAAGATTCGTCGCCCTCGCCGATTACTCCTGCATCTATAAGCGGCTTCCAGTCCGGAGCGTTATTCTCGCGGAACAGCTTAGTAAGCGCCGGGTTTTCCGACATTTTCAAAGTTCCCTGGTCGCCCATGAAAGATTCAAAATAACCGCCTCCAGACGAAGTAGTGGTCAAGACTTGATAGAACGCTTGGGCGCGACGGCCTTGGAAAGTCTTGTCGAACTCAAAAATGCACATTACATTGTCGTCCCAATCCTTCTTGTAGTAATCTTTGTTTCCGGATGCCATTACGCGCGTCGGACGGGCTCCGAGCATCCATCCAAATATGTCTATCTGGTGCGCGCCCAAGTCGGAAATAGCCCCTCCGCCGAGACCCTTGTTCCAGCGCCAATTGCGGAATTCCGCCATATCCTTGTATCCGTACTTCTTGAGCTTGTCAGCAGGGATTTCATATTTCTTCGGCCATTCCAAGTCCTTTGTGACGGCGCGGTTCCATTGCCCGTTGGCAGCCATGATATCGCCGCAGATTTTAGCCTCGCGCAGAAGCTTCTCGCGGGCATAAATGTAGCGCGGATTGCTCTTGCGCTGGTGCCCTATCTGCAAAAGCTTGCCCGATTTGCGGGCGGCCCTGACCATGCTCTTGGCTCCTTCCAAGGTATTGGACATCATCTTTTCGCAATAAACATTGACGCCTGCTTCAAGGAAATCAACCGTCATTGGAGCATGCCAGAAGTCGGGAGTAGCTATCACAACAGCATCCAGCTCCTTGGCGTGCTTTGCAATCAAATCCTTATAATCTTCATACTGGGCGGCCTTCTGTTTCAATTCCTTGAATATGCGAATGAAACCGTACTTGCGGCGATATTCCCAAATATCGCAAACGGCCACTATATTGAGATTGGGAAGTTTTAATATGCTGTTGAGCAATACTTCACCCTCTGCGCCAATTCCCACGAGCGCAATATTGAGCTTATCGCCGGCTTTTTTGCCTTGGGCTTTCAGAAGCCCTGAAGAAATCATAAGACCTCCGGCGGCCAATCCCGTAGTTTTTATAAAGTCTCTGCGTGTAAAATCTTTCATATTTAGTATGTATTTTAATGTATTATTAATTTAGACATCGAGAATTAATCTTTGTTGCAGCATTTGCAAAAACCAAATTTACCGCACTTTACCAGCTCAAACTTGTTGTAGTCGGCAAGCATCAATGCGGCGACAATGAGAACCATATGTACGCCGAGGTACGCTATGCCCGCGGCTGCACTCGGCCCCATTGACGGTTCCAATATTATAAATCCCCAAGTCAAAGATATATAAAGCAACCCCATAAGGAAAAGCGTAACGCGCGTGCAAATTCCAGCCAAGAGCGCAACGCCCAAACCTATTAAGGCAAACCCCAGCACAAATGCGTAAGGCTCCACCATAAATCCGGGCATCAGAGGGCTAGCGCTGAAAGTCTCGATAGTCATGGGACCTTTTTCAGGCAGGCCGTGGTAGCAAGAGAAACTGAGTCCGTCAACGATTTGCTCTACGGTATCCGGCATATGAGACACTGCATCCTGCGCTTCTTGCTGCGACATTCCGCTTGCGACAAGCTCCTTAAGATCGTTTATCTTCTCGGCATTCGGAACTTCTTTATTCATTTTTCCCTGGAACTTTGTAAGCCCCGTTCCTATTGCGCGCGCCGCCAACCAAAAGCGGAGAAGCCAGAACGCCATTGTGTATGTAAGGTTGTTTTTCATTTATATAATTTTGTTTTCTATTTTAAGTTAAGTGTGAAAATTATGCGTTTTCAAGGGACAATGCATAACAAAATTATAAAATTTGTAAAGTTTTTAGTTTATTTTTTTAAGTTTTAGCGCCTACGCAATCGATTGAGACGCATCTTGGGGAACGCATTAAAAACCGCTTGCCTCCGCGCGAGGCAACCGGCAGCGGAAATCGCGCGACTTTTTCCCATAGCAAAGCCGATATTTTTAAAACGCATCTCGCAAAGGCTCCTCCATTTCAAAAAAAATAAGCAAGCGCACGCATTTTTTAGCTAGCGCGGCTGCAAAAACTAAAAAAATGCGGAGACAAATCCGAAAATGATAATTAATTATAAAAGAATAAAGACGCGAAAGTTCCAGAAGATTACATTGCCATCATTATTATGCAAAAAACAAGAAATCTCCAAATTGCAAACATTTGCGCTCCAAGGAAACTACTCCAAATACTCCGTGGGATCATCCACTCCGGCGAGCCTAAAAGCCTCGCGGCGCTCGGTGCAAGTACCGCAAGTTCCGCAATGTTTTTCTCCGCCTTTGTAGCATGACCATGTAAGGGAAAAATCGACCCCCAGGTCCGCCCCCATACGGACTATCTCGGATTTCGACATGCCGATAAACGGACGCATCAGTGTTATCGGGGTATAGTGGCAAATCTTTAACGCGCTTTCAACGGCTTCCGCAAACTCGGGGCGGCAATCGGGATATATTGCGTGGTCTCCGCTGTGCGCCGCATAAGCTACGCTGTCCGCGCCTATCGCTATGGCCCGCGCTGCGGCTATGGAAAGCATTATCATATTGCGGTTGGGAACAACGGTCGATTTCATATTTTCGTCCGCGTAGTTGCCGTCGGGGACGCCAACCGAATAATCAGTTAAAGAGCTGGCTCCAAATAAAGGGCGCAGACTTGAAATATCGGCAACCTCAAACGGAACGCCCAACCGTGCGCAGTTCTGCCTGGCGCACTCGATTTCTTTTACGTGGCGCTGTCCGTAGTTTACAGAAAGAGCTCCGTCAGCTTTCCCCTCCGAAAAAAGTTTGTATAGCAGGACAGTGGAATCCAGCCCGCCGGAATATATTACAAGTGCCATAGTTTTAAAATTTGTTGCAAATCGATTTTATGGTTTGCATTAGAATGCAGATTCTGCCAAGGTCAAAGCCAAATTTATTTTTTTATGAACACCGCTTTTCAGATAATCGGTAGCCTGGGATTATTTCTATTCGGGATGAAGATGATGAGCGAGGGTTTGCAAAAACTCTCCGGAGAAAGATTGCGCTCCATTATGCGCACAATGGCGGGGAACCGGTTTAAAGGCGTGTTTTCCGGATGCGTTATTACCACGGTAATACAGGCCTCCGCAGCCACGATAATAATGGTCGTCGGATTTGTAAATGCAGGCCTTTTGACTTTGCGCGAGGGAATCGGCGTAATAATGGGAGCAAACCTGGGAACGACTACAACCGCATGGATTATTGCAGCGCTCGGATTTAAATTCTCCATAGCCGACATAGCCCTTCCCATGGTCGGAGTTGGGGTGGCGATTGCGTTTTGCAAACGCCCCGGATGGCGCAGCGCGGGAGAACTTATAGTCGGCATAGGCCTTCTGCTGATGGGGCTGGATTTCCTTAAATCGTCTGTGCCTGAACTGACTCCGGACTCGCCCGCAATAGCGTGGCTGCAGGAGTATTCAAATATGGGATTCCTGTCGGTATTGCTGTTCCTTGCGTTTGGAATAGTGCTGACTTTGATGGTGCAGTCGTCTTCGGTTGCGATTGCCATAACGATAACAATGGCGGCAAAAGGCTGGATAGATTTCGACCTTGCCGCAGCCGTCGTTCTAGGAGAAAATATAGGCACTACCGTCACCGCCAATATAGCAGCTCTAACCGCCAGCTTAAACGCCAAACGCGCGGCAATAGCGCATTTAGTGTTTAATGTAATAGGAGTTATTTGGATGCTTTTCGTGTTTTACTGGTTCTTGGAATTGATTGAATTTATGGTTCCAATAACGGAAACTCCAAGCCCGGAAACGATAAAAGCCATGGGAATAACGAACTTTGACGCACTTACCGGCGCGGCTAGGGAAGCTGCGCTTGAGCGCATAGTAATTCCTGAGAGGCTGGCTATGTTCCATACTATGTTCAACTTTACAAACATTTGCCTGCTGATAGCTTTCGTGCCCGTTATAGAAAAAATAACTTGCCTAATTTTAAAAGGCGGGCCGGACCGCAAGCGCAGAACGTCGCTGCAGCGCATAGAGTATTTAACTTCAAACATCGCAGAAATGGGAGAGCTGGCTCTGTTTGAAGGCCAAAAAGAACTGGTTAAGCTAGCAGAACTTTCAGGGGAAATGTTTAACGGATTTGTGTACGTCATGCAAAATCCGGATAAAGATTTAAGCGAAAAAGTATCGCGCTTGCGCGATTTGGAGCAAGATTCAGACAAAATATCTATGGCTCTCACAAACTTTTTCGTCAAGTGCTCCTCGCACGAATTGAGCCAAAACAGCATAAAAACAGTGACGCGCAACATGCTGATAGTCCCAGAACTTGAGGAAATGTGCGACGCATGCTACAGGCTTATAACTCTGGCCCGTAAGCGCTATAAACGGCAGTTCTTCGACCAAATGCTCCAATCTGCGGCATTTATAGACTTTTGCAACCAGATGAACAGTTTCGTCGAATTTGCAGACAAGAGCCTGAACCAGACTAGCATCTCGCGCGACGACTTGGAAAATTCCGCAAAAATGCGCCAAAAGCTAGATCAAGTGCGCAAAGCTTTGCGCAGGGAAGCAATTTCCCAAATGGAGTCTAACGGAGTCACGCGCGGAGGAATTCTTTTTATTGAAATTCTATCTGCCTGCGAACGCGTAAATTCCCATGCAATGAATATTCTCGAGGCAATGAACCCGAAAATATCGTGCACAGAGGAAAAATAACCAAGCGTTGAAACATAAGGGTATAATAGGCGTTTAATAAAGGAAATATGGCAAAAATTGTTTCGACCTTATCCGACAGCGCGTTTTTTGTTAAAACAATAGACGCTCCGGCCGGACTGTCGGCAAAAGACTATCCGGACTTCGTGGATACTGCGGCCGAAACATTCTCCCCTTTCCCGATAGAAAAACTGAGGCGCGGATATGTTGTGCGCGGAAATAGCGTCGCGATATTCGCTGGCTTGGACGAACGCATATTCTCCGGCAAGCCCGAAAGCGACTACATTGCCTCGCAAATGGCTATTCCGGCAGCCGCCTTGGCCTTTTATGCAGACCTACCAGACGGTGAAATATTTTTTAAAACAGACAAATCATTGGCGCTAATAAGCATCGACAGCGGGAAATGGAAGAAATTTAACGCCGTAAAATTATCCGGAGACATCATAAGCGACGCACGGGCGCTCGCAAAAATGCAGGCGAGTTCTACCGAGCCGAATTCAATACCCCTTTGCTCCATTTCATCCCCTATACGCCCAGACAGGAAAAAAGTCAGCTTTGAACTGGAATTTTTTAGCTCGCTAAAAGACGCTTCGTCTCCGGGCGCCAGCGGCGATAAAAAGACATTTAGCGCGCCGGTGAAGTTGCTAGCATGCGCGGATGTACGCGACAAGTCGCTTTTAAAAACATCGGGAAAATCCAAGCTAAAGAACGACGCTCTAATGCTTGCGCTAAAAGCCGTTCCCGTTGCATTTGCACTTCTCCTTATCATGCAAGTTGCAGTTTATTTTAAGGAAAAATCCCTGGAAAATCTGGAAAGCGAGCTCGCAAAATTGGAGCCCCAAGCAAAGCTCGTTGAGAAACAAAGCGAATACGCCGCGGAACTTGCGGTATTTAACTCAGATAAACTACGCTCAATAAGAGCCCTCGCCATTATAAATTCGACCCGCCCGGACGAAATATCATTTGCGCGCACGCTGCAAGAGTCGCCGAAAGATGTGGAAATACAGGGAACCTCAACATCCGTAGGCAAAGTTAACGAGTTTGTGGAATCCTTGAAGTCGAACCCAGAAATCTCGCAGGCCTCCGCAAAAAGCGAAGTCAACCGCGGAGCAGCAAAATTTACAATTCGCGTAAAGCTAAAATAGAATGTTTAAGA
>FR901588.1:0-14951 GCA_000438015.1 Coraliomargarita sp. CAG:312 | reverse complement strand
AAGAAATTAGCGCATTTTTACAAATCAAGAAACCGCCGCGAGCGCATAATGCTGGCATGCGTGGTGGCCGGAATATTCCTGGTATGGCTCACAATGCTGTCGTCTAAAAACTCCGAAGTTTCCTCTGAAATTCAAAGGCTAAATTCGCGCAAAGCCATCGCAGAAACCGCAATAGCGCGCGCGCCGGAAATACAGGCAGAGCTTGAAAAAATCAGAAAGGTTTTCGACTCCTCAAAGACCGTGTCGGCTGTAAATTTACAAATCGCGGTGGAAAAATGCGCAACGGAAGCGGAACTGACTTATTCTTTATCGAGCGCCGAAACAAAGGATGCGGGAAAATTTAAGATACACACCATAACATTGTCGTCTCAAAAAAGCGATTTAAAGCAATACTCAAAGTTCGAAGAAAAAATAGCCGAACTTGAACCGTATGTCACTCTTGCCAGAGTTTTATTTGACGGAGACGGGAAAGGCGGAGTGACAGCAAAATACACCATAAACTCATTTGAGCTTGCGCAATAGCCCCATTTTTTGCCCCCCCCAAGCCACGCGCGTGCGGAAAATATTTCCAGGCAGCATTGCGATGCGGAGTTTCGGAAATTCAACGCTTTTGGGCTGCCGCATTCCGAAAATTTTTATCGGCAACCCGTTTCGGACTTCCAGCCCCGAAATATTTATAAAAAACGCTTTTTTTGAAAAATTTGAGACGCGTTTGAACGCGAAAACTTTTAAAGCCTCATTTTGTATTGTCTTGAATAAATCCGAATAAAAGCGGAGCTTCAACCGAATACCGGCTTATTTTTTGCGCCGTTTATAAAAGGCGCTACGTTTAAAAATTATGCGTGGGGGGAACTCTCCAATCAGCAAGAAACGCCCGGTTATTGGGCGTTTAGGTTTTCCCATTTCGCAACCATATTTTTATGCCCGAATATATTATCGCTCATTTCCTCGCCTATATGCTTTATGTGCAGCTCTTCGGCGTTATCCAGCAAAAACCTGCCTATTTGCTGGTGTACTATTTCAAAAGGCGATCCACTCTGCACCTTTTCCTGCAGTGCTTCTATATACTCTTTTTGGTTTTGAAAAGCATATTCTTTTATAAATTTGTGGGAAGAAAAAGTTCTTTCCATTTTTTCTATGACTTTTTGGCTTTATTGACATCCATAATAATATAAAATCCTTTGAAATAATCAATGGAGATATTTTTGACCTCATAAAATATTTTTCAATAAAAAAATAATAATTAAATAAAGATAGGCCTTTTATGTTATCCGGCCTCGCCAACAAAAGTCCGGAGCTGAAATTTCTCCGATTTGTAAAATCCCATATTGGCAAACTTGCTGTTTCTACGGGGCGCTTCCCCGATGTTTTAAAAGCCGCACAGGGCAAAGCCAAACGCGCGCTGAAAAATAATGCGCGCCGTTTATTTATCCGCAGAAATTCAGATCCGGCCGGCAAAGCCGAGAAAATTCCCTAAAATCCGCGCCGTTCCTAAAAATGCGGACGAACGGACAGTTAAAATAGCATTGTTCAATTTTTAGATGAACGCCAAATCAAAATAACTCCAAGAGATTGGAAAAGGAGGTTTGGAATCCAAACCAATAGATCCGGCCGGCAATGCGGATACTTCTCCAGCCAGGAAATCAAAACAATTAGAAGATAGTACGAAAGAGCAAGCGCCAGCGCAATTGCCAAATTCGCAAACGTCTCCGAACGCGACGCCTTTATGCCGAGAGGCACAGCCAGGACGACCATTGAAAATATCGAAAACGCCATGGCAAAATTCCGTTGAATCTGCATTTGGACCTGTATCCTGTCGCGGTACGCTAGTTCCGGCGTGGTTTCTCCCGGAGGGCGCGGATGCCAAGTTGTACGCGCCTGCATGAGCTCCTGGAAGTTCATTCTTTTTAAAGGCGTTCCTCCGTTTTCAATTTTCCCCATTATATCGTTAAGGGGAAGTTTTATGACAAGTTCGTCGAAACGCGCTGAAGGCAGAGGCTTGCGCAAACTTTCCGGATCGTCCGCGCGCGAGCGTTCGGCGCTTCCGTTTTTCAGCGTCAATAGGATTTCGTCTGAAACGTCGTCAAAAGTAAGAGTGGCCCTGTCGGATTGAATTGAGACTTTTGCCCTTCCCTGGGCGTCCAACTCCCAAATTCTAAAACTCACCAGCTCTCCGTCATCAGATGAGTTGGCGTAAATGACATAGCCAGGAAATTCGCGTATAAACGATCCCGGCTGGATAAACTGAAGCGGATTGTTGCGTATTAGATTTTTTAAAGCAGCCTTATAGGTTCTGTCCGCTACCGGAGCATAATAAAAATTTATCGCCACAGAAAAAAGCGACGCGCAAATCGCAAGAAAAAATACGGGAGCTGCCATTGTATATATGGATCTTCCGCACGCTTTAATAGCCACGACCTCGCTCTGGGCGGACATCCTGCCGAATACTAGCAGTATGCCTGTAAGCATTCCCAAAGGGAGCGCGTATGGAATCACGCCGGGAATAATGAGGGCGACTATCTGCAGGAAAAAACCTATCGACATTCTCCCTGCGGCCAAATCTCCCATAACCTCTTTTACAAGGTTTCCCACCACAAGCACAAAAACGAACAGCGCCACTGTCATAAAAGACGCAGCGGCAACCTGCTTTAATATATATTTGTTCAGCGTTCCCATTATTTCTTGCCGTGCGTTTTCTTTGCGGAATTCGCTTCCTGAGCAACCAATCCCGCCTGTTGTTTTTTCAGCTTGTACTTTACAATTTTAAGGCCGCGGGGCAGATATTTTATCGGGGCGTAAAAAACATACGCCAGAAATATTATCGCAAAACTGTACTCGCGCAATGCGAAAATCAGAATGATACACACTATAAGCACCACAAAAGAACGGAAACGCATGCTTGTAGTCCAGTTTATATGCTTAAAAGAAGAATAAGGGATGTTGCTGACCATAAGCCAGGCAATTAGCAGCATCAACGGAATCAGTATCAGAGGGGTGTAATCGCGCAACTCGAGACTAAGCATAGTAAGCGCTATTGAAGCAACCGCCCCCGCAGCCGCTGGGGCTGGAAGCCCGGAAAAATCCCCTGTTTCATATTTTTCATGCCCGACGATATATGGATTTGTCAAAACATTAAAGCGCGCCAGCCTTATTGATGCGCATAGCATAAATATGAACCCTATGAGCCAGCCTGTGTTTTGCAGAAGATTTCTGTAAAATTCAGGCATCGTTTCAGTTGGCTGAAGTATTAAAAAAAACATTAACAGGCACGGGGCAATGCCGAAAGACACGCTGTCGGCGAGAGAGTCGAACTCTTTTCCAAAGAGCGAAAGCTTGCCGCTGGCGCGAGCCACCCTTCCGTCGAACGCGTCGCAGAAGAACGACATCAATATGCAAAATATAGCGAGCATATAATACGACGTGCTTGGCTCCGGAGAAGCATTTGACGGCGTAATCAAAGTAGCCAGCTGTTCCACGGTCCGGTTGTCAGAATCCGCGTTAAACTTTCCCTGGATGCAAAGGATTATCGAAAGAAATCCGAAAAACAAATTCCCCGCAGTAAAGGCGTTTGGCAAAATGTAAATCTTGCTCGCTTGATGGACATTTTCCCAAAGCCTTGGGCTATCGTCGCGTTCTTTGCTCATTTCTTTAGAGATTCAAGATAATTCCAAAAGTTGTCTTCCTGCTCAAGCATAGTCTCCTCTCGGAACGGAAGCTTAAAGCGGAAAACAAAATCCGCAAGGGTATGCTGATGCAAGATATAGTGCGCGTGGAGCGTCTGCTTTTCCTCAAGAAGTTCAAAATATATGCGGTAGTCTCCAGTGCGCAAACGGTAGTAAACTTTTCCGGCCCTGTGGATTTTACCGAGATCGGGCATTCCATTCTCAAGCTGAGACGCGGTTAGAGAGCCGAAACTGTCGATTATCTCAAGCTGAGAAAGCTTATCGAGCTTGTTTATTTCCGCCATACTCTGATTGCTGAACGTGACCTGATACATATAGTGCTTCCAATTTAATGCGCCCTACATAAGCATTTATCGAAAGATTCTTCAAACAAAATAATTTTTGAAACTTTTTTTGATATTGCCCGTTTTTTAGGTGCAGAGACCAAATAACAAACCTAAAGATTTCTTGAAAGTTAAGCAAAGAACCGTTTGAAATCTTTTAGCACCAAACAAGAAGTTTTTACCCGCATAAAATTATGAAAAAAACACTACTTACATTGATAATTGCGGCGGCAGGAATCTTGGCATCGGCGCAAATCCGGCCCGAACCCAAAAAGGACGGTGGCATTTTCGCCGGAATGGATCCCGCAACCCGCATACAGCTCATGAAGCAATTCGACAAGGACGGCGATGGGCGCCTTAACGAGCAGGAGCGCGCCGCCGCGCGCGAAGCGCTCAAAGACAAATCTGCCGACCTTGAACAGCTCAAGAAAAACCACGCCAAAGACGTAATAAAGAAATTCGACGTTGACGGAGACGGGAAACTTGACCAAACCGAATTATCTGCGTTCCTAGACGAGCAGAGAAAACTTTTTGACAAGCAGCGCAAGCACATACCTCCGCGCCGCAAATTCAAGCCTAGCAAGGAAATGTTGGCAAAGTTCGACAAGAACGGAGACGGAAAGCTCGACGACAACGAACGCCGGGCAATGTTCCAGGATGCGAGGGCAAAGCGCGAAGCACTTATAAAGAAATACGACGCCGACGGAGACGGAAAGCTCAGCGACGCGGAACGCAACAACCTAATCCAAGACCCCGAAGTTCAAAATATGATGAAACGGATGATTGGCAACGCCGTCCCGCCTCCTCCGCCGCCTCCGGCAAAAAAATAATAAAAACAGCTGGCAATGATTTTTTCCAAAGGCGGCCCGTCATATGCTTAAAAGCGGGCGCCTTTTTTTACAATTTCCAATAGCTTATTATTGACATGCCCGATTATTTAGTATTGAGTGCATTGACTCGTCGGGAGGTTGACATTTGAATCTTCGTTTTTTATGCGGATAAAAGCCGAATATTTTAGAATTCGTCCATATATAAAAATTTTCACCATGCAGGAACTAAAAATAAGCCCTTCTCTAAGCGAAATCCACCAAGCTCTAATATTTGATTCGCCAAATTCAGCAAAATTACAGTTGAAGAAATCTGCAGATGAACTGGCCGCATTGGGGGCAAAAATTATAACGCTGGAAGTTTTCGGCGGAAGCGGAATTAAACCAGCAATAGAAGAATTTACAAAAGACGCCCAATATCCAATAAATTGGATATGCCCGCTAAACGAAAAAGACAAACCAGAGCTCGCAGGGGCGCATATAACTGCAGTAAAAGGCGCTGAACCTAAATTCAAGCGCACGCCTTCCGGAAGCGCGGCTGTTGAATATTCCGACGAGTACGGCTCTTATTGCCGCACATTCGGCGTGACAGCTCCGCGCGCGACATCCGACGGCTACCAACACACCATTGATAATTTGAACGAACTCGAAGACACTTTGTGGCTGTTTGGATACAAATACAACGACATTGCCCGCACTTGGTTTTATAACGACGATATTTTGGCTTGGTACGACCCTTTTAATAAGGCTCGCACCGATTTCTATACCGAAAGAAAAATATTCGACGGGCTTCTTCCTGCAAGCACAGGCATAGGCGCGCCCAACCCTACCGGGAAAAAGATTATGAGCGGAGCCATAGCAATAAAAAGCCCGTCAAAAAAAATATCCGTATGCGAGCTTGAGTCGCCGCTGCAATGCGGAGCTCCGAAATACGGAAGCTCTTTTTCACGCGCAGTTGAAATCTCTACGCCAATCTCGCGGCGAATAATGGTATCGGGCACAGCAAGCATAGAACCGGGAGGCAAAACCGCATTTGTAGGGGATATAGAAAGGCAAGTCGATCTTACTATGAAAGTAATTTCGGCAATACTGGAAAGCAGAGGCATGACTTTAAAAAATACCGTCCGTAGTGTCGCATACTGCCTTCGCCCCGAATATTACGAAGTTTTTAAGGCTTGGATGGCTAAGGAAAACCTGAATATTGCCCATTGTCCGTCTTTTAGCATAGTCTGCCGCGACGATTTGCTTTTTGAAGTTGAGCTTGAAGCATTCGCGGAAAACAGCTAAAATGCATCCTAAGATTTTCCCTCCTTCAAAAAAAAAAACGAATTTTATCATACGCAATGCCCGGCGCGCCATTTAACGCACGAAGCTGCGAACTGCAACGGAAAAAAGAGAAACTGCGCCCGGCGGACAATCCGCAGATTCATCCACTCTTTAAATTGCGCAAAGAAAACAAAAAAAAAACCGCTTGGGGAATTCCGCCAAGCGGGATATTATTGCCATAAGGGAAACAGCAATCCCAGATTGCAAATTATATCTCTCTACAAAACAAATAAGAGCAATAAAAGCATTGCCGGGAAAGGGGGCAGAACCGCCCATTACCGGCAAATGCCACGCGCGCTAAGCCAAATCCTTCTCGGTGAACTTTCTGACGTCTCCGGGCTTCAAGGATCCGGATATGATATCCCTCGCAAGCGGATTCTCGATTTTTTCGTTGATTACACGCTTTAGCGGCCGAGCACCGTATGACGGGTCGTAAGCTTTCTCTGCAAGGAACTCGTACGCCTTCTTTGTCAGTTCAACGCGCAAGTTTTGCGTTTCCAATCTCTTGTTTAGAGAGTCTATCTGAAGCTTTACGATTTTTACAATCTCTTCAAGTTGCAGCGCTTTAAAGATTATTATGTCGTCTATGCGGTTCAGGAACTCCGGCTTAAAATGTGCCCGTACTTCGCTCATAACGGCCTCGCGAGAACTCGACGAGAGCTCACCGCCCTTGTCTATCGCGCCGTCTGTGATAAAGCGGGCGCCGATATTTGAAGTCATTATTATTACGGTGTTCTTGAAATCCACTTTTCTGCCCTGGGAATCGGTCAACACTCCGTCGTCCATAACTTGCAATAAGGTATTGAGAACCTCAGGATGCGCCTTTTCGATTTCGTCGAAAAGAACCACGCTGTACGGACGCCTGCGAACAGCTTCGGTAAGCTGCCCGCCCTGCTCGTAGCCAACATATCCCGGAGGCGCGCCAATCAGCCGCGCAACCGAATGCTTTTCCATATACTCGGACATATCGATTCTTACCATATTGTCCTCGCTATTGAAAAGCGCCTCGCTCAAAGTTTTTGCAAGCTCTGTTTTACCAACGCCTGTCGGTCCCAAGAACATAAATGTTCCCGTCGGGCGGCGGGGATCCTTGATTCCGGCTCGGGCGCGCAAAATTGCATTGGCTACGCTTTCGACAGCTTCATCCTGCCCGACAACGCGGTGGTGGAGAATTTCCGGCAGCTTCAGCAAACGTTCGCGTTCAGTCTCCAAAAGTTTGCTTACCGGAATGCCCGTCCACTCTCCGACGATGGCGGCAATTTCATCGGCGCTTACGCTTTCCTTTACGAGAGTGTTTTCGCCGCTTTCTGCCGCCATGGCTTTTTTCAGCTGCTCCTCAAGCTTCGGAAGCTCGCCGTATTTTATTTCTGCAGCCTGGGTCAGATTGTAATCGCGTTCGGCGCGTTCCATCGCCAATTTTGCAGCTTCTATTTTCTCGCGAAGCTTGACTGCCTTGTCGGTAGCCTGCTTCTCAGACTCCCATTTTGCTTTCATTGCAGCAGACTGCTCGCGCAATTCCGCAAGCTCCTTGCGAACCTCGGCTAGGCGCTTTTCGTCGTGGTTTTCTTTGACTAGAGCGGTTTCCTCTATTTCAAGCCTGCGCAATTTTCGCAACATATTGTCCAAATCCGTCGGCATTGAATCCAATTGGGTTTTTATGCGGGCGCAAGCCTCGTCAACCAAGTCTATCGCCTTATCCGGCAACTGCCTGCCCGTTATATAGCGGTTGCTTAAGACAGCGGCTTCGACAAGTGCGCGGTCTTGAATGTGGACTCCGTGGAACGTTTCAAAACGCTCCTTTAGACCGCGCAAAATGGCAATGCTTGTGTCCACGTCAGGCTCGGCGACATACACGCTTTGAAATCTACGTTCAAGCGCCGGATCCTTTTCTATATATTGCCTGTACTCGTCAAGAGTCGTAGCGCCTACGCAGCGAAGCTCTCCGCGAGCAAGCATGGGCTTTAGCATATTTGATGCGTCGAGAGAGCCGTCCGTGCGCCCCGCGCCAACTATTGTATGCAGCTCGTCTATAAAAAGGATTATTTTGCCTTCGGACTCTTTGATTTTGTTCAAAACCGCTTTTAGACGCTCTTCAAATTCCCCGCGGTATTTCGCGCCAGCTATCAAAGCGCCCATGTCTAGAGCAAAAACAGTCTTGTCCTTTAAGCCTTCCGGAACGTCGCGGCGGACAATTCGCTGAGCCAGACCTTCGGCTATGGCAGTCTTGCCCACGCCGGGTTCGCCGATTAGAACGGGATTGTTTTTAGTCTTTCTGGAAAGAATTCTAATTACTCTACCTATTTCATCGTCCCTTCCAATGACGGGATCGAGCTTCCCTTCGCGCGCAAGCTTGACAAGATCGGCTCCGTACTTTTCCAAGACTTCGTAAGTTGCCTCAGGAGTCTTCGTTGTGACATGCGCAGACCCGCGCATCTGGGATACAATGTCCTCGACTGCGTTGCGCGCAATCTGCAAGCTTCTGAAAAGATTGGCTATTTCAGCCGGTTCGGGACGTTCGACAATCGCTATAAAAAGATGTTCTGTTGAGACAAAATCGTCCTTCATTTCCTTGGCTATCGCCTCGCCCCGACGCACTGTGTCCTCCAAAGACGTGCTCATATAAGGGGATGACGTACCGCTTCCGCTGATTTTAGGAAGGCTGTCCAAAACTCTGCGGATTCCAAGCTCCAATGCAGCCCGCTTGTCGGAACCGATTTTGTTTAAAAGTGCTCCGACAATACCGCCTTCCTGCGCCACCAAACTTGCAAGCAAATGAATCTGCAAGATCTCGGCATTGCCGCGCTCCCTTGCAATCTCGCCTGCCCCGTTTAAGGCTTCTATGCTTTTTTCGGTAAATTTATCAGGATTAATATTACTCATATGCCCTTGACTAAGCACAAAACGTGCCATTTTATAATATATTGATTTTCATATAGTTTGTAAAATGACCCACCGAATGTTGAGACAAAACTTCACAAGAAAAAGAGCCATTTTGTCGCACGTCCAATTTTATATTTTCCAGCATACTCCCGCAAAGATAAACTCCCCCCCCCTCAAAAATTTAGAATATCGACGCAAATGTTTGGCGGCCCATTTGAAAAAACTTTTAAGCTTGCAAATCTTCGGATGCCTAAAAGCCCCAGCCGGTTTTGCATTGCATTCGGCAAGGATAAACAGCGTGCCTGCCCAGCAGAAATTGCACGGCCTGCGCGTAAAAAAAGAGTTGAAGATAAAATACAAAATGGTAGCGTTTTTCCCTTATGAATAAGACAAAGCTATCGACCAAACAAGAAACCAACCTTATGAAGGGCGCAGACGTCGTAGTCAAGTGCCTCGAAAATGAAGGCGTCGATACTGTATTCGCGTATCCGGGCGGCCAGGCAATCGACCTGCACAACGCCCTCACGCGCACAAAGAAAATCCGCGTTATACTTCCCCGCCATGAACAAGGCGGAGGATTTATGGCTCAAGGCTACGCGCGCTCAACCGGTAAAGTCGGCGTGTGCATGGCAACAAGCGGCCCGGGAGCAATGAATCTTCTTACGGCGATATCTGACGCTTTCATGGACAGCGTGCCGATAGTCGCCATAACCGGACAAGTATTTCAATCACTCATAGGCAAAAGCGCTTTCCAAGAAACCGATGTTTACGGAATGACATTGCCTGTGGTAAAACATAGCTACCTTGTTCTGAAGGCAGAAGATTTGCCGCAAATAATAAAAGAGGCCTTTCTAATAGCAAAAAGCGGACGGCCCGGCCCGGTTCTCATAGACATCCCCAAGGATGTCCAGCAAAAGATGTTCGTCCCCAATTTCGACGCAAAACCCGATCTTCCAGGAATGGCGGCAACCCCTTATGCCTCGAAAGAACAGATAGCGCAAATAATGCAGCTAATCTCTAAATCAAAAAAGCCCGTCATCTATGCTGGCGGTGGCATAATTAACGCCGATGCGTCGAAGGAATTGCGCGAATTTTCCAATCTTCTCGACATACCTGTCGCGACTACGCTCATGGGCATAGGCGCGGTGGATCCGATGGAAAAGAAGAATATATATTGGTTCGGAATGCACGGAACTTACGCGGGAAACAAGGCCGTTTTGGAATCGGATCTTCTAATCGCTATGGGGACGCGCTTCGACGATAGAATAACAGGCGTCGTGAGCAAATTCGCGCCAAACGCGAAAATAATCCACATCGACATCGACGCCGCAGAACATAATAAAAATGTAAAAGCGCTTTTAAGCGTACACTCCGAAGTTAAATATGCCTTAAAAGAAATGTTGGCGGCCGCAAAAGCAAAGAACTTTGCAAAACCCGACTTGAAAGAATGGCTAAAACAGATAGAGTGCTGGAAAAAGCAGCATCCTTATCCATTCTCGCACACTGTGCGCAAGAATATAACCCAGCCAGACGCAATAGCTGCGCTCTACAAGGTCAGCGGAGGAAAAGTATTGATTACCACGGGCGTCGGGCAGCACCAAATGTGGACGCCGCAAAACTTCATTTTCGACAAGCCGCGCCAGTTTATAAGCTCAATGGGAGCAGGCACGATGGGATTCGGGCTGCCGGCTGCAATAGGGGTCAAAGTCGCAAATCCGAAATCTACAGTTGTAGACATCGACGGCGACGGTTCTTTCCAAATGAACATTCAAGAAATGGCTACTGCCGTGGCCGAAAAAATTCCGGTTAAGGTAATGCTGCTAAACAACCAATTTCTTGGAATGGTTATGCAGTGGGAGGATTTGCTCTACGGAGGAGTGCGCGGAAATACAGTTCTTTCGATAGATCCGAACAATATAGGCGGACCCGACAATCTCAACGCCATATATCCGAACTATTGCAAAATAGCCGAAGGATATGAATGGGAATCGGCGCGCGTGTATAAGAAATCCGAACTGGAGCCAGCCATAAAAAAGATGCTGGAATCGCCCAAGCCGTATTTGCTAGAAGTCGTCACTGAATACGACGAGCATGTTTTGCCGTTTATTCCACCGGGAAAGTCGGCGGAAGAAATTATAATAACTTGCGGCAATTGCCCCACGGCGCCGTCGTGCAAAATAAAGAAAATCTAACAGCTAAACAGTATGGAAAAAAATACATTTGTTACACTCAAAACGAACCAAGGCGATATAAAATTAAAGCTCTTTCCGGAAATCGCACCCAAGGCTTGCGAGAACTTCGTAAGACTTGCAGAAAAAGGATATTACGACGGCATTATTTTTCACCGCGTAATTAAGGACTTTATGATTCAAGGCGGAGACCCCACAGGTTCCGGCTGCGGCGGGGAATCGATATGGGGAACCCCTTTTGAAGACGAGTGCAATCCCAAAGTGGCTTTCGACAAACCCGGCCTGTTGGCAATGGCAAACGCAGGCCCCGGCACAAACGGAAGCCAATTCTTCATAACTACCGTCGAAACTCCGTGGCTGCATATGCACCATACAATCTTCGGAGAAGTCGCGGAGGGATATGATGTCGTAAAAAAGATTGAGAACTCGCCAACCGGATTTATGGACAAACCGGTAAAAGAACAAAAAATCCTTTCTACTGAAGTCTCACACTAACATAATTCGCCGCATTTTCGTTTCCCTCACTCCGGGCCGGCGGCGGAAACGCAAGTTTTCTCCTGTGCAAATCCGCCTTTAAAATCGAAATGCGCCGCGAATTAACAAAAGCTTCGGAAGGTTGGATGCGTTTCGGAGAAAAAATGCGCCGCCCACTAAACACATAAAATATTCGCCTTTAACGGCATAAAACGGCTAAATTTATGGCAAAGACAGCTATTCAACCAACTCGCGACCAGGACTATCCGGAATGGTACCAGCAAGTCATCAAATCTGCAGACCTAGCGGAAAACAGTCCCGTGCGCGGATGCATGGTAATAAAGCCTTGGGGCTATAGCCTCTGGGAAAACATGCAGGCAAACCTAGACAAAATGTTTAAGGATACGGGACACACAAACGCGTATTTTCCGCTCTTTATTCCCGTAAGCTACCTAGAAAAAGAAGCCGAACACGTCGAGGGATTTGCCAAGGAATGCGCCGTAGTAACACACTCAAAGCTGGAACTAAACAGCGAGGGTAAACTCGTTCCGGCATCTCCGCTGGAAGAACCGCTCATTGTGCGCCCAACATCTGAAACGATAATAGGGGAAATGTACTCGCGTTGGGTTCAGTCGTACCGCGATTTGCCAATACTTGTAAACCAATGGGCAAATGTTGTGCGCTGGGAACTGAGAACCCGCCTGTTTTTAAGAACAGCTGAATTTTTATGGCAAGAGGGGCACACGGCCCACGCCACTAGAGAGGAAGCGGAAGAAGAGACAAAAAAAATGCTGCGCGTTTACGAAACATTCGCCCAAGATTATATGGCAATGCCCGTAATTTGCGGAAAGAAAACCGAAGGCGAAAAGTTTCCCGGAGCCGTGGACACATACTGCATAGAAGCTATGATGCAGGACAGAAAAGCCCTCCAAGCCGGAACGTCGCACTTTTTAGGGCAGAACTTTGCAAAGGCAAGCAATATAAAATACCTTTCCGAAGCCGGCGTACAGGAATACGCATGGACGACAAGCTGGGGAGTTTCGACTCGCCTGATAGGCGGAATGGTGATGACGCACTCCGACGATAACGGGCTTGTTATCCCTCCCAAGCTATCGCCTTTGCACGCCGTCATAATCCCTATTTTGCACAATGACGCCGAACGCGAAAACGTAATGGCATACTGCGCAAAACTAAAAGACCAACTATCCGCCCAAACCTATTCAGGTAGGGAAATCAAAGTGCAAATAGACACGCGCGACATACGCGGCGGAGACAAGATCTGGGGATGGGTAAAGAAGGGCGTTCCGATTAGGATTGAAATAGGTCCCAGAGACATTGCCAGCGACTCCCTGTTTGTAGCCCGCCGCGACGAAGATAAAAAGACTTCCGTGCCGCGCGCGGAATTTATCGAAAAAATCGGAGAGATTTTGCAAAGCATACAGGACAACCTTTTTGCGCGCGCTAAAAAATACCGCGACGAAAACATGGTGGAAATGACCAGCAAAGAGGAATTTTATAAATTCTTCACCCCTAAAAACGAGAAGAAGCCTGAAATACACGGCGGTTTTGCGATAGCTGATTATGACGGGTCAGAAGAGGTGGAGGATATGTTGCGCAAGGACTTGCGCGTGACCGTCCGCTGCATCCCGCTAGACGGGGGCACACCTAAGTCCGACAAGTGCATATTCACCCAGAGGCCCGCTAAATACCGCGCGATTTTCGCAAAGTCATATTAATAAATAAATACCAATTCAAATTTCCAACACGCCGCCGGAAAGAGATTCTTGGCGTACAAGGACGGCACGGCGGTCAGGGTGGCGTACCTGCTGACGCCGAAGGCCGTAATAAAACCGCACAGAGACAAATTCCTTACCGACCGCGAAATTATATCCGGCGCGGAAGAAACAATAAAAATATACGCGAATAACTGCTATGGCTTATCAATTCACTAAATCGAAGTCGCGCGAGCTCCAGGAATGGATTATCGGGCAAATCCGCGAGGTTTTGCCGGACGAAAGCATTTCCATATTTTCGCGACTGAAAGGCGACATTGAAAGCGACGTTGAGGAGGCGCTCGCGCTCGCGCCTCGCGGTCGTCGTCAGCCCGTACCTCGTTCAGGAATATTCAAACCGAGCGTTGAACATAGTGGCCGAAAGCGGCCTGAACTGGATTGGCGATCAATTCCAGTTTCTATCGTCGGTTGCGCCCTTGCCGTAGCCGGATTTGGAGTTCAGCCTCTCTTTGTACATTCCGGAGGAAAAGTTTCGGAAAGTCTCGACGAGTTCGTAATGCGGGGTGTCCGCCATATCGATTATGCCTATGCCGGAATCCGCCCGGTCGTAGCGTCCCGTCGCTGAAAGATCAGTCCACTCGAACCACACGACTCCCGCAACGCCCGGGTTGTGCGCTGCGGATTTAAGAAATTCGCGCGTGTATTCCGACTGTTTTTCGGAGGTACCAGAGGGAATCATCGTGATGCCGAACGTACCCCTGTCCTGCGGCGTGAAATGGTATTCGCCTATGAGAATCGGGCGATCCGCGCTGCCCTCCGGAAGCTTGAGATCCGCGATGTTATAGCGGTATGTGTTGCAGGTGACGACGTCGCAATAGTCGGCGGATATGCGCGCGGCGTATTCCCACAAGTCGTCGCTCATGCCGAAGCTGCACCCCAGATACATCGCGCGGGGATCGATTTCCTTTATGGCATCGCGGCAGACCTGAAAGTACCTGCGGGTGTACGCCTCCTCAAACGCGATCATGTCGGCCTTTCCGGCGTCCGTTTGCGGAACGAACGATTCGGTTTTCAGGAAGTCGACGAAAGACGAATATTTCGACCCCCAAGCCGCGTTGAGCTTTTCCACGGAGCCGTATTTTTCTTCGAGGATTTCGAGAAATTTTTTCTTGGAACTCTGGCCGGCTTTGCATGCGAGCACTCCGGAAGCGAGCTTCGTCCGCCCCCACGACCACGGAAGTTCGCCGTCGATGAACACGCCGAAACAGTATGGCGACTTTATCAGCTCGGCCTTTTTCGCGAGCGCGCTTTTGACGGACTTTTCAAATTCCGGCGAGAACCAATCCGGCGGGGACTGCCACCAGCCCCTCACCGTGCTTATCCATTCGCCCGGGGCGGAATTGCATGTGACCGTGTAGGGGATTTTTGCGGCTTCGAGAATGTCGGATTCCGAGAGGTGCCCGCCGAGATTTATCCCGAAGGACTCCGCGCGCGCCCGCAACAGGCCGAGGAGCTT
>FR901587.1:11047-24145 GCA_000438015.1 Coraliomargarita sp. CAG:312 | reverse complement strand
AAAAAAAAGAGCCATTTTTTTGGCTCTTTGGGGACTCTTTTTTTTGAAGGTAAATATCGATATAATGAATGATAGATTTATTGTTGATGGATGCATTGTTTTATAATGTTTTTATAATATACACGTATCTATTTAACATTAATAAAGCCGCTTATTATTTAGAAAGCAGTGCGTGCGGTGAACCTCAGCTTTTTTATAGGAGCCTGCCTTTGAGAAGTTGTAATGTATTAGAAACATTATTTAAATGTATCTTCCTTTTATGATATTCAAGTTTTAGGCAAATTTTAGAACGCCTGCTTTTTATATTTGTATTGAAAATACATTAATTTTTAAAATTCAAATAGATGCATGATTTTTTATTATATAAGGAAAAATAAATTTTGCCTGCCTGGAATTTTGTAGGATGAAAGTAAGAGTGATGTTTTTGGCTATTTTATCTGTAGGTGAATATTATGCCGAATTTCTAATGGACGGTGGAAGAACTGTTCGTTTAAGAAAGGACGATTTTAAATACGGGAAAAAAAATTCTATAATTGTCGCCAGGGAAATAGCAGATGAAAAGAAATTAAAATGGAAGTTGTTGTTTCATATCCCTCCCCGCATAGAACCGGTTTATGGGCAACTTTGCATAGATGAGCTTATATTTAGACCAGAAAAACGCGGTTGAGAAACTTTCAAAATTAAAAGCCGGAGCCCTGTTTATGAAAATGGGAACTGGCAAGACGAAAGTTGCCTGCGATTTAATACGTTTAAAGCTAAAATGCATAGACGTTATCATTTGGATTGCTCCGGCTTCTTTAATATCGTCGGGCAAATATGTTGGCGAAATAAAAAAATGGAGCCGCGGATTTTTTAACAAAATACTTTTTTATACCACGGAAAGCATTTCAAAAAGCGATGAAAAATATTTTGAAATGCGCGAATTTGCAGGAATTCAAAAGAGTTTTTGCGTTGTCGACGAAAGCATATTGATAAAAAATATGTCGGCATTAAGGACGCAGAGGCTTCTTAACGACTACCATTTGTTCGATTTCAGGATTATTCTCAATGGAACGCCTATTACTAAAAGCCTTTTAGACTTATATGCACAAATTTCTTTTCTTTCGCCCAATATTCTCAAAATGACCGAACGCCAGTTTGCGGACAATTTCCTTGTGTATTTTTTTGACGGCCGCGATCCTTTCCCATGGCGTAGATGGTCCAAGCCCGCCAATGTCGAAGCTCTGGTTGAAATCATAAGGCCGTATATCTTCAACGCAAATTTAAAGACAGACTGCCGCATAAGGGTTTACAATAGGGAATTTGAATTGGATTCCGTTGAAAGGCGCAACTATTCGAATTTTAAAAATGCGTTTCTTGACGGAAAATATTTTGTATCTTTTTTTACGGTCGCGCAGAAATTCCAGCGCGAGTACAGCTTGAAATGCAAAGCTAAGTTCGAGGCAACTCTTAAATTGGTTGGCAAAATTTTGAAGCGGGGAGAGAAGGTGGTTATATTTGTGAAGTTTGTAAAGAAGGCCTTCTTATTAAATAAAGCTCTGGGAGGCCTTATTTATATAGGAACACGCAAAGACGATCTCGGCAGGTTTGAACGCGAAGAAAATGTTCTCGTATGCACTTACGGTGTCGGATGTGTAGGATTAAACTTGCAGTCTGCCAACAACTTGATTTATTATTCGCACACATTTAACTTCAAGGAAAAGGAACAAGCGAAGTATCGTGTCTACCGCACGGGGCAGACGAAGTTCGTACGCGTATATAACATGTGGGTTTCTACTGTATTGGAGGATATAATACGGTACAGCCTTTCGCGTAAACGCGATCTTTTGCAAAATGTTGAAAGAGTTATAACCGCAGAGGAGGCTATTGATTTTTGAAGAAATATTTAGACAAAAACGTCTACCAAGCGTCCAACGAGCGAATAAAGTTCGTCTTTGACAACTTTGGGAAAATTTACGTTTCTTTTTCAGGGGGGAAGGACAGCTCGGTATTGTTGAATCTTGTTGTCGATTATATTCGCAAAAAGCGAATTAAGAAAAAGGTTGGAGTTCTGTTTATAGATTTGGAGGGGCAATACTCTATAACAATAGATTTCATAAAGGGCATCTTTGCGGAGTTTTCCGACGTAGTAGAACCTTATTGGTGTTGCTTGCCGCTTACTTTAAGAAATGCGGTCAGTGTATTTCAGCCATTTTGGACATGCTGGGATTTGGATAACCGCGACAAATGGGTGCGCGAATACCCGGATTTCCCAAATTTAATCACAGAGAAAAGCAACCCGTTTCCGTTCTTTAAAAAACAAATGGAATTTGAAGAGTTTGTCCCCGAATTTGGGAAATGGTATTCAAACGGGGAAAAAACGGCTTGTCTTGTGGGGATAAGATCCGACGAAAGCCTAAACCGTTATAGAACCATAAAAAATTTGTCAAAATCCAACTTAGGCGGAAGAAATTGGACTACAAGAATATCCAGAAACCTTTATAATGTTTATCCAATATATGATTGGACCGTTAAGGATATTTGGGTCGGAAACGGAAAAATGGGATGGCGATATAATAAGATTTACGATTTATTTTATAAAGCGGGAGTTTCGCTGGCTTCTCAGCGCATATGCCAACCGTACGGCGACGACCAGAGAAAAGGACTGAATTTGTACCGAGCAATAGAGCCGGAAACTTGGGCGAAGCTTGTAAACAGGGTAAGCGGCGCAAATTTCGGCAATATATATTGCGGGAACCGAATATTGGGATACCGCAACGTGAAACTTCCCAAAGGGCACACATGGAAGAGCTATTGCAAACTTTTGCTTGCTACGCTTCCCCTAGAGCTATCGGACCATTATAAGAAAAAATTTAAGCGCTTTATTTTATGGTGGTATAGAAAAGGTTCGCCGGTAGATAATGAGAGCCTAAAAATTCTGCCGCCCGAAGCCGTCATTACAGGCAGAAAATCTCCTTATATGGAGACAATCGTGCGTTATAAGAAAATTCCGGATTTTTTGGACAACGGCTTTGAGCAAAAAAAATTAGCTCCCACGTGGCGTCGCATGTGCGTATGCATTTTGAAAAACGACCACCTTTGTTCCAGTTTGAGCTTTTCTCAGACAAAATTACAGCAATTACGAATGAAAAATTTAATGGAAAAATATAGAAATTTATGATTGTCCCACGCAATAGCCCCGTTTATAAAGTAAAAGCCGTTCCTGTAGAAAAGATACAGGCTAACTCGTATAATCCGAATAAAGTTGCCCCTCCGGAGATGAAGCTTTTGTACGAGTCCATAAAGGAGGACGGTTATACCCAGCCGATAGTTTGCTATTATCTGAAAGACGAAGATAAATATGAAATTGTCGACGGATTCCACCGGTACCAGATAATAAAAATCCACAAAGACATATTTGAGCGCGAAGGCGGGCTTTTGCCGGTAGTTGTGATAGACCGGCCGATAGAGGATAGAATCGCATCGACAATAAGGCATAACCGGGCAAGGGGAACGCACGACGTTGATTTAATGTGCAATATAGTTGCAGAACTCTCAGAAATAGGGAAGTCCAACGCTTGGATATCAAAACATTTGGGAATGAGCGCCGACGAAATTTTGCGTTTAAAACAAATAACCGGCATAGCGGCTCTCTTTAAGGACGGGGAATTTTCTTCCGCATGGGAATAGCGACTAGGCTTGGTTTTACAAAAGGCGACAGGGGCGGCTCGGCTGTGGAATAGCTGGTTTATAAAAAAGTGGCGGCATGGGAATTTTTATATTAATAATGTAGACAATCCTTATATAATTTATAAATTTTACGTTATATTTTTCTAGAAAGGTTTTTATATATGAAAATAACAAAAAAAGTCTCCGATCTGTTGAACGAGCAGTTTTATAATGAGCTCTATGCCGCCCATATCTATTTTGCCATGAGCGCGGCTCTCAGGCATTCTCCTTATCAAGGAATGTCTAAATGGATGCACATCCAAGCTAAAGAAGAAATAGAGCATGCAATGAAAATATACGAGTACTTAATCGAAAGGGGTGTGGAATTTAAGACAGATTCCATAAAGAAACCCGAATGCGATTCTTGCGGTTCTCCCCTTGATATGTTTAAGGCGGCTTATGCCCACGAACAGAAAGTCACCGCTCAGATAGAAAAAATTTGCGATGCAGCCGACGAGGATAAAGACAGGGCAACTTCCGATTTCTTGGCTTGGTTTGTCAAAGAGCAGGTAGAGGAGGAAAGCAACACCCTGAAATTCGTTCGCGGATTGGAATATGCCGGCGACGACAAGAACCTGCTTATAGGCGTGGACAAATGGGCTGGAAGCCGCGCCGAATAATAAAATGATGCGAATTGTAAACGCCGCCTTGATAAAGCGGCGTTTTTTTTGCATTTTGTAAAACTTGCGTATGAGTAAATGCTTGCGCCTATAAATGCATTGACAAAAGCCAAGCCATAGTGGACATTTAGACGTGTTCCGCATATGCCTTTGCTTGTCTTATTGCTGGCAAGGAGAAATGAATAGTCCTACGTATTTTTTATGAAATTTTTTATAGTTGCGATTTTTTGCGTGTTGGCAGCCGATGTGCTAGCGCTGGTAAATCCCGAAAAAGTATATTTGGTGGTAAACGACAACGACCCGGATTCGATGTCTATCGCGCAGACTTATTGCAGATTAAGGGACGTTCCCATGGAAAACATATTGGTATTTTCTATGCCGTCGTCAGGTTTTGTATCGCGTAAAACATATTTTGAACAAGTCGAGTCTCCAATCATAAGGAAACTTATAAAGAAAGGGGCAATTAAGGCTATTGATACCGAGTCTAAAGACGCTTTCGGGCGCGAGATTTTTATTCCTTCGGAAATAAATGTAGATTTTCTAATATTATGCAAAGGCGTTCCCTGGCAGTTGGTGCGTTCCCAGCAGTCTCCGTCGGGGAAAAAATACAGCATGCAAAATACGGACGCGGCATCCGTAGATTCAGAGCTGTCCGCTTGTTTTATTCCCCAAAAAAATTTTGATTTTGCGTGTAAAAACCCGCTTTTTAAAAACTATAAAAACGACGGTTTGTTCAAAGCTGCGCAAATATTGAGGGTCGCCCGTTTGGACGGGGTGTCCAAGAGCGAGATTATCAGCGCCTTGCGCCGGACTGTAGACGCCGAAAGAAACGGATTGAGGGGGCGCGTATATATAGACCAGTCAAAGTACTCTCCTCTGGGGGATAAGTGGCTGGAAAAAGTAAAGCTGCTTATGTCTGAACAGTATTTCGACGTATCCGAAAATCCGGATAGGGCTCTTTTCAGCTATTCCGAAAGATTTGACGGAGTTGCGGTTTACTTTGGCTGGTATACCTACGGAGCATACGGCTATTTTAAGGAGAAAAATATGGCTTTTGCCGACGGCGCTATAGGTTGGCATATATATTCGTTTAGCGCCTCACAAATGCGAAATCCCGTTTTTTGGTCGCCGACTTTTGTGAGGTTGGGCGCCGGTGCGACTGTCGGGAATGTCCACGAGCCTTTTCTGTCTATGACCCACCATGCGGATTTATTTATCGAGGCGCTTTTGGACGGTAAAACAGCCGGCGAGGCGGCGTACGCTTCCATCCCGGTTTTAAGCTGGCAGAATGTTTTTTTTGGAGATCCGATGTATCGCCCGTTTTTGGTTTCTCTGGAGGAGCAGGTGGAGAGCTTGGAAAAAGGGAAATTTGACAAATACTCGCAGTATGTCGTGGTGCGGCAGATGAACAAGCTTATGAAGACGTCTTCCCGCAGCGAAGCCGAGGCTTTTGCCAAAAGATTTATAGGCAATCTGCCCGACGATGCTATTCTATTTAAATTCTTTGAGATGCGCCTTAAAGACGGCAATTTGCCGGATGCTTTAAAATACGCCAATATGATTTTTGAACGCGATATTTCAGAAGACGCATCGCGCATAAGCATATTTATGGGAACTGCCTGTTTGCTTTCATTTAGAAAAGGAGAAGCGGCGGTTCTTGGAATGAAATTTTGCGAACGCCTATTGGATGCCGACATGGATTCGGATTTCGGCAGGCATATTGCGGCTTCGGCTAGGCGCATATCCCAGATAAATCCTGGTATATTGCCTTCAGAGCGGATGAAAAATCTATTTGAAAAGGTTGACAGGCAAATCGCGGAGGAAAAGGCGGCTGCCGAAAAAAGGGCTGCTGAAAAGAAAGCGTCCGAAAAAAAATCCAACAAGAGTTGACTTTGGAAAATTGATTTTCTATCGGCTTTTCTCCCAAAGCGCCGGCTTTTTTATTTCCACAAAGTCGGATTCGCGCATGCTTATTGCAAAGATTGCGGCGACCGCGTATTTTGAGCCTTTAGGCGAAACTTGCGATATTGACATTTCCTTGTCTTTAAAAGAACCGAGAGGTGGAATGCGCAGGCGTTTCTTTGACAAAAGCCTCCCTTCTTCGCTGTAAAAAGACAATTCAATGTAGAAAACAGCTCCGATTTCCAAATTCCCGGACACTTTTATATTGAAGGAATATTTTTTGTTTTCAGAAATTTCGACTCTTTGGTATAAATACGCAGGCAGCCAAGCGGATAAAGTCAAAGCGTTTCCGGATTTTTTTATTTTTAAATTGGCATTATCCGATTTCCGCGTTTGCCATAAACTGTTTCCGCCAGAGAATGCGCGCCTGAAGTCCGGTTCGCCGAGCATATTTTTTGCGTATTCCAGGCGGCTTTCCATATTTTCGGCTAGCATTTCTGATGGATCCATATAATCTAGCTCGTCCCAAATTTTGAAACTTGCTTTGGGATATTTTGTGTTTTCATAGTATCTTTTTATGTCCAGCTTCTGGATGGCTTTGGATATTTTTACCGCTTCTATAGTGTCCAGAATATGTTCTTTGGGCGTATTGGAAATGTTGTACATCCAGAGCTTTTTTTGAAGCCGGTAAGTGTTGGCCAGCGATTTTGTGACGTCGAACATCAGCCTAATTTCTTTTATGCGGTCTATAACCATAGGAGATTTTGCACCTTTTTCGGCGAGAGCCAGTTTGGCCTCCATGCGGTCCAAGCTTTCTTTCGGGAATATTTCCGCCTGTTCCCAGCGTTTATAGAGCGTAAGCCACATAGGGCGGTCGTTTCTTTTGTTCCATTGTTCCTGGGCGATGTCGAAAAACTCTTTAATGTGCTTGGATGATTCGCCGTAGTATGAGTCGAAGAATTCATTCTCGAGCTTTTCAGTGTCTAGCGATGCGTCCGTAAGAAGGTTTGATAAAAGCCATATTTTATGAGCGTCGTAAGCCCAGTTTGGGAAAGATTCGCAAGTGTAAAAACGCGCTCCGGCATCGAAAGCGTTTTTTATGGAATACGCTATTTGCTGGAATGTATTGCGGGGAATGAAATATGGATTGCCGTAATTATAGTCGTATATTCCAAAAAACTTTGTTCCGGAATTGCTCCATTTTTTTAGAAGTTCGGTGTTTGCAGACATCTTTTCGCTTGAGAAGAAATTTCCTCTGTCTTCGCAGAGATAGACTATTATATTGTCGGCTATTTTAAAGGATGGCGGATTTTCAGTGTACAGGTACGCAAGAGAATATACGAATTTGGAAGGGTATTTTGACCTTATAAACTTGGATATTTCGTTTACAAAGGAAAAGATTAGATTGGAGCAATCCATATATCCGTTTGCGGTGAATCCCCTCTTTAACCGTTCCGAATACGGAGTGTTGTCAAAGTCGGACGAATCTGCCGGTGTCAGAGAGAATATTCGGGCTTTAGGATTTTCCGCAAAATATTTTTCGGCATATTCTTTTACAAACAGCCTCATTGCACTGTTTGCAAAATCAACTTGAACACGGTTGCTATGCGGTTGGAGCTTTCCGTCTATTCTTGCCATCCAAGCGGGGTGCAGCGCGGCGGTTTTTGCGTCTATAATTTGCGGCATTGAGTGGTTTGAAGACGTGAAATCGTCTGAGTTCCCGATTAGTTTCGCGAAATTTTTGTCGGCGAATAACCCTAGGTTGCGTCCCTTGAAAGACGGGTTGACTTCAAAGTTTCCCGTTCTGATTTTCAAGTATGCAGGGCGGGGAATTTCCGTGCCTATTGGGCCGGGAGCCAAAAATTTAACTCCGCAAAACTTTTTTAGGAAGAATCCAACGGCGTTTATTGCTGAATTATCGCTTGGATATAGTATATGTACGGAATTAGGGTATATTTTAAACTTAAAATTCAGCGTTCCGTCAATATTTGCCGTGTCGGGAGTGAGAATTTTTGCGTCGTTGTCTTTCCTTATAAAGATAGATGTTCCATTGAAGCCGTTTTTAGGGATGGAGGAGGAGATGGAGATGTCGCTGCGTTTCGACATCTTGCCCAAGATTTCTTTTAGAATTTCTGCCGCCTCTTTTTCTTCGGGTTTTCCGTCTATTACAATTGATAAATTTGTTTCTCCGTCCGAAATTATATCCGCAAATTTATCATTCATTCTTTTCGGGGCGCCGTGCAGCAGCGCGCATGAAAAAAATGCAATCATTGGCACCATACAGCTTGCAGCGCGGATACTGCCGCGGAATTTACCAATGATAAAAGCGCCTATGTATTCTAATGCCATTTCCTTTCGCGCACTATATTGAGCGGTTGTTCCGTATTTGCGGTTTGAATGTCGGAACGCTTAAGAACTTTTACTATGGTGAGAAAGGCGATTTTTGCGTCTAACAGGAAGGATATGTTTTTCACATAATTTATGTCGTACGAAAATTTTTTTTCCCAAGTGGTGTTGTTTCTTCCGTTGATTTGGGCAAGCCCTGTGATTCCGGGACGTACGCTATGGCGCAGTTTTTCTTCTTCGGTATAATACGGCAAATATTCTACAAGCAATGGCCTAGGCCCTATAAAAGACATATCGCCCTTGATTACGTTGATGATTTGAGGGATTTCATCAAGGCTCGTTTTCCTTAGGAAGGCGCCGAGTTTTGTGAGCCTAACGCTGTCGGGTAACAGATTTCCATTGCTGTCTTTCTCGGATGTCATTGTGCGAAATTTCATCACGCGGAAGATTTTTTCGTTTTTGCCCGGCCGGCGCTGCGTGAACATAACGGGAGACCCCATTTTAATTCGCACCGCCAGAGCAACCGCAGCGAAAACAGGGAATAGGCATACAAATAGCAGTGAAGCTGCTATAAAATCGATGATGCGCTTGAAGAAACCTGCGTAAATCTTCATTTATTAAATTGTTCCCGCGTCGACGCAGATAGTTTGCCCTGTTATGGATTTTGCCTTTTCGGAAAGCAGAAAAGCGACCGTTTCGGCAACTGAGTCCGCCGAAGTTTCGGCTTTCAGCGATGTTCTGGCATATATTTTTTCTCGCTGCTGCGCGGTTAATTTTGCGCTCATTTGCGTCGACATAAATCCCGGGGATACAACGTTTGACCTTACTGATTTTATTCCCCATTCGCGCGCTATGTTTTTTGAGAAGGCTTCCAATGCGCCTTTGCTTGCCGCATACATTGAAAGGCCTTTGTATCCCGTGTGCGCGCTTACGGAAGATATGTAAACTATCGAGCCTCCGTTTGAATGCAAAAGCGAGTGTCTCAAAAAGTATTTTGTTAGAATCATGGGGGAAAACAAATTTGTTTGGAACATGTTTTCCAGTCTCGCCAAATTCATGTTTGTTGCAATATCGTCGTATGCGGAGGCTGCGTTGCTTACAAAACCGTCCAGCCGCACCGATGCGGAAATAAAATCCGGAGCGAATATTTTAGAGCGCGCAATTTCGGGCTCGGACAAGTCAGCCGCTTTAAATAAGAGATTACGGCTAAACTTTTGCTCCAATTTTATAATGTCATCAGACTTGGTTCTGCTTACAGCGTAAATAGTATCCCCGCGCTCCAGCAGCTTTTCGCATATGGCAAGTCCCAAACCGCGCGATGTTCCAGTTAACAATATGTTCATACGCGTTTAATTTTTCCTGTTCTAGTTAGTCGGATTGAGTCGGTAAAGCTTATTATTCTTGGAATTTTGAATTGTGGCAGGAGTTTTAGAAGGCTCGTCCGGATATCCGATTCCGAGACTTTGGCTGCTGGAATGATGGATATTTCCGCGCAGAGTATATTCCCCAAGAGCGAGTTCGGCTTGCCGAATACTATGGCTTCGCGCACGCCGTCAAGGCTTTTTATGGCGTCTTCGACTTCTTCGGGATTTACCTTGTATCCTCCGACATTTATAAAGTTTCCAATTCTCCCCGTAAATCTAAAAGACATTTTATCTGCATCGGCAAATTCTACCGCGTCTCCCGTCTTGTAAAAATCTCCTGATAGAGGAGTGTCGTCTGAAAGCGCCAAAAGAGATTTATGGATGGCGAGTTCACCGTTGTCGATTTTAACCAAGCCTTTCAATCCTGGCGGGATTTTGAATATATCCGCTTCGGACGCAAGTAGGGCTCCTACCTCGGTTGAAGCGTAAACATTTGTGATTTTTGCGTTGGGAAAAATCTTGGATATTGACTCATATAGCTGCTTTGAAGATCTTTCTCCTCCAAAGGTTGCGCGCTCTACATTGGGAAATATTTTTACACAGGGAAGCAGCAGCCTGTAAAACGTTGGGGTTGCGGAAATGTGGGTGATTGCGCGTTTTTCAATTTCAGAATAGATTTGGCTTCGAGTTTTCCCAAAGAGGTTTACGCATGTGTTTTTGTTAAAAAAAGCCTGCAGCAATACTTGTATTCCAGCCATATGGGAAGGAGCGTAGCAAAATCCCCATTTGTCTTTTGCGTGTTTGCCGCCTATTTTTACATTGCGGGTGAGCGTTTTTATTGTGTGCAGAGCCCGCTTAGGTCGTCCGGTAGTTCCTGATGTGTATATGTATATTTTTGAAGAGGAAGCCATTACAGCGTCCAAAAAATCTTCTATTCCTTCAAAAATTCTTTTGGATGGGGAATTTTCTTCTTCTTTGTTTGGATTGCTTTTTAAGCCGTCCGGCAAAATTTCCAAATCGCAAGAATTTGCGATTCCTGAAAAAAATTTTTTTGAAAATTCCAATATGCCGACTTGCGGAATTTCCAATTTCCCAGAGTGTGCGCCGTTATTGGCGCAATCAACAAGGTCTTCGTACGTGAGCGCAATATTGTCGTCTATTATGAATTCCAAATTATTTTCCTCCGCAAATTTGACTTTGAGGCTTGGGCGGGCTGTCTTTAAAATCCGCGTCCGAAGAAGCTCCGATAAAGTCGGGACTCCACTCCAGAACGCACGAGCCCCACGACAGTCCAACTCCAAATGCCGACAGCAATACTTTGTCTCCGGGGTTTACTTTGCCGTTCATTATAGCGTCGGCAAGGGTTATTCCCACAGTCGAACCTCCTGTATTTCCTACATCGTGGAGCTTGAAATGCATTTTTTCAGATGGAATTTTCAATAATTTTGCAAAACTTCTAATTATAAGTTCGCTAGCCTGGTGGAATACAAACAAATTTATGTCGCCGATTGACATCCCGCTCTTTCCCAGCACTTTTCTTACTGATATCGGAACGGAATTTATTGCGAATAGAAATATGTTTCCGCCGTCCATAAACATATCGTCGAGAGAGCGCACCGCTCCAGACTTGTCGGCCTTTTCTACCGCCGTCTCGGGGGATGGGGGCTCTCTGAGTCCGCTTGTCCGGCGTATTAAATCTTTCCAGCCGCGCCCGTCGGTTCCAAAATCGAATTCTTTAAATCCGCCTTCAGAAACTTCCTCAACGATTGCCGCCGCCGCGCCGTCCCCAAATAGAGGCGCTACGACATTGTCTTTGGGATTGAGAACGCGCGTGGGCGTGTCGCCTGCCAGCACAAGCGCGCGCTTTGCCATCCCCGACTTTATCCATGCGTTGGCTATTCCCAGTCCATAAACAAATTGAGAGCATCCCAAGTTTACGTCGAAAGCTGCGCAGGAAGTAGGCAGACCAAGCTTGTTTTGAATTATGCAAGCGGTTGTCGGCATTTGATAGTCGGGCATTTGTGTCCCGAAAACAAGCAGGTCGATGCTTTGTCTTTCCACGCCCATTGCGAAAATTTTTTCAGCGGCGTTTATTGCAAAATCCGAAGCGCATTCGTCTTTGCCGGCTGAGCGCCGCTCTAAAATTCCTGTGGTGGGGAGGATTTTATTTATATAAGCTTCGCCGAATCTTTGCGCCAAATCGGAATTTGTAATCTTGTTTTTAGGCAGAGAGTAGGCAAGCGCTGTAATACCGACTTTCATGTTATTTGAGATTCAGCTTGTCTTTTACATCTCTTATGTTTTCGACAAGTCCGGTTTCAAAGATATCTATGCCAAATTCGGCTTCAAGCTTGACGGTAAATTCGGCAAGATCGAAGGAATCGAAACCAAGGTCATCGCGCAAAGATGTATTTTCTGTAAAAAGAAAATCCTCTTTAATTCCTTTGTTTGCGCGTATTGAAGCTATAATGTCCTTTATTTTTTCCATATTATCAGGTCTACTTTCTCAAACGCAAAGGTACTGCTGGGTTCCCAAAAGCGCTTTCATTGTCCTTAATTTTTAAAATAACAGTAGAGCCTATTCCAACTTTCGACCATTTACCAATTTCAGAGTTCGGAATCATTGAGACGTGCGAGGCCAAAAAAGCGCCTTCACCGACTTTGCAGAATCCTGTAATATCGCAAAATCCGCTTATTGTGGCAAAATCGCCTATTTGGGAATCATGCCCACAGCCCGTGGCGATGTTTAGCAGGGCGAATTTCCCTATGGAAATATCGCAGGTCAAGGATACCCGCGGGCAAATTACGGCGCCTTCGCCTAGAACGACATTTGGACCCACATAGGCTGTGGGATGCACTAAAGTTGTAAATTTTGCCCCGCGCTCCAAAAGTTTTTCCACTTTTTCCTTTTTGATTTTAGGCGTTCCTATTGCGCATACCAGGGTGTCATCTGGGGATGGAAGATAATTTTCCATCGAGGAGATTATTTTTGTTTCGTATTTGTATCCTTGGAGGGCGTTTGGATTGTCGTCTATAAACCCCTTAATTTTCCAAGGCTTCCCGGAGGATATGCAGTCTTGCACATATCCGAATATTTCTCTTCCCAAGCCTCCGGCTCCTACTATTATTATGTTTACCATATTATTTGTGGCAGGGAA
>FR901587.1:10746-11020 GCA_000438015.1 Coraliomargarita sp. CAG:312 | reverse complement strand
TCCGCCGTCTATTATAAAATTTGAACCAGTAACCCAGCGCGATGCGCCTGATATAAAATATTGCGCGACATAGCATATGTCGTCTACGCTGCCGTACCCCAGCAAATATTTTTTTTCGTCAGTTTCTTTAAATTGGGGGTTTGATTTCAGAAAATCCGAAGTCATTTCCGTCTCAATCATTCCCGGGGAAATCGTGTTTACGCGGATTTTCCGCGGGGCAAATTCAATTGCCAGATTGCGTGCAAATCCAATAAGAGCCGCTTTTGAAGCGGAG
>FR901587.1:0-10738 GCA_000438015.1 Coraliomargarita sp. CAG:312 | reverse complement strand
GAGCCGCTTTTGAAGCGGAGTATGCGGCGAGCCCGGCCGCTGGAAAAACGGCGCTTACCGAGGCTATGTAGAGAATTGAGCCCCCTTTGTTGATTTTTTTGCCTTTTATAAGCTGGCGGGTCAAATTTGCGGCCGCCATGAAATTAGTTTGGACGACTTTTTCAAAGTTTTTTTCGTCGGAGAATTTGAATAGGCATCTTATGTCTATTCCGGCGCAGTTTACGAATCCGTCCAAGTTGCCGGCGCCTTTGCATAGGAGCGTTATGTCGTCCGCATTAAGCAAATCTGCCGCTATAAATTTGTGGTCGCCTTTAGGGAAGGACTTTTCGATTTCTTCAAGTTTTCCGGAATTTCTGCCTGTAACTACGACGGACGCCCCGCTTTTTGCAAAATGAAGGGCAACGGCATACCCTATTCCGGACGTGCCCCCCGTTACCAAGACTGTTTTGTTTTCCAAGGAGAAAGGGTTGTTCATGGAAGTTGTTGCTTTTTTGAAACTACATTAAACAATTCGCCGAGGTTTTTGCAATTTGATATTTCGACAGGAGAAATTATAATACCCAATTCCGAACTTATTGCCGCCATTGTAGACAATAAAGCCAAGGAATCCCAGCAATCAAGCTTGTTGAATTCTGTAGACGGGGTCAAATCAAGGTCTGCAAATGAATCAACGTTTGATTTTAGCAACTCTATAAAATCTTCCATAAGATATAAAATTAATGTGGTTTGCATTGTTTTTTGCAACTTTATTTTCAACGGGATGTAGTCGGAGCGTCCATTTTATAAAATAGGATTGGGCGCCCAACTTTAAGCGCGTACGGCTGTTGCATTTAGGACAATAATTGGAGTGCGCGCTGTTTCTAGCAATAAATTTAAACAATAATAGGTTGATCCAATAGAGCAGATTTCTTCAGCAGATTTTGCTGATTTGCATGGAAGTATTTGTTTTTTATCGACAGTCGATTAAAGCGGTATAATCTAAGCTTCAATAATATGGTAAAAAATGTACTGAGTTTTCTTTGCATTGTGTCGATGATTGTCGGCGCGTATTTTGTGCTTTCCGACTGGGATGATGCCGTCGGGAATGTCGAACTAATAAAGCCTGAAAAACACCTTGAAACGGCAATCCCTATGGATTTTGACGGTTTAAAGGGCAGGGATATACCTTTGGGGGCAACGGAAGAGGTAATGCGCGCAACTGAAAAAATCCTTGCCGTAAACGAGTTTCTCAACCGCGAGTACACTATGCCTGACGGCCGCAGGTTTTCTGTTTATATCTCCTATTGGGCTCCCAAAAAAGAGCCCGTGCGCGTAGCATCCACACACACTCCCGACCGCTGCTGGGTCCGCAATGGATGGAAAAACGACGACTCTAAAAAGAAGCAGCATGAAGTGCTTAATGTCGCCGGTAAAAATCTTATGCCCGCATATTACCGCGAATATACGGTTGAAAATATGGAAAAAATCTATCGAAGGTATGTGTGGTTTTGGTTTGTAGTGGATGGGAAGCGGTATGATTATAAAACTTCCGACAATTATGCTCCAAGCCCAATAATGTATGTAAAGAATATGGTGGAGGATGCCCTTCAAGGCTCTCCAGAAATGTACTTTGTAAGAATAGACAGCGATATCCCGCTTGCGGAACTTTTTAAAGCAAGAGAATTTAAAAGTGCCTTGGAAAAACTTGGCGAGCTTATTTTATTTGAGAAAAAACAGCCTGAAAGCGGAATTAAGAAATGAAAGCCTCAAGCGATACCCTTTCAAAAATAAAACTTTTGCCTCTTGCCGTCAAGCTATACGCTGGCGTTTATCTTGGCATGGGAGCAACTTTATGCGTACTTTTATCGTATATATGGAGTAATAGGCTCGATTATTCTTTCGGCTATTTAGTTCCTTTTTTTGCGTTATACATAACTTATGACCGTTTGCCAAAAATAATGGCGTACTTTTCAGAACCTCCGAAAGAAGGCGCGAAATCCCCAAAAATTGCCTGCGTATTTTGCGATTTGATTTTCGGAGCGGCAATGTTGTTCGGACTGATTGGATACGTGTTTTTTGCATGGCTTTTTTATTTGTCACAAAACCGCGGCACTCCGGCGTTTGTGATAACGTTCTGTTTTTGTTTTATATCATTGGCAATGGCTTACTTTGCTTCTGAGACAAATATAGGAGGCGAAAAGAAGAGCTTGGTAGAGCGGCTAAGATTTGTTTCATGGTTTATTTTTCCATGCTTTATTTGGATTGTTGCCGTGCCTACTTTTGGCGCGGTTGAAGAAAAAATCAGCCTCACTTTGCTAGGCATTGTTGCGGATGTCGTCTACCATTTTATGGATTTCTTGGGATATATCGTAACGCTCAGGGGCAATGTAATCGAATTTCCAAGCGGTTCTGTTGGAGTTGCAGACGCGTGCAGCGGAATTAGAAGTTTAACAGCTTGCCTTTTTGCTGGAAGTTTTTTGGCGGCTGCTATGCTGAATAAGCTTTGGAAAAAGATAGCGTTAGTATTGCTTTCTATGGTTTTTGCATTCTTTAACAATATATTGCGGGCATTGTTTTTGTCATTCTGGGCTTATGAAAATGGCGCTGACTCAATCGGCGGATTCGTTCACGACGCGGCTGGATATTTTGTGCTCGCAATGACGGTTATAGGCTTGTTGATAATGGTTGCCATATTTCAAATAAATCCCGTGCCAAAAGAATTTCGCGAGCCTCGGAAATAATGTTTTGGTGGATATTCCACTGTAAAGCAAAATAAAATTAAAAAAATGTGCGGAGACATTTTAAGCCTCCGCATATTTTTGTTAGAGCGCCTTTTAAGGCATCTAAGCCTTTGGGCTGCCACTTTGCTGGAACTTGTCCAAAAGAGGTTGGAATCCGCTAATATCAAGTGTCTCAAGCTCTCCATCACTCAGCTCCACAACTTGGTTTGGCGATCCTATGGGGTTTCCCGAATCGTCGAACAAGTCGCATACAATTTGCATGCGCTTAATTTCTATGTTTAGATTGTCGTTTATTTCTACTTTTTTCATATTTTATTTCAGTTTTTTTATTTCTACAAAAAATTCAACGGTCCCTTGGAATGTGGATGTTGGAGTAAACCGAATCCGTTTATATTCATTCCCGTTCCAATACGTCCCAATTTCCGTCCAATTTATCGGGATAGTTTTCCCCCGGTCGAAAAAAGTTGTGGAAGAATCGTCGCCTATATTAAATTGAGCTTCCGAAGTCGATTTTGCGCATATGGTAAATTTGCAGTTTACCGGAATCCATGCCTGGTCCTTTACAAGGAAAATTCCGTTAGAGGAGGCTATGGACCATATGGCTGATGCTGCTACTGAGTAGGCGTGCTTGCTATTCGGTACATACGTTTCCTCTTGCAGTACCGCATGGGTCGCGTTGGCTGAACTATCCTTCCATTGAACTTCATTAATGTCGTTGTCCAAGGACAAAAGAGCCTTTTCTTCCATTGTGGCATTTAACAGTTCTGCCGGAGTTTTCTTATGGTTGTAATAGTCTTCGGGGGTGTAAAGCGAACCTTCCTGGCTTATGTCAAAATTGAATATTTTTATAGAATGCAGGCTAGTATCGTCTTTAGCAAAAGAATTTATTTTCAGTGGAGATGTGTTTGATATGTCACCGGAAAAATTTCCGTCATACGACAAAGATTTTACCGGCGTGAGCATTATCCCGTCTAAAAAACATTTCATATTTTCTATATATTTGTCTTTTGCCGTCATTACTACCGAGTGCCATTTCCCGTCGCATGGAAATTTGCTTTTCTCGAAGCTTAATGCTGATGCGTATCCGGTATTGCAGTTTGTTCTAAACAGAAATTTTATGAATTCGCCATTATTTCCGCATAGAATATTGAATCCGTTTACGGCGCTTCCTACAGCCGAGCTTTTGTCAAAAAAATAATCTCCGTTTTGCCAGTCAGCCTTTCTTTTATACGAAAAACAGATGCTAAAAGGGACTGAATCCATCCCTTTTACGTCTACGCTGATTGTACCGCTTTTCATGCGGACACAAGCGAAGTCTTCGACAATTTCTTTGTTGCGCTCTATTTCTCGGGATAGATCTACGGTTTGGGAGGCAAGCGCTGAAACCTCGTCCGATATATTTTCAACGTTGCCTGCTATGCTTGCAGATTCGTTTTTTGTGCAATATAAGTTTTCCGCCTCGGCGGAACTTAAATATTGAGAATGCTCATGGACGGCAATTAAGTTGTCAACTTCCGAACTGCTGTATGTTTGGATATTTTTACGCGCTTCGGATTTGTCGGACAAATCTAACAGATTGTCCTCCTTTGCCAGAAATAATGATAGCGCAGCGTCCTTTGTGAGGTAGATTTCAGGAGGCAAGCGATCTGCTTCTCCGGCGGATAGGTATGATTCTTCGATTTCTATCCAGCCTTGGGAGAATGTAGAACGCATGGCGTCGGCAGATAGGGATGATATTTTCATCCATTTAAATCCTGAATCCATGTTCGTATCGTTTTCGTCCAGTATAAAAGCGGCGTTGCATTTTCCGGTATCCAATTCCTCCGCTTCAGCGCTTTCTATGTCCGAGGCGGTTGCCGTTTTTTGAACCAAAAGAGATGCGGTTCTCGGCTCGGGGGCATTGGGAGCGCCTATGTCGAAAATCTCAATGTTTATAGTCGAGATTTTTGAGACATCTATTGGCGTTCCGTTTTCTAATAGGGATACGTCAAACCGTACTGCGTCGCCGCGATTAAACCTGATTGCCTGCCTGTTTAATGCGTTCATCAAAGGAGCTTTTCTGCCGATGTCAGCGGCGATTTTTATAACGTTTAATATTTTTGTTTTGTCTGGGTTGTTTTGCATATGCGCTTATCTTATCTTAAATGCAGGTTTGGGGCAATTCAACTTTGGGAACTTTTGAAAAAAAACAAAAAACAGAATTTAATTAAAAAAAAATGTTTCTTGTAATATGAAAATGTTTGGGCATGATTCCTTTTTAGAGGGACAAACTGCTTTGTTTTCAAATGCGAAGAATATATTTTACAGTGGTTTTTATGCTGCTTTTAGTGCTTGCGCTTGCAGCTTATGCCCTTTGGGGTGTTTTTCACCTTGGAAGTGCGGATGAAGACAAAGCGTATGCGATGCTTTTCGACTCGGCTGGAGAATCAGATATTGCGCTGCTAAAGGAAATTTTGCCTCGCATAAAAACGTCTTGGTGGCGCGAGTATGCTTTATCGAGAATGTATGCAGCCGATGGCTCCGTTTCCTTTGGAGATGCCGTAAAATCTTTAAAGAACTCCGAGTTCGTTGCTTATTTGTACGCGGCAAAGTCTTTGAAAAATCCGGAACTTACTCCTGGAGGGCTTAATTTGTCTGTGCGGGACTTGTTTTGCGTAGATTTTTTGAAGAAGATATGGTCGGGAGCGGAAATTCGAGATAGCGATATTAATGGATTTGCGCTCAATTTATTCCCTGGCGGAGATAAATTGAGAAAGTCTTCATACGGCAACCTGTTTTTGCGGGAGATCATAAAAACCCGAAGATTCGATTTGATTCCGGTTTTCAATTCGGCATTCAATTACGACGTCCTAAATCTATCGCTATCGCTTTGCAGGTTGGGGGCGAAGGCTGAAGATTTTCGGGATGTCGGAAAAAACTATGCTCACCTTGTATCTATGTTATATTCCAGCGCGGGCGCAATGAGCGGCGAAATGAAATCCAGCTTGAAAAAAAGAATATACAAAGATTTCGAGTTTATAAAAAACGGAAGTTATTTGTGGCGCAAGGCGTTGTTGGCGCAGGCTCTGTACAATATAGGCGAAAAATCAGCCGCCATTGCCGTCTTCGACGATTTTTACGCTTCCGTAATGGAACCTCCCTTAGTAAACTATTATAACCGCCAAGAAGTGCGCAATATGGCGATAAAATTTGCCTTGCAAAACGGATTGGACCGCATGGCGACCCGTTATATAGCAAGTGCTCCGTCCAAAGAATTTAGGATGAAGATGCTCGCAGATTATTCCTTCATAATGTCGCAATATTTGGGAATTGATAAAACTTTTGAAATAATAAATACTTTCTCCAAATAGATGTTGTTTGTTGTTTTCTATCCAAAAAAAGTATTAGTAAAATTTTTGTTTGGCAAATTTTAAACCATGTGAGGTAAATGTTGTTTTTCCAAAAACTCTGAATGCGTTCCCGATTTTAACGGCATATTTGTTTGCTTAGTTCTGGTGCGCTGATGAATAATCATATTGACAACATCTCTTTGCTGTTGCTAGTGTAGTGAACTGTTTTTCGATTATAGTTAATGCGCGTTTGCGCGTTTAATTTTAATACAAAGAGATCTCATATGAAAGACACAATTAGGTTCTTAGAGAACAAACCGTTTATAACATTTTTGCCGTTTCTTATTTTTTATTGTATTTTTGTAGCATGTTCAAGTTATAAATATGGCATAGGCGACGCGCCAAGGTATCTCCAATTCGCCGATAATTTGTTGCACGGATTCTACTCAGATCCCCAAAATATAAATTTATGGAACGGCCCCGGATATCCGCTGATTTTGGTCCCGTTTGTTGCCCTTAAGCAGCCTTTGTGGGTAATAGCGACCGCTAATGCGTTTTTTATGTATTTTAGTGTCGTTTATGTTTATAAGGCTGTTTACTTATTTAAGAAAACGGCATTGGCATTTTGTATGGCTGCTCTCTGGGGATGTTATTATCCGGCGATAGCGCATGTTCCTGCAATTATTACGGAATCATTTGCTTTCTTTCTGATATCTCTATTCGGCTATTGTGTCTTGCAATATTCGAAATCTCCTAGCGTAAAGCGGCTAATCTGTTCTTCCGCGGTATTGGCATTTTTGATTCTCGTGAAAGTGGCGTTTGCTTATGTCGCGGTTTGCATGTTGGCTATTTCGGTTTTCCTATGTTTGGTTAAGACTCTTAGACTGGAAGTCGCAAGATATGCGTATGTTTGTTTGCTGAGTCTGGTGTTTTGCATCCCATATTTGGTTTATACTTATTCTCTAACGGGAAAGTTTTTCTGCTGGGCGACGTCTTCTGGGGCTCAGTTAATATGGCTTACATCGCCGTATCCAGACGAGTTGGGAGATTGGCTATTCGTAGACTGCAAATCGAAGAATCCCATATTGACAAAGGACGACTTTGCAGAATTGCTTGAAGGTTCTGACAGGATGGAAGCAATAAACAGGGTAAATTGGCACTTTTTATATTCAAGACATAAGGATTTCTATGACGCAACTAACAATATGTCCCAATTGGAGGCAGACAAATATTTTAAAGAAGTTTCGATTTCAAACATAAAGGAAAATCCTTTGAAATTTCTAAAAAATTACGCTGCCAACCTTACAAGAATATTCTTTTATACGGGATTTTCCGATTTGAGCATAGAGTCTAAATGGTACAAAGGGGTGTATACATTTCCAAACGCCATTTTATTCTCTGCTATCTTGGCGGCGACAATAATCACAATCATACGATTTAGAGGTTTTGACACGACGGTATTAATGTTGGCGATTACGTTTTTTGTCTATCTCGGCGGAAGTTCTCTTGTGGCTGCGCTGCCAAGGCAGCTTTCTCTAGGTGTTCCGCTTGTCATAATATGGGTAGGGTATATTTTAGGCAGGTACGTAAGGTTTGTAAAAGGCGATTAGCGACTTTTGAATACCCAGATTTTATTCATGCTGAATGACCAGAGCGTGACGCAGAAAATCATAGGCAAAAAAGAAAGGTTAAAGCTTTGCGTTTCTGTAAACCATGCCCTGAAAAATTCGTAGGATGCCCCGAAAGAAACTTGGCTGACAATATATGTCACAAATGCGACAATACAGAATTTGCCTATGTCGTCAAATCCCTCCCGCTTGCGGAAAACCCAAAATTTGTTTCCCAGGTATGTAACGGTCATTCCTGAAAAATATCCTATGGTGTTGGATAAAAGCGGGCGTTCGTTAAATATGAAAAAAACTGCAGCCGCAACGGAGTAATGTACGATAGTCGCCGATACTCCAACAATCCCAAATTTAAAAAGCTGGGGTATAAAGTTTTTCATATGCAGATTGCAGGCTAATCGTCAGCCTTCTTTGACATATATATTAAAAGAAGGTTAGATCCCGTAAGAAGAGGCGCAACGGCAATCGGCGCGAATATTGCCCCCATGTCGGGGAATCCTACTATCAATATTCCGGTGATTATCAGCATAAAAAGCATCGCCGCCAGAAAAAAGAATAGCGTGTCTTCTTTCAAATTGACTAAAATGCGCGTTAGCGTGTTCAGCTTGCCGTTCCCATGGGTCCGGTAGAGAAATATGGATATAAAAAACGACTCGAATCCACCTATCATTAAAAGCAGCGATATTGTAAGGTGCGGTGTGAAACTTAATAGAAAAAGAGACAGAAGCACGAAAATATACGCTACATATTCGAAAATGTGCGCGGACTCCGAAAGGATGAAAAGAAGGTGTCTCATTCCGTCTCTCCAAGTCTTTAAATGCGGGCTTCTGCTGCGCTTGTCGCGCCGCAATCCCGACGGAATTTCTATTATGGAAGCCTTGTTTTTTAAGGCTTTTACCAGGAGTTCGCTTGCAAATTCCATCCCCATTCCTTTTATATTCCATTTTTCGTAGGCTTCCTTGCGGATTAGCCTGAATCCGGAATTGCAGTCGGATAAGCGTCCGTTGAAAAAGATGTTTATCAAAAATGTTAGAACGGGAGTCCCCAAATACCGGTGCAAGAACGGCATCGCCGATTCTTCTATTTCGCCCTTTAACCGCGATGCAATAACCATATCGCAATTTTTTTCTTTAGCGGTTTTATACATATCCTTAATGTGCGAAACAATATAGCTTCCGTCGGCGTCGGAAAAAGCCACGTATTCTCCTTGCGCCGCGCCAAAACCTTTTTGCAGGGCCGCACCATATCCTTTATGGATGCGCTCTTCTACAACTCTGCAGCCTTTCGACAACGATATATCTTTGGATTTGTCGGTACTACCATTGTCGGAGACAATGATTTCATATTTGATTCCACTGCCATCAAGGGCGTTATTTATTTCGTCGATAACACCTCCTATGGTTTCCTCTTCATTTAAGCACGGTATTACAAAAGAAAGATCGACGTTGTTTTTGGTATCCATAAATAGAAATGCGACTACAAAAGAAATCAAACAATCAATAAGCGGCAAAACGCTATAAGGCTTTAATCACGTCATACTATTCTAGATGTTTTATTGTTGTCAAATAAAATACCTGCGCTGATTAAAAGCCTTTTTGCACTGTGCCCAAAATTAGGGCAGTAAGCTAAGGGAGTAAATTGACTTGGTTGATGTTATTGTAGATTGGGTTTATAGATTCAAGATTAAATTTGTTCGTATCGCCCCCATGGGGGCGGCGGCGACTGCTTGGCGGTTCGTAGTTCAACGCCGAGTGCGGTCGCTCGTTATTGTACTTTTCGCGCCATTTCTCCAGCTCATCACGCACGCTCTCGAACTCGACTCCACGCAATATCTCGTTGCGCATCGTCCCGTTGAAGCTTTCTATCTGCCCGTTCTCCGTCGGCTTCCCTGGACTCGTAAACTCGAGCGTTATTCCACGCTCTTTGCTCCACTTCTCCATACCTATCAGATACGCGGCGGCGGTTCTTCGGACTTCGGGCTTTCCCAGTTTTTTGAGTTGATGTCCCGAAGTATTGTGATGTCGTGCATCTGATCGGCGACTATGCTCTTTAAGCGTACGTTCTCGCGCTCGAGCTCTCGAAGCCTTTGTATTCTCTTTGAGTCCATACCGCCGTATTTTGCCTTCCAGTGGTAGTACGACGAATCGTTAACCCCGTACTTGCGCAGCGTATCCGAAACATTGTTCGACACCTCCGCCTCCTTGAGTATTTGCGTGATTTACTCTTCCGTGTATTTTTTGCGTCTATTGCCCATTTGATTTGCCTTCCTATTTTGCAAATCAATTTACCCCTTGCAAGTCTGTCCTAATTTTCGGGTACACAGCAAATCCAATGGTAGTAATGTTTAAAGCATACATTTAAATAAGAGAATCTTACTTGAATTTCATTTGACAAAAGTTGGCAGAAAAACTTAGAATTAAATTAGGAAAAAGAAAATGGAGATATTGCGTTTGCGTGTAATGACTGATGCAAATTGCGATAGCTTTTATCGCCAAAACTTTAAAAGAAACTAAATCATGAAAAAATATTTGTTTTTGATAACATTATTTTTAACAGCTCTTGTTGCAAGCGGGGCAACTTATTACGTTGTGCCGGGTGGAGCTGGTAGTAAGAATGGCACATCATGGGCGAATGCGTATGCTGATGTGCAGACTGCTATTGATTCTGCGTCGAGTGATGGCGGTGGCGAAGTGTGGATTGCCAAAGGTACATACAAGCATGGTTCTGAAATGACCATGAAAAACAATGTTGCAATCTATGGTGGTTTTGCTGGAACAGAAACATCGAAAGATCAACGTGTAGAAGGCAACAATACAATCCTTGATGGCGAAGGTAAGTATAGAGTTTTCTATAATTATTATACTTCATCAAATAAGCTCACCAATAGTGCAAAGCTTGATAATGTAACAATTCAGAACGGGTATGCGAGTTATGGTGGAGCAGGTATGTGTAACAACTACGCCAGCCCAGAAATCACAAATTGCACGTTCAGTGGCAACAGTGCTTCTCATTATGGAGGCGGGATGTATAATGATTCCTCGAGTCCGGTATTGACAAATTGCAC
>FR901586.1:24570-30764 GCA_000438015.1 Coraliomargarita sp. CAG:312 | reverse complement strand
ACGCTCTGGCTGCGGCTCTGATACTGATAAAAATCTGCGAGCTTGACGGCTTTGAAGACGTTGACCTGCCGTGGCTATTAAAGTACTCAAATTCCGATTCCGGCGCGCAGCCAAACCTGTTTTAAGCGAAAAGAAGATGGATGACTCCGACAAAATAATGGTTTTAAACCGACTTCTAGCCGCAAGAAGCGCGGCAGGCAGAGACTTTTACGCAAGCGCGTCAAAAGGCGTTTGCGCGGCTTTGTCTGAAATGGAGAGCGGAAAAATCGCGCTTGGAGACTTCGCAAAAAGCATTCTAAAAATCTACGATCCCGAAGCCGCTGTAGAAGTTGTTGAAATAGAAAAACCAACATTCGACCCCCTGTTTGCACTGCCCATGATTTCCTCCGCAATAAAGCGGCTTTCTGGATTTGAAAGGGCCGTGCTTATAGTATGCGGTCTCGACGCTAGGGCTGGCGGAAAGCGGGTCTCGCGCCAAAAGCGCGAGGCCTACGCCGAAAACATAGAGCTAATTGAAGCCTACGCGATGCGCTATGCGAAGGCGTTTCCCAATTTGGAAATCTTATTCGTGTAAAAATGGTTTGCAAAAACCGCGCGCTTGGACATTTTCCAGTTCAGTTTATGAAAACGCTTTTTCAAAAAATATTGGATGGTGAAATACCGTCGAAAATCGTCTATAAAGACGACGTGTGCGCTGCGATAAACGACATAAATCCTCAAGCGCCCGTGCACGTTCTTCTCTTCCCTGTAAAGCCCATAGCAAGGATTTCGGAAGCGTCGGCAGAAGATGCGCAAATACTTTCGCACCTGATGCTGACTGCGCCGAAAATAGCCGAACAATGCGGGCTAAAGGACGGTTTTAGAATAGTAATCAACAACGGGCTTCTAGCCGGAGAAACAGTTCCCCATCTGCATATACACATACTTGGAGGACGCCAGCTTCACTGGCCTCCATGCTGATTGCCCGAAACCAAGCGGCAAAATTTTAACTCCCCATACGGGGCATGCTCGCCTATATTAAAGTTCGCCAGTTTTTTCGCCGCGCCGGAAAGATAATTAAAAAGCCGGCTTGCTGCAATATACGGCGGCTGAATCTATTTGTTCAGCGGTAAGTTTCCGTGCATCTATGACCGCGCAATATGGGAAACACTCGGGCGCACAGAGAAAACAAAATAAGCGCCCGCCCTTAAATTGCGCCTATTTTTCCATGCACGCAGCGCAGGTATTAGCCTTGCAGTAGCACTCCACGGATTGCGAACTCATTTCTCTAAGAGTGGAATTCCACTTTATATTCGCAGATTTTGGGATTAGCGTGACCACGCAAGACCCCCCGAATTTAAACATACCAGCCTGGGCTCCCCTAACCGCCAAAGCTCCAACTTTGTCAAAATTTATTATGCTCCCGACGTTAGTCGCCCCTATTTCCACAAATGCGCACATTCCAAGCGTCGGAGACTCTATCATATTTAAAATCCGCTTGTTCTCCCACAATACGCTAAGGCGCGGAACCAAAGCAATGGGGCTGACGGAAAACAACGATCCAGATATTTCTTTCCTAGCCGCAATTTCTCCGGAAATAGGATAGTGAAAACGGTGGTAATCAGACGGGCAAAGCCGAGATATAAGCATGTCGGCGCCTCTAAAACGCTCCGCCAAAGCCGCGTCGCCAAAGAAACTTGCCAAGTCGAAACGACGCCCCTTTACGTAAAAAGTATCGCTTTCGGAAACATTTTCCACGAGCAAATGCCTTCCATCTGATGGAAATGAAACGTCGCAATCGGCTAGTGGACGCGCTCCTTCCGCGAGAGCTCGCGTAAAAAATTCATTGAAAGTCTTGAAATTAGACGGGGCGTAAAGCATTTCGTCCGTATTGATATTGTTGTCCGCAATAAATTTTAAAACCGCCTTTGAACTGCGGCGGGAATCAGCCCACAATCCGCACAAGCGCGAAAACAAAACACGCTTAAAAAGCGACCACACCAGAAAGTTTCCGGCGCGGCAGCCGTATAGGAAGCGCATAAAGCCCTCTGCGCAAACTTTCTCCTCTTCAAACTCTCCCTTTTCAAGATTGTAAATTTTTATTCCCATCTGGATTCAACCTTTCCTTTAAATAGGTTCTGCGCCTGACCGAACGCGAATTTCTCACTGCGGCAGCCCACGCCGAAGGATCGCCCACCACAAACACCTTCTTTCTGGCGCGCGTAATTCCCGTGTATAATAGATTGCGCTGCAGCATTATGTAATGCTGCCTCAAAAGCGGAATTACAACCACCGGAAACTCGCTCCCCTGCGATTTGTGTATGCTTATGGCGTAGGCGTGCTGAAAGTCTGCCAAATCAGACTTTGCCAATTCTATTTTTCTGCCGTCGAAATCTGCCGACAAGTATGATCCGTCCGGAGATATCGAAACTATCCTTCCCATGTCCCCGTTAAAAACTCCTATGTCGTAATTATTGCGGGTCTGCATAATTTTGTCTCCAACGCAATACGACGCGCTTCCGAACATCAATGGTTTTGCGCCGTCGTTGAGGGCGGATTTCAAGCGGGAATTAAAGGCCGAAATTCCGGCGGTGCCTTTGTGCATTGGAGCTATCAGCTGAACATCGGAAATGGGATCAATCCCATACCACAACGGAATTTTATCGCGTATAAGCTCCACGCAAGCGTCCATGCAATCTTGCGGATTTTCCGCCGATATAAAATTGACGTCGCGCAAAGGATCTGCGCCCCCCAAAGAGCACGGCTCGAAACCTGACATCGACTCGCTTCCGCCAAGTATGCCGTGGGCAACGACGACAATCTGGCTGCGCTCGCCCTGACGGAAAATTTTATTTAAAGTTGTGACCGCAAATTTTTCCGACGCTATAACGTCCTTTAAAACATTTCCCGCGCCTACGCTCGGCAGCTGGTCGATGTCGCCGACAAGCACAATGTGGGCGGAATCCGGAACTGCGGCGAAAACAGAGGCAGCAAGTTTTGTATCTAGCATGGAAGCCTCGTCTATGACGAGAAACTTAGCCTCTATGCAGTTGTACTCGTTGTGGACAAATTTTCCGTTTTCGTACCCCAGAAGCCTATGCAAAGTTTTTGCCTCCACTCCCGTGCTTTCGGACATTCTCTGGGCGGCCCTTCCAGTGGGAGCAGCTAAAACTGGAAGGCATTTTTTTGCCCTCAGAATATCGCAAAGCGCCCGCAAGATTGTCGTCTTGCCTGTTCCCGGGCCTCCGGTTATAATGCTTACCTTGTTTTTTAACGCTGCTATTATTGCGCTTGTTTGTTCTGGCGCAAAATCGAATCCGGCCCGGGATTTAGCCCATTCTGCGGCTTTTTCAAATTTTATCGGAGGCAGCGACGACGGAGACTTCTGAATCCTAGCCAAGTTTTGGACTATGCGCCTCTCTGCATAATCCTGCTGCGCGCTTTGAACATATTTTCCGCCGACTATGCGCAATTGGCAAGAATTTACCAGCGAATCCAAAGCCGCCAAGCAACGCTGGGAATCTACCCCCAACATTTCCGCCGCGCGCGACACAAGTTCTCCGCCCAAAATACAAGTATTTCCAGAATCTTCAGACTCTCCAACGAGGTGGAGAATCCCGGCCTCTATGCGTTCGGGGCTTTCATTTGAAATTCCGATATTGAGGGCAATCATATCCGCTGTCTTGAAGCCGATTCCGTCGATTTCGCGCATGAGCCTGTACGGCTGGGTGCGCACAACCTCCGCGGCATCCGCCCCAAAATGCCTCATTATGCGAACGCACATTGCCATGCCTATCCCATAAATGCGCATGGCTATCATTATGTCCCGCAAAGCCCGCTGCTCGTCCCAGGAGGCTTTTATCTTTTTGGCGCGGGCGGCTCCGATTCCTTTAACCTCGCGCAAGCGCGAAGATTCGGTATCGATTATCCTAAGCGTATCCTCGCCGAAACGTTCGACTATTTTTTTCGCGTACACCAGCCCTATTCCGTCGACAAGCCCAGAACCCAAATATTTTTCTATTCCATAAACTCCGGAAGGCAGCCTCGACTCAAACTCCCTCACCTTTATCTGCGCCCCGTACTGCGGATGGCGGGACCATATTCCCTTAACAAGCACCGTCTCTCCGCATTGGACAGCAGGCATTACGCCGGTTATAGTAATGCTCTCTTTCTTTTCAGTTCTAGAAGTCGGCTTCATTACGGCGATGCAATAACAGGTGTCGTCGTTGAAATAAACGATTCGTTCAACCACTCCCTCTACACTTGTTTCGCCGTAATCCATATAAAGATATAATTGCGCCGAAACGACTAAAGCGCAATATCAAAAACCGCCGCAGACAAATCCTTCAAGTTCTCAAAAACTCCAAGCGAATTGGGACAATTCTCCGCGAGCCACGGCCTTGAATCTGCGCCTGTTGCAACGATTGCGCTGGGCATGCCAACCGCCTCCGCCGCCATATAATCATATTTAGAATCGCCCACCCCAACGCATTCGTCTGCCGAAACGCAAAGCCTGTCCAAGGCGGCTTGGGAAAACTCTTTTGACGGCTTGCGCGCAGACTTAAGCGTTGTGCCGATTACCGCGTCCAAATCGCCCGCCATATCAAGGCTTTTCAGGATGGTCTCAGCTCCGTCCTGCTGTTTGTTTGTAAAGCACGCCAGCTTAAAGCCGCGCGCCCGCAAGGCCTTAAGAATATCTCGGGCATACGGCATGGGTTCAAGCCCGTAAAATAGGTAATCCGGAAATATCTTCAAATAATGGCTTCCTATGCAGTCGGCAAGGCTCTGTTTTTGCTCGGGCAAAAGTTTCTGAATTGTTATCAATATAGAACCGCCAACAGCCTTATAGACATCCCCAAAAGACGGTGCCTCCACGCCGAATTTCTTGAAAGAAATCTCAAGGCATTTATGGATTGCCGCATAATTGTCGACCAAAGTCCCGTCCAAATCAAATAAAGCCGCTTTAAATTCACGCATATTAAAACTCCAATTTGTCCATTTCTAAAAATTTCGCGCCGGGGAAATTCTTTTCAAGATACGCCTTTAAGTAATCGCGCGTAGAGTCTTCAATTTCCTTGTCAGCCTTCGGATAAGTGTTATAGACGATCCCGTAGAGCTTTAGAGGCTTTTTCAAGCAATACTCAAGGCTGAGCAGCGCGTGGTTTAAGCTTCCCAAGCGGGAGGAAACGACTAGCGCAACTTGCAAATCGTTTTCCTTGATATAGTCGGAAGTAAGAACGTGCTCCGTCAAAGGAACCATAAGCCCGCCCGCGCCCTCTATTATAACGACGTCGAATTTACGCGCGAGCTTTTCAGTATTTTCGGCAATGGAGCGCAAGTCTAGCTTTACGTTTTCAAGCCTGCACGCAAGATGCGGGGATGACGGAAAGCGCAGGACGTATTTGCATGTGGTGGAGTCGGAGTCTTCGGGAAGGATTCCCACGCCCATAATTTTTCTGTGGGCGAGAATGTCCTCCGAGATCCCCACGCAACCGGTTTGAATAAGTTTTTGAGTTATGACGCTTTTGCCTTGCGCCATAAAATTGCGCGCAAGCCATCCTGCGGCCACGGTCTTGCCGATGTTTGTGTCTATTCCGCTTACAAATATTTTTTGCATATCAAGACTTCTTTTTTGCTATGATTCTTATGGGATTGTATGTCAAGACAACTCCGTTTTCAGACGGATACGCGCTGCGGTAGCGGGCGGAAAATCCCCTCAGCTTTGACGGCGTCCAAAATTCCGAAAATCCTCCGTTTACGCCGGTCGATTTTATGTGCCGCAAAACGTCCGAAGGCGACTTGAACTCCGCTAGGCGCAAATCTTCGGCCGCATGCAATACGCAAAATCCAGATTTTTCAAGAGCTTCGGTTATTTCCTCAAGGCGGCTATATTCTAATCCCTTCCCCAGCAGCGAGCGAATCTGAATGTAATTTTTATTTCCAAAAGTTGAAAACGCTAAAATTCCCCCCGGACTCATTGACGCATTTATCTTGCCGAAAAGTTTTCGCAAATCGCCTACCCATTGGAAACAGGATGACGAAACGACCATATCAAGATTCTTCGGAATCCCAACCTGCATAATATCCCCCGCTATTATAGACGGATGTCCTCCAAGCTTTTTTGCAGCGCGCGCGCAGATTTTTTCGGTAAGGTCGTTCAGATGCCATTGCGGAGAATGCAGCATGCCATCCAATTCCATGGTTAAAATACCAGT
>FR901586.1:20928-24514 GCA_000438015.1 Coraliomargarita sp. CAG:312 | reverse complement strand
ATACCGACCGCAAAAAATCCCGCCCCGCCGCGCCTTTTATATCCATCGCCAACTGCGAGCAGATTTCGCGCTGCACAAACGCGCAATCGTCGTATGCGTCCAAATTTTTTTCGAACGCCTTTCCAACACCTCCAATACTCAAGCCGAGCATTTCAAAAGCCATGTCAAAAGCAGGCAAATTCAGATGCGCGCCCTCAGTCTCCCGAAGTTTTCCGCCCCACGCCGCGCGCATGTTTTCAATCGAAAAAATCCTGTCAGACTTGGACGCTATTGCGAAATCCCATCCGGCTGGCGAATTTTCTTCGGCGGGATTTGAGGAAAACTCCGCGCCCAAAGTTTCAAGCTCCAGCTTCAAGTCAGCGGCGGAACGCGCGCAGAGCAAAGGCGAATTCCGCTCAAAGGCGGCGGATCCCCCGCATATTCTACGGTAAAATTTCGATTTATTTTCCTCGCTGAAATTTTCAGATGTCTTCACAAAAATTTCCGGAGGTATTCCGCGGCTCGCGTCTATCGGATACAACGATCCGTTCACGGCAATTTTTACCTTTACCGGAAAGTTTCCCAATGCCATATCGGCGACCCGAACTCCGAACGACCACGCAACCACGCACACCGAACTATACTTTGAGAAATCAAACCCACATTCCAAATCGCGATAGTCGTAAAACACCGCAACGTCAACCCCCGGCGGCAGCCTCGTTTGGGATAAGATTTTCGCATCCGATGCAAAGCCTCCAAAAAACGCGACCAATTTGGATGATCCGCAAAATTTTACAAATTCGTATTTCATTGCGCGCACTCCAAAATTTTATCGGCTACATCTTCAACGAGCTCCCTTGGCATATCCGCATTCAATGACAGCCTAAGACGCGCCTCGCCTTTGGGAACCGTGGGATAGCGCACGGCGCCCGCCCAAATTTTTTGTTTTAAAAGCCGTTCGGAAACAGATGTTGCCGCGGAGTTTTCCCCCAGCACAACGGGAACTATTTGGGTGCTTCCAAGCGTCTTTAGAGACGAAAGCCTATTGCGCAAAACCCCGGATATGCGCCTTAAATGCGAGCGCTCCGAATCCATGCCCATCGCTTTCTCAAACGCAAATTTCGACCACATTGCCGCAATGGGAGAAATCGCCGTTGTAAAAATCAGCGTTCGGCACTTGTTTACAAGCATTTCACGGACATTTTCCGAGCATATTAAAAACGCGCCCTCGGAAGCTATTGCCTTTCCGAGAGTCCCCATCAAAAAGTCGACTTCGCCCAAAACGCCCAACTCCTGGCAAACTCCGAGGCCGTATTTTCCGAACACGCCTACAGCGTGTGCTTCGTCAACATACAACGCGGCGTCAAACTCGCGTTTTATTTTTACAATTTCGGCGATATCGGCAATATCGCCGTCCATGCTAAAAACGCTTTCCGTCACGATATATACACTTTCGTACTCTCCGCGATTTTTTTTCAAAATTTGCCGCAAGTGCGCCATATCGTTGTGCCTAAATCGCATCCATTTGGCGCTGGAAAGCCTTAGGCAATCAACGAGACTGGCGTGGATTAGCCTGTCGCAAAGAATTAAATCTTTTGAAGTAGCCAAAGCCGAAAGAATCCCGGAATTAGCATGGTATCCGCTGTTAAAAGCCAGGCATTTTTTTTGCTCAGGGCTATGCGCAGAATAGGCGCGCGCAAGAAAATCCTCCAGTTGGCAAAATGCTCCGTTGTTTCCTCCCAAGAGGCGCGAGGATGTGCTGCCCATGAGAAAGCGCCCGCCGTTTTCCGAAAGAATGCGCTCCAGAAACTCGCGCTGCAGCGCGGTGTTGGAGCTTAACCCAAGATAGTCGTTTGAGGCTAGATTTACAAAAATTTCACCGCCGCGCTCTACGAACCTTCCCGCAGCCTGCGACTGAACCAGTCTGCGGTATAGCCCCGCATCCTTAAGCGACAAAAGCTCTGGCGTAAAATTCTTCATCAAATCAACCCCGCAACTTCCACCATCGCCGAGGTAATGCGCTCCAACTGCGAATCCGTCGAAATATATGGCGGCATAGTGTAAAGAAGCCTGCCAAAAGGCCTGAGCCATACCCCGCGCTCTATAAGGAGTTCCTGCGCCTTTGCCATATCGATTGGCTTTTCCATCTCAAGCACTCCTATCGCCCCAAGCGCGCGCGCATCGGCGACTCCTTTTATATCGCGCGCCGCGGCAAGGCCGTCTTTTAATTTTTTTTCTATGCGCAATACATTCAGAGGCGTTTGGGGCTGCAAAACCAAATCTAAACTCGCGTTGGCGGCGGCGCATGCAAGCGGATTTGCCATAAAAGTTGGCCCGTGCATAAACAGCCCTACTCCGCCGTTGGAAATAGTGTCGGCTACATCGTCGCTCGCCAAAGTCGCGGCAAAACTCATGTACCCACCCGTGAGCGCCTTGCCGACACACATTATATCCGGCTCCACTCCCGCGTATTCGCATGCAAAGAGCCGCCCAGAGCGGTAAAATCCCGTGGCTATTTCGTCCAATATAAGGAGTATGCCGAGCTCGTCGCAGAGAGCGCGCAATTCTTTCAAGTATTGGGGATGGTAAAACCTCATTCCGCCGGCTCCCTGCACAATAGGCTCTATTATTACCGCCGCAATTTCATTCCTATTGTCCCGCAAAATTTCCCGCATGCCGCCGATAGAATCTTCGTTCCATGGCTCTCCAAAAGCCGGATTAGGCTTTGGCGCGAAAAAATTTATAGGCAGCCTGCCAGAAAATATTGAATGCATACCACCCACAGGGTCGCAAACCGACATCGCATTCCAAGTGTCACCGTGGTATCCGCCGCGCGCGGTCGCGAACTTTGTCTTGTTTTTTACACCTTTTGAATGCCAATATTGGAGCGCCATTTTCATAGCCACTTCAACGGAAACGGATCCTGAATCCGAAAAGAATATTTTTTGCATCCTGCGCGGCGAAATCTCTATCAAGCGCTTTGCCAAAAGCACCGCGCCCTCGTGCGTAAGCCCTCCGAACATAACGTGGCTCATTTTTGCAATCTGCCTTTTTAAAGCCTCGTTTATATGCTCGTTGTTGTATCCGTGGGCAACAGCCCACCACGATGACATTCCGTCGATAACCTCTTCGCCACCGGCAAGAGAAAGCATTGCGCCCCTCGCCGATTCAACCTGCCAAACCTTGATTGGGTTGCGCATTGAAGCGTACGGATGCCAAACGTGTTCGCGGTCGTAGGCTAAAATCTCCTCAGTATTCATATCCTAGCCTGTCCAACATTTTAAAGTCTTCGTCCACGGCAGAGCCAACCGTCGTGAGCATGTCGCCCATCAAAATTGCGCTTATTCCCGATTTTAAAGCCTCCTCTTGGCGTTCCCTTATTGCAGCCCTGCCGCCCGCAAACCTTATGTGCGCACGAGGATTTAATAGCCTAAAGACCGCAAATGCCTTAAGGATTTCATCCTGAGGAAGCGGAGGCTGGCTCTCCAAAGGCGTACCCTTTATTGGCTGCAAAATATTGACGGGAATTGAATCCACTTTCAAACCGCTTAGCGTCGCCGCAAGTTCAACCCGCTGCTCGAACGTTTCACCCATGCCGATAATTCCG
>FR901586.1:11274-20864 GCA_000438015.1 Coraliomargarita sp. CAG:312 | reverse complement strand
TTTGGATCTTATCCTCTATTGTATGCGTAGAGCAAAGTTCCGGAAATTTCGACGGCGCAGTTTCCAAATTGCAATGGAAACGAGACATGCCCGCAGCCTTCAAAATTCTAAACTGCCCCTCGTTCAAAAGGCCAAACGATCCGCATAGGGCTATGCCTCCAAGTTTTGACATTTCGCTAAAAGCCGCCGCGAGCTTTTTTATGTCGGCGTCAGAAACGCTCCTGCCGCTAGTGACGAGCGAAAACCTGCGTATTCCCTTGCTTTTTGAATATTTTGCATGTTTTAAAGCATCCTCAACCGTCACGTAGTCGGAAATTTCGCAACCCGTATTGTGGTGCGCGGACTGAGCGCACCATTTGCAATTTTCAGAACATCTGCCGGAGCGGGCATTCATTATTGAACATGTGTCAACTTCGCGCCCCAAAAAATGCGTGCGAACCCTATCCGCCATCAGACAAAGTTCTGGAAGCGGGAGTTTTTTGCTAAGCTCGATTGCTTCGTCATAAGAAAGTTTGTATCCTGCAATTATTTTGGCGTCAGTCATATCTAAAATCGTTCCAATCAGACGGCAGGCAAAGCCTGCTGCAAAAATATCGAAATTAAAACAATCAAGGAAATTCAATTTCAACGCCCTGTCAAGAATTTCGCTATTTTATAAATTCCCCAACATGGCAAAAACAATTCCCGCACCGGGCAAAACTAACTGCCATGCAGCTAAACAGTGTATCGCCGCAGCCGTATTTTGCGGCGCGACTCCTTGCAGCCGGCTGATATTTTAATTGAAATAAAGCCGGTTTTCCCAATATCCTCGGCTGCCCAAGCTTTCAAAAAAACTTGAAAAAATTGGCGCTTGCTCCATTGTGCAAAAAATATGAAATTTTCAAAATACCATGCTCTCGGCAACGACTATCTTGTTCTAGACCCAATAGACTCCCCAAAATGTCCTGAAGGTTTGGATGTTGTAAAAATCTGCCACCGCAACTTTGGACTGGGATCGGATGGAATTCTTTTCGGCCCCGAAAAATCCGAAAAGGCCGACTTTAAACTAAGGATCCTAAACCCCGACGCATCAGAAGCCGAAAAAAGCGGCAACGGCCTGCGCATATTCTCGCGCTATCTTTTCGACTCAAAACGCGTTAAAGAAAACGTCCCCTTTACAGTGGATACGCTGGGAGGAATCGTAAGCTGCGTTGTATCCGACGGCGGAAATAAAATTACCGTAGAAATGGGCAAGGTTAGTTTCGACTCCGAAAAAATACCGGTAATCGGGCCGAAACGCGAAGTTATAAACGAAGAATTTGAAATAGACTCCACGGTATATAAATATTGTTGCGCTACGGTCGGGAATCCCCACTGCGTTCTGCCTATGAAAAAGGTTTCGGCGGAACTCGCCCATAAAATCGGCCCGGTAATTGAAAATATGACTTCGAGATTTCCAAACCGAACAAACGTCCAACTCTTGGAAGTTCTCGACCGCAATAACATCAAAATTGAGATATGGGAACGCGGCGCCGGATACACTCTCGCTTCCGGAAGCAGCTCCAGCGCGGCTGCGGCAGTGGCGCATAAGCTGGGACTGTGCGACGGAGACATCACGGTTCATATGGAAGGCGGAGACTTGAGCATTAAAATAGCTCCCGACTTTTCCATAACAATGACCGGACCCGCTACACCCGTCGGCGTTTACGAAATGTCCGAATGTGTATTGACGCAAAATATTCCCTTAAAATAAACCGATTCGGCGGATTTCCGGGAGATTGAATCCCTCTCTGGGCATCCGCGCAAATATTTTTATTTCACGCTATTATTTCAGCTCCGATTTTTATGGAAAAATAAGCTTGAAACGAAATTCCGTTTTGGGCATTATGCGAAAGATATTTTTAATTAAAGACAAAAAAGGTAAAAATTTATGCCCAGAGAAATAGTAATTATCGAATGCACTGAAGCGCGCAAAGAAGGCAAATCTCCGTCGCGCTATATGACAACGCGCAATTTCCGCAAACAAACGGAAAAGGTTGAGAAGATGAAATATAATCCTTCTCTTAAGCGCAGGACTCTCCATAGGGAAATTAAGAAATAATTTTCATTTTATATGCAAAAAACCGGCCTTTTATTTTGGCCGGTTTTTTTATTTTCCCCTTATTCCATTGGCAAGCGAGATAATACCTTGCACAATTTACACTTTACAATACATCAATAGGAACCCTATCTTGGCGCACTTACAATAAATCTAGAAAAACGGCACCCGCGCGCTATGCGCATACAAAGGCGCCGTCAATGGGAAAACGCAATAATTGCATCCTAATCACTGGAATAAATAGTTTTACGTAAACTAAGTAAAAAAACCGTCAGGCGATTGTGAACGGAAGAACAACTTAAATTGCACCCAATAAGATGTAAAATAATGCTATGCAAACGCCGATGTACAAAGTAGCGCAAAAAAAAGATTCAAAGCCAAATCTACTCTGAATCTTTTATATAAAACTATATTGTTTTGCCCAAACCTAACCACGGCGGCGATAAGCCGCAAGAGCCAGCGCAATTAGCCCACCGATTCCTGCAAATGTTGCAGGTTCTGGAATAAGCTGATAGGAAAACTCATAATTGCCGTCCACAAGCTCCATTACGACCTCGTAATCTACTCCTCTTTCGCCGAGGCTGCTGAAATATATATGATCTTTAGCCAACTCCAGTTTGGTTTCGTCGAGGGACAGCATTCTAATATGGTCATTTTCGCCCATATTGAAGAAATCCATGCCCCATACTGTGTCTTCAGTTACTTTTTTTGGATCAGCCTTCATTTCTTCAAAAACGAACCACTGTTCTATATCGTTTTCTCCGAAGTCAACCTTGCCCAAGCTGCAATTGTTGTCGGTGAATTCGGCAAAATACAAATAACTTATATTATCTACAGTATTTCCCATCATATTCAATATTCCGCCGTACTTGCTGCTGGAATCGGGAGATTTGAACTGAATAGAAGTGCTGGTTGCAAGCTGGTTGGCCTTTACAAAGTTTATCGTGCTTGTTCCGTACAGTTCTATTGCCGAACCTGAAATATTTGCAGCTCCAGCATTATTTCGGGCAAAATCCACGACCATTCCGTTTTTTATCCCCATACCTCCCATCGTATAGCCGTCTCCGGAAAAAATAACCTTTCCAACCACTTCAGTTTCATGGTTTGCGGACGACAAACTCTTATCGGAAGATATACCTATGCCTTTTGTGAGCTCAATTGGATTGTTATCGGCGTCGTAATTACAGATATTTCCGTTTATAACGATATTTCCGCTAACTTTTTCAGTCCATTCAGTGGCTGTTCTATATCTTACAAGAAAATCCATCGAGCGCCCCCATTGCGCAGGCTCTCCGGAAAGCTGCTTGTAAACGATATCCTTGTTGAATATCGTGTCCTTGTCCGATCTCATCGCAATCGTCATAGTTTTATCAGCTACTTGGGCGAGAACGATATTCACATCGAAGGTCATTGTGTTAAGGTTGCGGACTTTATCTATAACTACCCCGCCGTCGGGATTGCTAAGCGTGAGAGTCTTGCCGGAATCCGAAATTAACTCTGTGACAATCTCGCTTGCGTCGTTCTGGGTGAACAATTTAACTTGGGCGTCTACATCCAAATTTAGCGAATATGTGTCGCCGTTGTTTCCGTTGTAGCGCGAATTTATCTTAAAAATCACATTGTCTTCCGCACCGGGCAAAAGAGTGGAATTTCCGCTTTCATTCCATCCGCCGCCGGAGTAAATATGCGTGCCGTCCGTATCCCAATTTTGGGCATCCGACCAATTGCGGGTATAGCTATCTGCGCCTTCTGGACCGCGAGTAAAATAGAATGTATCCGCTTGAACAGCCGATCCTATAAGGATTGGGAGTAAAATTATTGAAATATATTGCGCGTTTCTCATTTTTATAAATAGTATTATGCTGCCATATCAAATTTTACAAGTCTTTTTTTGGCAATATGTAAGTTAACTGTTCAAATAAAGAGCGAACCCGCATGGGTTCGCAAAATATCGAATGATTGGAAGAAACACTATTCCGCTGACGGACGCGGGAACAAAATCTCCTGAGCGCCCAAACTCTTTCCAGCAAGCACCGAAGACCATTTCAAATTGCCCTCAAAAACGAGCGGAGTTTCCGCACCCAAGAGAGTTAGAATTCTCGCCCCGACCGTCGGCATAACCGGCAGCAGCAAAACAGCCGCTATGCGCAAAGCTTCCGCCATATTCGCAAGGGTAGTATAAAGCAGTTTCTTATCAGAATCCTCCTGGCTTTTTGCAAGCTTCCACGGCGCCCTCTGCTCCGCATATTTATTTATGGAGCGAATAAACGAGAAAATCTTTTCCAAAGCCATATGGAACTGCATTCCGTCGCAGAGCCGCAGAGCCTCCTCCGCAGTCTCGGCAGCTTGGGATTTTAAGGCCTTCTCAAAATCGCCTTCGACTTCGGCAGCGGGAACTACGCCGTCGCAATAACGCTTGCCCATATTGAGAAGGCGGCTAAGCAGATTGCCCAAGTCATTGCCCAAATCCGACGTGTATCGGGTAGCAAAAAGGTCTAGTGAGAAGTCTGAATCCTGCCCAACGTTCATTTCGCGCATAAGAAAATACCGGAAAGCGTCGGCGCCGAATTTCTCGACTAAATCTAGAGGATTTACTATGTTTCCCAAACTCTTGGACATTTTCTCGCCGGAGGACATCCACCATCCGTGCACAAGCAGCGATTTAGGCAACTCTACGCCTATGGCATGCAACATAATCGGCCAATACACGCTATGCGGAGGAACAAGAATATCTTTTCCTATCACATGGAAATCCGCCGGCCAATTCTTTGAAAAATCGTCCGTGCCATATCCTACGGCGGAAATGTAGTTAACTAGGGCGTCGAACCACACATACGTCACATAATTTCTATCGAACGGCAGCTCTATTCCCCATTCCAAACGCTCCTTGGGGCGAGATATGCATAGGTCGTTTAACGGCTCCTTCAAAAATTCTATGACCTGTTTCGCCCGAAAACGGGGATATATAAAATCTTCATGGGCATTTATATATTCTATCAGCCATGGCTGGTAATTTTTAAGCTTAAAGAAGTAGTTGCTCTCTGTAATTTCAACCACATCTCCGAAAATCTCCGGCCATTTGCCGTCAACCTTGTCCTTTTCCTGGAGGAACTGTTCCTGTCTGGCGGAGTAAAAGCCTTTGTATTCCGCCTTGTAAATTTCGCCGCGGTCAAAAAGCGACTGAAGAATTTTTGATACCGCCTCTTTGTGCCGCGGCTGGGTTGTGCGTATATAATCGTCGTTGGATATATTCAACATGCGGCACATTGCGATAAACTTCTCCGCCTGCTTGTCGCACATTTCCTGCGGGGAAATTCCGGCTTTCTTTGCGCTCTGCTGGACTTTTTGCCCATGTTCGTCCAGCCCGGTCAAAAAATACACGTTTCTTCCGCACATCCGCTTGTATCTGGCGATAACGTCTGCCAACACTTTTTCATAGGCGTGCCCCAAATGGGGAGAGCCGTTTGCATAATCGATAGCGGTTGTAAGATAAAAATTCTTCATTCTGTTTGTTCTAGCACTTTCCCGCCCTTTTAAAAGCTTTTTTTAAAATTCTTAAAAGTTTACCGTATTTTACCTGGGGGAAAAAGCATGCATTCTATTTTTCGCCGGGTGGAAACCAGATAAAAAAAAGGTTGGAAATCCAAAATAAAACCTATTTAATCGCTTTTTTATATATATAACAGATATGGCAACATTCAAATTTACAGTATTGCCCGGCGACGGTATCGGTCCGGAAGTCATGAACGCCGCACTCAAAGTTTTGGAAACTGCGTGCGCAAAAGAAGGGCACAGCCTTTCATATACGACTTGCGAAGTCGGAGGGGCGGCAATCGACAAATTTCAAACAGCCCTCCCCGAATCGACGCTCGAAGCCTGCAAAGCCGCAGACGCAATCTTGTTCGGCTCGGTCGGCGGGCCAAAATGGGAAAAACTTCCGCCAAAGGAACAGCCCGAACGCGCTGCCTTGCTACCATTGCGCAAAGCTTTTAAACTTTTTGCAAATGTGCGGCCTGGACTTCTATATCCGCAGCTTACAGATGCATCTCCCCTAAAATCCGAACGAATACCCAACGGCATAGACATAGTGTGCATACGCGAACTTACCGGAGGAATCTACTTTGGGGAAAAGAAAACATGGCAGTTGGAAAACGGAGAAACATCCGCGTGCGACACCATGCAGTATAGGACTTCAGAAATTGAGCGCATCGCTGAAGTGGCAGGCAGAACCGCAATGGCGCGCGGCAAAAAGGTTTGCTCCATAGACAAGGCAAACGTCCTAGAGACCTCCGTGCTCTGGCGAAAAACCGTGACGGAATATTTCAAAAAGAATTTCCCCGAAGTCCAGCTTTCGCATATGTACGTCGACAATGCTGCAATGCAGCTTGCGCGCGACCCGAACCAATTCGACGTATTCTTCACCGAAAATATGTTCGGCGATATTCTTTCCGACGAAATGGCGGTCATCTGCGGATCGCTCGGAATGCTTTGCAGCGCGTCTTTGGGCGACATAAAAAATTCGCTTGGCTTGAAGTTCGGCCTCTACGAACCAGCCGGCGGCACGGCGCCAGACATCGCTGGCAAAGGAATAGCCAACCCCTGCGCGCAAATTTTATCTGCGGCGCTTATGATGCGCTACTCTTTTGGCGAGGACGCAATTGCAACAAAGATAGAAAACGCAGTGCGCAATGCCGTATGCGGCGGAATCCGCACCGGAGACATAGCATTCGGTAAAACGCCCGTATCCACAGACGAAATGGCTAAGGCGGTAATTGAGCGCCTCTAATATCCGCTCTGCAATCTTCCGAAATTTAGCCGCGCGGCGTTTATGCGGCAAAATTTCGTTTGCACACAACAACATAGCCGCAAAAATTTTTCAAATATGACATCAGCCGAAATCAGAAAGAGCTTCCTGCAGTTTTTCAACTCCAAAGGCCACACCATAGTGCCGTCGGCGTCTTTAATGCCGTCTTCTCCCAACCTGCTTTTTACGAACGCGGGAATGAACCAATTTGTTCCATACTTTTTGGGTGAGGAAAAAGCTCCGTTTTTGAGAGCCGCCGACACTCAAAAATGTATACGCGCCGGAGGAAAGCACAACGACCTTGAAGATGTTGGTTTTGACACATACCACCATACTTTCTTCGAAATGCTTGGGAACTGGTCTTTCGGGGACTACTTCAAGAAAGAGGCGATAGAATGGGCTTGGGAATTGCTTGTTGATGTTTGGAAATTCCCCAAAGAAAGGCTTTATGCAACTGTCTATTGCCCTGAGGAAGGCGAACCCGCCGAATTCGACGAAGAAGCCTATGGATATTGGGTTGACGTCTTTAAGAAATACGGAATGGACCCGGCAAAACACATAAAAAAATCCGGCAAGAAAGACAATTTCTGGATGATGGGAGAAACCGGCCCATGTGGCCCGTGCTCGGAAATCCATATGGACCTAACCCCCAAAGGAGATTCCGAAGGAACCTTGGTAAATGCCGGATCCCCTCTTTGCATAGAGATCTGGAATCTTGTGTTTATGCAGTTCAACGCCGAACCCGACGGCTCTTTTGTGCCGTTGAAGAATAAAAACATAGACACCGGCATGGGCTTTGAACGCGTCGCCGGAATAATGGCGACGACAAAAAATTTTACCGATTTTTCACAACTATCTTCGAACTACAACAGCGACCTTTTTACCGACATATTTAAATATATATCGAATATGTCCGGTAAAACCTACACCGGGACGCTCCCCCGCGACCCGCGGGACATGTCGTCGCAAGAGCTCACAGACTGCGTATTCCGCGTTCTGGCCGACCACATCCGCACTCTTACTTTCTCTATTGCCGACGGAATAATCCCAGGCAACGACGGACGGGAATACGTCCTGCGCAGAATATTGCGCCGCGCAATAATGTACGGAAAGCGTCTCGGATTGGAGCGCGGATTTTTCACAAAGCTTGCAGATCCGGTCATAACAAAAATGTCGCCAGTTTTTCCCGAACTTCTCGAGCAGCGCAAAATGATTGTCAAAACAATCGAGAACGAAGAAAACAGCTTTGCAAAAACAATCGACCGCGGGCTGCAGCTTTTGGACAACATCACAGTCACGGAAGGTAAAATTTCCGGAGAACAGGCGTTTATATTGTACGACACCTACGGCTTCCCGCTAGACTTGACCCAGCTAATAGCGCGCGAACGCAATATGCCAGTTGACGTGGAAGGTTTTGAAACGGCGATGGAGCGCCAGCGCAAACTCTCTCGCGAGGCACAAAAGAAGGAGATAATAGTCGTTTCAGACGCCTCCGAAGTTGAAAACGCAACACAGTTTGTAGGCTACGACAAAGAGAACCTTTCCGACTTTAAAACAAAGTTGACCGCCATTATGGACGGAGACGACAAGTTCGACTTCCTAATCTTTCCGCAAACGCCCTTCTACGCTGAAAAAGGCGGACAAGTCGGCGACACGGGGTTCGTAGAGCTCAGCGACGGGGTTGCGCACGAAATATTCGACACCCAAATCGACAAGGCCGGACACATACTGCACAAAGTTCGCAAAGGAGCCTTCAAAAAGAATGCCGTAGGTTCCGAAGTTTCAATATCGGTGGATTCATACCGCCGCAGGGCAATCCAGCGCCACCATACCGCAACCCATATTCTGCACTGGGCATTGCGCCAAGTCTTGGGAACGCACGTCAAACAAAAAGGCTCCTATGTAGACCCCGAGCGTTTGCGCTTCGACTTCCACCATTATGAAGCACCGACCAGCGAACAGCTAAAAGAGATTGAAACTTTAGCCAATAAAAAAATTCTTGAAAACGCTAATATTACCTGGCGCGAACTCCCGTTCCGGGAAGTTCCCAAAAGCTGCATGGCGCTGTTTGAGGAAAAATATGGAGCCGTCGTAAGAATCGTTGAAATGGGCTCGTTCAGCCAAGAACTGTGCGGCGGAACGCACGCATCCGCGACGGGAGAACTTGGTCTTATAAAAATTTTAAGCGAAGGCGCCATATCGGCGGGTACGCGCAGAATAGAGGCGGTAGCAGGAATGGCGGCCCTCGAGTCGGTGGAAAAGATGCAAAAGAATCTCGCGGGAATCTCCCAAAAGCTTTCATGCAAATCTGAAGACGCAAACGAACGCCTTGAAAAGCTAATCGCCGCTAAAAACGAACTAGAAAAGGAAATAAAAGCCCACCGCAAAGCCAGCGCCGGCAAACTCGTTGAAGAGATAGCAGCCAAAGCCGTGCTTAAAGGCGGAAAAATCCCGTTTATGGTGGAAATTGTCGAGGTTGATAATCCTGGGCTCATGCGCGAGCTAGCCGTAAAGCTTGACAAGCAGCGCGGAGGCGGAGCTATAGTGCTTGGGGCAAAATTCGGCGAAAAGGCAACCATACTTGCGCTATGCTCTAAAGAAGCCATAGACGCGGGAATAAAGGCCGGAGACATTGTAAGGGAAATCGCCGCTAAAATAGGCGGCAAAGGCGGCGGCAAACCTGATTTCGCTCAGGGCGGCGGCTCTTCC
>FR901586.1:3564-11252 GCA_000438015.1 Coraliomargarita sp. CAG:312 | reverse complement strand
CGAAAATCTTTCTGCCGCCTTCGAAGAATATAAAAAGGCGATTTCGTAAAATAGCGCCCGGCCTCCTTGCAATTCCCACTCCCAATAACGCGGATTCCAAAGAATAAAAAGATGTATTTAAAGCAGGTCACAATTAACGGATTCAAAAGCTTTGCCGACAAGACGGAACTGCCGTTGACGCCGGGAATAACCTGTATTGTGGGGCCCAACGGGTGCGGGAAAAGCAATATTGTAGACGCAATCCGCTGGGTTCTTGGCGAGCAAAGCGCAAAAGCCCTGCGCGGCGGCAAAATGCAGGACGTCATATTTCAAGGCACTGAGACCAGAAAGCCGCTCCAGTTTTGCGACGTATCCCTGCTCTTTACCGACTGCGAAAAACAGCTAAAATTTAACGAAGTAGAAATAACGCGCAAAGTTTACCGCGACGGCGGCAGCGACTATTTCATAAACGGAAAGTCCGCTAGGCTGAAAGACATCCAGAATTTATTTATGGATACTGGCGTCGGGCGCGTTTCGTACTCGTTCATGGTCCAGGGGCAGATAGACCAAATTCTCTCCTCCAACCCTGGAGAGCGCCGTACTATTTTTGAAGAAGCCGCAGGCATAACAAAATACAAGACACAACGCCGCGAAGCCTTAAATAAGCTAGCCCTTGTAGAGCAAAATCTTGCAAGGGCAACCGACAGAATAGAAGAAATAAGCAGGCAAATCGGCACCCTAAAGCGCCAGGCAAGCAAGGCGCTGCGCTATAAAAGGTTGAGCTATCGCCTGCGCCACTTGGACTTGGCGCTAAACTCGCACAATTACGCAAAGCAAAACGCCTTGCTAAAAGAGGACGAAACCGTGCAAAAGCGATTGTCCTCCGAAATCTTAGAGCTTTCCGAAAAGCTCGCCGCTTGCGAGGAGGATCTTTCGCGCATGCGCGCAAGCCGCGCGGAACTATTGGCGCAGCTTGAGAGTTTGCGCCAAAACGCCTCAGAAGTGCGTTCCGCAAAGGAACAAGCCGAAAGGAACAGCGAGTTTGCCGAGGTAAGAAAGAGGGACTTGGGAGAGCGCCTGGAACAAATCTCAAAAGAACTAGAGTCTTTAAAAGAACAATTGTCCGCCCTAGAGGGGAAGGCGCAAGGAGACATAGAAGTCAAGCAGATGCAACTTAATCTCGTCAGCGCAGACGACGAGGTTTTTAGGCAGCAAAGCGCGGAATTGGCTGAAGTGGAAGAATCTTTGCGAGATGCGGAAAACCGCCTGTCGAGAGCCAAGCAAGACTCGCTAATGAATGAAAGCGCCGTCACGAGGCTTCGCTCAAACTGCACTACCCTTGAAGTAGACTTAAAATCCTACCAAGTCCGCCACGCCGCTCTTTCCGACCAGATCTTTCAGCTAAAAGAGGAAAATTCCTCTTTGGAGCGCCGTTGCGAAGAGTTGTCGGCGGCCATGGAAAATGCAAACGAACGCCTAGGCAACGCTGAAGCCGATATTACCGAAGCCGTCGCAAAAGCCGACGAGCTTCGCGCGCAATATAGAAACCAGCAGGCGGAAATCCAGCAGATGGATAGGCAGCTCGCAAGCAAATCGGCAAAACTCAGCCTGCTAAACGACCTACAGTCGAGAATGGAGGGATTTTCCGAGGGTGTAAAAGCTATTATGAAAGGCAGATTGGGAGAGTGCCTAGATCCTCTCAATCTAAAAATAGTAAGCCAAAACGTCGAGGTTGCAGACGGCTGGACTTCCGCTTTTGAAACAATGTTGGGATCTGCGGTAGACGCGGTGGCAATTGAAGACTCGTCCAAACTTCCGCAAGCGCTCGCCCTGCTGCGCGAGCGCAATCTTGGCAATGCGTGCTTCCAAATAAAAGACGCTAATTTAAATGCCATATCCGACGCAGACGCTCTACCGCAAGGCATATGGCGCGGATGCGACATTGTTAAGCCGCAAGATCCGGATTTGTCTGAATATGTGCGCAACATGGTTGCGGGTTGCTACTTCTGCGAAGACATCATGCAGTTTGCAAACTTCGCCTTAAACAACAAAAATTTCAAATTTATGGCTGCCGTCGCAAAAGACGGCTCAATGCTCGACGCCCGCGGAATAATATACGCCTCGAGCGGGGAAAAGCGCGACACTCAAAGCAGTTTCATACTCCGGAATAGCGAAATTAAGCGCATAAAAGAAGAAATTGAAGTCGACAACGACGCCCTCACAACCCTTAACGAGCGCGCCATGCAGATCCAGTCGCAGTTGGAATCGGCGGAAGCGGAAATTGAAAACCGGAAAAACTTGTCCTCTGAAATAAAGCGCGAGATAGCCTCCATAAATGCCCAGAGTTCTTCGGCCAAAGCGGCATTCTCAGAAAAAAATTCCGAAATAGAAAAGAAAACCGCCGCAATGGCGGAGATGGAAAACTCCCGCTTTGAAGCCCAAGACAGGCTGAATTCGGCGATGAAAGCGCTGGAAGACGCAGAAAAATCAATATCCGAAAGCAGAAATCTCATATCCGAAACCGAAGCCCAAATAGCAGAATTGCGCGAGACGAAAGACCAAAAATATGCAGTTCTCTCCGAAACCAGGCTTGAACTTGCCGCAAAAAAATCGAGGCTTGAAAGCCTTGAACGCGGGCTAGGCGCAATCAGGGAGCAGCAGGCGGAAACGCGCGCGCTAATAGAACGCCGCACAATAGAATCGCAGTCCATAGCAAGGCAAATAGAAAATTTCGACGCCGAAACGCTCTCGGAACGCGAACGCGCAAAGAACCTCGCGGAAAACTTGGAAGCCGCCTTGGGTGAAATAGAGGCCCAGAGAGTAAAAGTTGCCGAATCAGAAACATCAATTGCCGAATACGAAAATTCCCTTTCCGCCGAACGCGAAGCTCACATGCGCAAAACTTCCGAAAAGAATGAATGCCAGATACGCATTGCAAAAATCCGCTCAAAGTTGGATTTCATATCGGAGCGCATACTCAGCGAATACGACGTTGAAATAGCAAATGTCGACTGGAAATCTGAACTGTGGAAATCCGACGAGGAATTTGAAATAAAAGTAAAGCTCGACGAACTTGAGGACGGAGAAATTAACGCAAAGCCCAAACGCGAACGCGGAGACCCGACCCAAGACGATTTGGACGCAATGGAATCGACAGATTTCTCACCGATTGAAGACGAAGTAAGAGAGCTTCGCGAGCGCATAAATGCAATGGGCGCGGTAAATCTAGTCGCGATTGAAGAATACGCCGAATTAAAGGAGCGGTACGACTTTTTGAAGACGCAAACCGACGACCTATGGGCGTCGAAAAACGCCCTTGTTGCCGATATCGACGAAATCAACGCCACATCCCAAAAATTATTTTCCGAAACCTTCGAGCAAATACGCAAAAACTTCGCCTTTACATTCCAAAAAATATTCGGCGGCGGGACTGCCGACCTGAGGCTGGTGGAAAGCGAAGACGTGCTGGATAGCGGCATAGAAATCGTCGCCCGCCCGGCGGGGACTGTTTTGAAGAGCCTATCCCTGCTCTCCGGAGGCCAGAGGACTATGACGGCTGTTTCGCTGCTTTTTGCGATATATATGGTAAAGCCGAGCCCTTTCTGTGTTCTCGACGAATTGGACGCTCCGCTAGACGACGCAAATATCGGCAGATATACCGATATGCTAAAAGAATTCACCCGCTACTCACAATTCCTTGTAATTTCACACAACAAGCGCACGATGTCCGCTGCGCAAACCTTGTATGGGGTGACCATGCAGGAACGCGGAGTCACGCGCCTTATATCCATGCGCTTTAATGGAGAATCAACATCCTCCGGAGAATAAAACCGCCTTTAGCCCGCGCGCCTGGGAAAGTTTGCAATGCGCAAAATTCGGCTGATTGAAAATACAAATAGCCAGCGCAATCGGTATTATGCCGATAAAGAGCGCATTGCAGCCTATAAAAACCTCCCAGGATATGCAAAAGTTTTAAAAAGCAATTTTAATTAAAATGTTCCATTAAACGTAGCGCTTCGACGCAACGGATTCTTGCGCAAGAACGCCATAATAGAATTTGAGGCGGGAAATAGCGGCGCCAACAAAAAAACAAAACGCGCCAGTTTTTATTAGGCTTTGCATTTCTTTTCTTGCAGACTTGCCTTGCAGGCAAGCCGCTCCATTAAAATTTGCGCGTAAACCGTTTCTATGCCGTCAACTCCATTTTTTATCGCTGCACCCTTTAAATACGAAGATAACAGCCACCGCAAACTGGACGGCTAAGACGCCTACCGAAAACGCAGGAGAAGGCATAAAATCCCAATTTTGAGAAGTCTGAACAAAAGCGTCGTAAATGCGGGTGTCGCGCATGGAAGTCATATACCCTGCCCACCCCCAATAAGTGCTTATAAACGGACGGCATACCCATTTTAAAGCTTCTGGCAGCGCCAAAACTACGCCGGAAAGAGGAAGTTGAAACCCCACAAGATATATCGAAACAAGATTAGATTTTTCCGGAGACGAAAAAAGCGCGCTGAAAGCCAAGCAAATTGCGGTCATCGTTATGCATACCATAGCCAAATCGGCAGCTTGCACAAGGACTGACCCGGGAAAATAACAGACATACTTTACGAATACGCACATCCACACCCCTTGAAACAATGCAATTGAAGATGTAAATACTATTTTTGAGAGGGCGTATGCGGTTGGACTCAACCCTATTAAACGCTCTTTTTCGTAGAGGTTTCTTTCGCCTGCAATTTCCCGGGCGGAATTATTCGCCCCCATCAAGGCGAGCAGAACAACCTGAAATAGAATCAATCCTGTCACTATTGTCGATGTGTTTGCCGCGCTTATTTGCATCTTTAAATTCTGCCTGAGCTCCTCTATCGCGCCGAGGTTTCTCTCAAGTGCCAGACTCTCTATTTGCGGAAGGCCGCCTATCGAAAAAATCACAACTACAAGCGGGAATCCGAAAGTTATAGCCAATGTGAGCAAAAGATAAGTTGTATCGCGGAAAAACAGCCTATAGCGCCTGAATAAAAGAGTTGAAAGTTGCGACAGCACTGAAGGCCTTGCATGGGCGCGAGACGAAAAATCCTTTAACGCAACATCTCCGAGAGCATCCGCGCCTGCTGCATCCACTTCCAAATATCCCCCTCCAGAATACTCCATCCACTTTGCGCGCCAAACTGTTATGTCTAAATCATTCAATCTGTCGTAAAGCGAAAGGGCGCTGTCGATTTCAAAGTATTTCTTTAACTCTTCCAAATTGCCTTGGAATACGACTTCCCCCTGGAAAATCACCGTTATTTTATCGAAATAATCCAGTTTTGCCAGATTGTGTATTATGCAAATAAAGGTTTTGCCGTGTTCTTTGCAGAGTTTCTTAAGAAGGTCTAATATGGCGTTTTCAGAAAGCGGATCCAAACCAGAAGTCACCTCGTCGCAGCACATAGCCTCCGGATCAGTCGCAAGTTCCACCGCCAACCCCATTCTCCTGAGCTGCCCGCCGGAAAGTGATGAGACTAGCTTTTCAGAATGCTCAGCCAACCCGACTATTTTTAATATATTTCCTAGCCTGCGGGATTTTTCGGACGAATCGGAAATGGAAATGTCGAGAGCCGATTGCAGAGCTTCCCTAACTGTGAGCATCGGATGGACGCATGTAAACTGCGGGGCAAACCCTATTTTCCCTACCAAGTCTTCGCTACGTTCAATTAATCTCCCGTCAAAAAAAGAATCCCCTTCCGAAGGAATGATTTTTAACATCGCCTTCACGAGCGTAGTTTTTCCGCATCCAGACGGTCCTATTACCGCATTCATTGCGTGCGGAATAAATGAAACATTGGCGTCTTTTAATATAGGCTCGCTTGAGTTAGCGACTTTTACAGTAAGGTTTTTACAACTTAACATTTTTTATAATTGCCTTATATATGAATTTGATTGCGGTTTTTATTAAAAGTGCGATATATTAACGTAAACTTAACAACCTTATGAAAATATTCAAGTTCCTTGTTTGCTTTGCGCTGCTGCTCCCAAGCACAATTCTAAACGCGCTTGTAGTGGACACAGAATCCATAAAAAATGAAAAGATCTTCGGGATAGAATTTCCCGACGGCACATCTTTCTACGGTATCGCCGATTGGATAGCCAATATATCAAAACAAGAATACTTGGTAGGTCCCATGGCTGTGACAGAAGTATCCATGGATCTTCTGGGAGCTACCTCAAAAGTTAGAGTATACAATGCAAGAATGCTTTCCGCAACGGATGTTGCGGGGTTGGCAAACGCCCAAGTTCCGCAAAATCTCCCGGCGGAAGTACAAATTCCGCAATCCGTGACCTCAGCAATTCAAGCCGCCGAAGCTAATTATTCAACCGCAGACCTGTCGCAGGTAAAAGTGCACAAAGACTATCCCGCAACAACTCATTCGCATACGCTGGAATTTATCGTAAACGATATTGACGAACTAAACCTTTTTTACGAAAGATTTATGTCGGACTACACGGGAAAACCGTTCGAAAAGCCAAATAGCGACGGTTCTTCCACGGTCACAATAAACGGATTGGACAATAAACTCGGCGTCGCAGGAAAAACATATATTATAGGCGGAGAGGGCGTCAGTCTTTCCGACAATAAAAGAAAAAGCGGCGGATCCGGCATGAAAAAGCAATCACCCAAAAAAAAATCAAAATAAAAGTGCTATGAATCTAAGAAATTTTACAATCGCATTTGCTGCGCTAGCCTTTGCAACATTGGCGGCGACGGCAGCCGAAAAAATAGGCGACGTCACAAAAGTTGGCAATTCAGCATATATGCTAGTCAGGGAGTTTAACACTCCCGAGCAAAACTCAACATTCCAAAGAAATTTGGAAATTATGCGCAGGCACGCGCAAATTATCAACGCAGTAAAGGCCAAAGTCGAAGAAGAAAAAGAGGAGAACAAAAAGAAAGAAATGCAAACCAAGCTAAAACAGCTTGAAGACGAATTTGAAGTCAACGACAAGGCTATGCAAAAAGCCTACGCATTTTCTTCAAACCGCCAATACCGCCTTGTTTTCCTAGAATCCAACATCTGCACACCGCTTACAAAGCAGGAGCTGTCCAGCTTGCGCAGCGAAGACGGCAAAGAGTTAGACCCTATGTTGATTTCCGAGCGCGACAACACATCGTTTTACCGCCATATGGCAATTTCCGGGGTTAAAGAAAACGAGGAACTTCAACGCGTATTGGGTTTTTCCCTCACCCGCAAGATAGAAATAGACCAATTGCGCCAAAAGCTGTCAAAAACAACGGACGCAGACGAGCAGATGAAGATTTCCCAACAGCTGGTGAATAGCGAAAAAGCCCTAAAAGAAAACGACGAAAAGCTGCGCGAAAAATACGGGATAAAAGGTAAAAAAGACTATGTTGTAGAAATCTCAAAATCGAAGCTCTACCTTATATTAAGCCCGGAAGAAATAGCAAAAATAGACGCTCAAAACGCCGTTTCAAAAGCGGCTGCCCCCAAACAGCCTCCGGCAAGCGCGAAGTAAGATTTTAGTTTTCTTAACATTATATCTCCCAAATAAACTCTTTCCTAATCCGGGAGGGTTTATTTTTTTAACGCGGTTCAGAATGCCAGCAGAATTTATTCTTTTTACAGCATAAACTTTCACACGCACCGGAAAGTTAAACAAAAAACTTATATGGTTTTGGATATTCTTAACCGGCATGCAAAAACAAA
>FR901586.1:787-3518 GCA_000438015.1 Coraliomargarita sp. CAG:312 | reverse complement strand
CGCGCCGTTTTTGTTTGCCCCATATATTAGTCTATGACGGCCTTTCGCATGTCTCCCTGGGTTATAAACGCCTCATGGAAACAGTACGCATTTGAAAGCGTCTGCGGAGTATGCCCCATCGGAGCATCCTTAATAAACTTGCGAAGCATATCTCTATAATCCGGATGTGCGCAATTTTCTATAAGAATCTGGGCGCGCTCATAAGGAGTTTTGCACCGTAAATCTGCAACGCCATATTCGGATATTACCACGTTCACACTGTGTTCGGTATGGTCGCAGTGGGAAACGTTCGGAACTATCGCGCTTATGCAGCCTCCCTTGGCAACTGATGGAGTTGTGTATATAGACGTGTATGCGGCTCTTGTAAAATCTCCGCTGCCGCCGATTCCGTTCATTAAGTTTTTGCCCATTATGTGGGAACTATTAACATTGCCGGACAAATCGACCTCAATTGCAGTGTTAATAGAAATTATACCTATGCGGCGCGCAATTTCCGGGTTGTTAGAAATTTCCTGAGGACGCAACACAAGCCTTTCGCGGAAAAACTTTGGATTCGCGTAGATTTCCTGAATCTTTTCAGGTGTGACAGTCAGCGATGTCGCGCTTGCGCAGCTAATTCTTCCCTCTTCGACAAGGTTAATTACAGAGTCCTGCAAAACCTCCGAATACATAGAAAATGCGGGTATGTCCGGATTGTTTCCCATCGCCCCCAGAACCGCATTTGCTATATTGCCTACCCCGCTCTGAATCGGAAGAAATGACGACGGAATCCTGCCGGCCTTCATTTCCGATGCCAGAAAGTTTGCAACATTCTGTCCAATTTTTTCAGTAATCGGGTCGCTCGGCTTGAAAGGCTTTACTTCGTCGGCCTTGTTGGTGCGCACTATTCCGACTATCTTTTTGGGGTCAACTTTTACAACCTCTGAACCTATGCGGTCCCCAGCGGAATATATTGGAATTTCGCGGCGATGCGGAGGATTTGCACACTCGTAAATATCGTGGAATCCGCGCAATTCCTTTGAATGGTATTCATTTAGCTCTATGAGAATTTTGTCGGCAAGCTTTAATCCGGTTGGAGATATGCCAACGGATGTCGTCAGAAGAATTTCACCGTTGTCGCTAACGTCGGCTGCTTCTACAATCGCCCAGTCGAATTTGCCCAAAAAGCCGTAGTTCATGTATTGCGGCATCATTGACAAGTGCAAATCCGTAAAGTGGATTATGTTTTTATTTGCCTCCGCGCGCAAGTCGGCATTGGACTGGTAAGGCGCGCGATAGTTTAACGCGTGCGCGCGCGATAGAGCGCCGTCGCACGAGTCACCAGTAGATGCTCCAGTGACCGCGTTTATTTTAAACTCTCGGCCTGCAGCGTGCTCCTCCTCCGCGCGCTTTGCAATAGCAGCAGGAATTACTTTTGTCGCGCCTGCGGGAGTAAATCCGCTAAACGCAATCTGTTGACCGTTTTGAATAAGGCTAGCAGCCTCTTCAGCCGTAATATAGTTGTATCCCATTTTGTTTAGATTTAATTTATTAAAGTGTGTATGTAAAAAAAGGCAAGTGGCGCAGTTTTTATTTGCGCCACCTTAATACTAAATTAATGCGATGTTAAAGTCGCTATAAAGAAGCCGGCGACCATTGCCGTGCCTATTACGCCCGCGACATTGGGCCCCATTGCATGCATTAGCAGGAAGTTGGAAGGATCTGCTTTTGTTCCCTCAACTTGGGCGACGCGCGAAGCCATCGGAACGGCAGAAACACCGGCGGCGCCTATGAGAGGATTAATTTTCTCCTTCAGGAAAAGATTCATGAACTTGGCCATCACAACTCCGGCGGCAGTCGAGAATCCAAACGCAACAACACCTAGCATTAGAATCGACAGCGTATCTACGCGAATAAACCTGTCGCCAGTCATAGTTATCCCGACGGATGTCCCAAGGAATACTGTGACTATATTGATAGTCTCATTCTGCGCAGCCTTGCTAAGACGGTCGCAAACTCCGCACTCGCGGATGAAATTGCCAAGCATTAACATTCCGATAAGAGCCGAAACATCTGGAACCAGAAGAATGCAGAATATCGTTACAATGACGGCAAAAATAAGCTTTTCCAAGCGCGTCACCTTGCGAAGGCTTTTCATTTTTATTCTGCGTTCGTTCATAGTAGTCAACGCGCGCATAATTGGCGGTTGTATTATTGGGACAAGCGCCATGTAGCTATACGCCGCAACAGCAATAGGCGCGAGCAAATGCGGAGCAAGCTTATTGGAAATGAATATTGAAGTCGGGCCGTCGGCGCCTCCGATAATACCTATAGAAGCCGCCTCCTGGGACGTAAATCCCAAGAAAATTGCGCCCATAAACGTGGCAAAAACGCCGAACTGGGCGGCTCCGCCCAAGAGCAACATTTTCGGGTTTGCTATAAGAGGTCCAAAATCTGTCAACGCGCCAACGCCAAGGAAAATTAGCGGAGGAAATATTTCAAGCAGAACTCCCTGCTGGATGTAATAATATAATCCGCCTGTGCGCGCGCTATATACGTCAACCAGCTTCTGGCCGTTTTCTACTTTCTGCCCCTCAACTGCGCAAACTTCAGCGACATCGCCGGAAGATTTTGCCCAAACCAGCATATCCTTGCCAGTCAGCTTAAGCATCTTTCCCTTATAATTGACGGAAATAACAATATTTGCAACCGCCTTGTCGTGTTCCGTTTTAGGCTCGGCGTGTGCGGGGCG
>FR901586.1:0-772 GCA_000438015.1 Coraliomargarita sp. CAG:312 | reverse complement strand
CGGCGTGTGCGGGGCGCACAACAGCAATTAAATCCGGAATTCCTTTAGCCTTTAAAAAAGTATCCTTGCGAGCTTCCGGAGAAGTCACCTTCTCGAGTTCGGCAAAATATTTGGAGACATCAGCCTGAGCCGATTCGGGAGTATTTATTATATCGGATATTTTATCCGGAATTTGCCTCACAACTCTCGGAACAAAAGCCTTGTCGCCCGATTTTACAAATACGTTGCAGACGACTCCATCGGCCGGAGAAATCAAATATCCGCCCGGCTTATTGACTACACCCTCTGTTGGAAGGTTTGCCAATAGCGCGCCAAATGCAATCGGAACAAGCAACAGCGGCTCAAATTGGCGCGCGACCGCCAAATAAAATAGAACCGCAACTACAATCCACATTATTATCATGCGCCAATCAACGTAGAAAAACCCCGTATCGAGCGCTAAATCCATTAAACTCTGCCACATAGCTTGTTTTATTAAATTGTTAAAAATTTCCGCTCTCAAAACGCCGTATGCGGAAATACCCAACCCATGCGCGGCATACTTAAACCGCGCATCGGCTGGCAAAGGCAATCTCTTACGAGAGACTTATTAACGGAGTGCCTTCTTGAACGCTCTGCCCCGCTGAAACATACACTTTTGAGACTGTGCCGCTCTTAAGCGCATTTATCGGAGTGTTCATCTTCATTGCTTCAAGCATTACAAGCAAATCGCCTTCTTTTACCTGCTGGCCTTCTTTTACGGCGACGTTAACGACTACGGCAGCCAGAGGGC
>FR901585.1:23556-38432 GCA_000438015.1 Coraliomargarita sp. CAG:312 | reverse complement strand
CAACTACCAAATTCCCCATGCGCGGGGATTTGGTCAAACGCGAACCCGCAAGAATCGAACACTGGCGGAAAACCGATCTGTACGGTAGAATCCAAAAGAAGAATGCGGGCTGCCCCAAGTTTATACTTCATGACGGCCCTCCGTTCACAAACGGTGACGTCCATATCGGAACGGCTTTAAACAAAATTTTAAAAGACGTAATATTGCGCTATAAGTCGATGAAGGGTTTTTCAACTCCGTACGTTCCCGGATGGGATTGCCACGGATTGCCTATCGAACACAAGGTCACGCGCATGCTGCGCGAGCAAAAACGCGAACTTGGAACCGCCGAATTGCGCGAAGAATGCGCAAAGTTTTCCTCGGAGTTTATAGAAAAGCAGCGCGCGCAATTTATAAGGCTTGGCATCTTGGCGGATTGGGCCAACGAATATAAGACAAAAAATCCAGCTTATGAGGCCGACATTCTAAGAACCTTTGCGGCATTTGTCGAAAGAGGGCTGGTTTACAGAAGCAAGAAGCCTGTTTATTGGTCCATTCCATGCGCTACAGCCCTTGCGGAAGCGGAAATAGAATATAAAGACCATACGAGCACATCAATATGGGTCCCGTTTAAGTTTGACGATGTCTCCGCTGAAAAGTTGGGTATTCCCGGCGCTGAAATAGTTATATGGACTACTACGCCTTGGACTTTGCCGTCAAATCTCGCAATGGCTGTAAATCCTGAGTTCGCGTATGTAGCGGTGGAGGCAGGCGGCAGAAATTTTGTGGTGGCGGAATCTTTGGCGGATGTTTTTATAGCGGATTGCAAGCTCGAAAACGCAAAGATAAAACCTGTCGGCAAGGGCGAAGGCCTCAAGGGGCTTGCGGCCTGGCATCCGTTTATAAAGCGACTAAGCAAGGTTGTCTGCGCGCGCTATGTGACTGCCGATTCCGGCACGGGAGTCGTCCATATTGCGCCTGGACACGGGTTGGAAGACTATCAGGTCGGACTGGAAAACGGTCTTGACATATATTCTCCGATAAACGACGAAGGCTGCTATGTCGACGACGGAATGGTGCCTGCGGAGCTTGTCGGGTTAAGCGTCTTGGAGGATGAAAACGGCCGAAGCCAGGCTACTGGAAAAGTCTTGGAGCTCCTTGAAAGAAACGGGGCGCTCTTGCACTCGGCGCGCATATCCCACCAGTACCCCCATTGTTGGCGTTCAAAGACTCCGGTAATATTTAGGGCAATGGACCAGTGGTTTGTTGCGCTGGATAAAGACAATCTCCGCAAGCAGGCTCTGGAGGCAATATCGACTGTAGAATGGGTTCCCGCCCGCGGCGAAAATCGCATACGCGGCGCTGTGGAGTCGCGTCCGGACTGGTGCATATCCCGCCAGCGCTCGTGGGGAGTTCCTATCCCCGCATTTTACGATTCAGACGGCGCGGCATATATGGATGCAAATGTGATTAAGGCAATTGCCGACAAAGTGGAAAAACTTGGATCCAATTTCTGGTATAACTCTGCGGAGTCTGAAATTCTCGACGGCGTTCAGCTTCCCGAATCTTGGAAAGGCAAAGCCCTCAAAAAAGGCATGGACACTTTAGACGTCTGGATAGATTCTGGATCCAGCCACAATGCGGTGCTTGCGCGCAACCCTGACCTTTCTTGGCCCGCAGACCTCTACTTTGAAGGGTCGGACCAGCATCGCGGATGGTTTCAGAGCTCCTTGTGGACAGCCATAGCCACGCGTTCGCGCGCTCCATATAAAAAGGTTATAACGCACGGATTTATCGTAGACGAACAGCGCAAAAAAATATCAAAGAGCAGCAACGGCAAACCGCAGACTTCCGATATGTATGTGGGCAAATGGGGCGCCGATGTCGTGCGCTTATGGATAAGCTCGGTCGACTACCAAAACGATATGCCGATTTCAGACGGCATTATGTCCCATGTTGCCAACGCTTATAGAAGTTTTAGAAACACCGTGATGTATCAACTGGGAAACCTTTCTGACTTCGACCCGCAAAAGGATGCGGTTGAAATCTCAAAGTTGGATCCTATAGACAAATGGGCAGTCCACAAGGCCGCAATTTTCGCGGAGGAGGCGGATAAGGCGTATTCGGCTTATGAATTCCATAAAGTTTACAAGCTTATCGACAACTTCTGCGGCGTCACTCTTTCGCGCATCTACCACGATATTCTTAAAGACAGGCTTTATACTTACGCGGCAAATTCTTTTGAGCGCCGCTCGTCGCAGACTGCCATAAATATAATAAGCGACACTCTCCTGAAAGTTGCCGCTCCGATATTGACGTTTACGTCCGACGAAGCCTATTCATTCAAGCTCTGCAATTCAGAGTATTCCGACGAATCCGTGCATCTTCAGAACTGGCCTGTTTTAGGTGCGGAATACAAAGACGAAACAGTTTATGCCGATATAGAGCGGCTGCTTGAAATGCGCGAGAAAGTCAACGAAGAGCTTGAAAAATTGCGCCAAAACAAGACCATAGGCAAAAGTTTGGAGGCTGAGATTGAAATAATGGTCTCGTCAGATGGCGCGGATGCAAAGATTCTGCGCAAATACGAATCCAGCCTTGCGGAAATATTTATAGTTTCGGCAGTGAAAATTGTCGAGGGAAAGTTCGAAACACTGGCGGTTCAAGCCAACAAGGCGGAAGGGGAAAGGTGCGTCCGTTGCTGGAGGATTCTAGGCAATTTGGACGAAAACGGCCTCTGTCCGCGTTGCCGCGAGGCTATGTCCGCCGCAAACAAATGATAAACAATGGCAGCAAAAACCGCAAAAAAAACAGTAAAGTCGTCGTCTAAACAAATCGTCGCCTCAAAAAACAAGCCGGCGTCCGGAAGGGCGGCGCAAACCGTTAAAAAAGCGGCTGCTGCAAAAGTCGTTTCTCCAAAAAAAACAACTTCAAATTCAGTTCCTCAAAAGAGACAAATTTGCAAAAAAAACCCAAAAACAACATCTGCAAAAGATTTCGTAAAAAAAGCGGCGCCAAAATCTGCGCCCAAGAAGGCGGAATCTAAAAAGTCTTTATCCCAAAAGGCGCAGATTAAAAATAAGAAATCCAAACAAACTCAGAAAAAATCGGCCGTAAAAAGCAAAGTTTTGCAGTCTGGCAAGACTTCAGCCAAAAAGACAGGATCAGCAAATTCCGCAAAGGGAAAAACGCGGACAAAACCGGCCGTAAACCCCGTAAAGAAAGCGCAAGTTAAGCCGATTGCTGGGAGGTCGGCATTAACCGAGAATAAAATCGTGAAGAAAGACGGTAAAAAAATTTTAAAAAAAGTGGCGTCTTCAGCTGTAAAATCGGCAAAAACGCCAAAGTCCAAGGCGGATTCAAAGCATTCATCCGCCACTAAAACTGCGGAGGCAAAAAAGAATACGCAGGTAAAAACACCTAAAAAAACTGCTGTATCCGCTAAGAAAAATCAGGCTCAATCGTACGCTTCCCCAAAGGCGGCCAAACGCGAGGAAAAGGTTGCGTCTCCTTCAATGTCAAAGCAGGTTAAGCCCGAGGCAAAGTACAGGGAGACAATAGACGATTTGCCTGTAAAAAAACGCGGCAAAAACCACGTTAGGTCTTCGGAGTCCATCGCATTTACCATTGAAGATTTGGACGCATATTTGGAGCGCAAGGAAAATGGGAATCCAATTAGCATAACAAAAGAGATTGCAATATCAAAAAAGAAGCGCGGACAGGCTGTCAAATCTCCCGTCGCGGCGCCAAAGCCCGATGCAAAAAAACCGTCGGCCCCGTCTGTGCGCAAACCTCTCGAGCCCGCCAGCATATTCGATATATTGGGATTTAATCCCGTGGAGGTTCCAACGCGCGAAAAACTTGAGGAAAAAGACGTTCCTCGCAAGTGGAAAAAGTATTACAACCTGCTTATAGATTTGCGGAAACACCACAGCGCTGGAGTTGAAAAACGCTCGGAGGAAGTTTTGAAACGTTCTGTAAAAGAGGATTCCGGCGATTTGTCGTCGTACGGCCAGCATCTTGCCGACGCCGGTTCAGAAAGTTTTGAGCGGGATATGACCTATAATATCCTTTCCAACGAGAAAGAGACTCTCGCTGAAATTGACGAGGCTATAAAGCGCATAAAAAACGGCACTTACGGAATCTGCGAAGTGACCGGAATGCCGATTCCAGACGAACGCCTTTCTGCCATCCCGTTTACGCGCTATACCAAGGAGGGCCAGGAACGCAAAGAGCTTGAGCAAAAACGCATAAAAGCCACCCAGCGCAATTTGTACGATATTCCAGAAAACGGCGTAGGCGGAGAAGACGACTCCTCCGCGCAGTAAACTTCCATGGCGTCTCAAAACTCAAATATAGGCAGTTCTAAAAAACCGTCTTCCGCGATGTTTTTTGCGTGCGCGGTTGCCGTATTCGTTTTGGATCAACTTACAAAGCTGGCTGTAATAAATAACATTCCGTGGGAGGTGGGCAATCCAACTTACCATTTTTACGGGAACAGCCAACCTATACCGATAATAGAGGATTTTTTATATATAGTCCACATAACAAACGAAGGCGCGGCTTGGGGGATACTTTCCGGAAGGACATATCTATTGACAAGCATTGCTGTAATTGCCCTTTTGGCTATGTGGTTTTTCCGAAAGTATTTGGGGTTTGATTCAAAAATAGGCCAAATAGCATTGGGATTGTTCGCGGGAGGAGTCGTAGGGAATCTAGTCGACCGTTCCATTTACGGACATGTAATTGACTTTATAGACGTGCACATACCATTTGTGAATTATAGGTGGCCCGCATTTAATATAGCCGACTGCGGCATAACAGTGGGAGTGGCTATATATATATTGGCTGCAATGGCCGAGGAAAAAACATCCTCAAAATAAAGTTTCTGCATGGCGCAGCTTCCCTTTGGGACTGTAGGGAGATCCGCGGGGAATTAAACAAAATCTATATTTTAGCGCATTATTTTTATGCGCTAAAAAAATTCCAATCCATTTCTTAAAAAACGGTTCTTAATTTGGTTGTATTGGCCTTAATTTTCTCCAACGGATTGCAAAAAATTAAATTTGCGGGATATGCGCTATATTCGCCCGCCGCAAATTATTTATTTTTTGTTTTCGAACGTTATTGCCGGAATCTCTGCATTGCTGTATAGCCAAACTTCCGGCAATGCCCATCCTTTCCAAAGGTAGCGCACTCCTTCAATTTTCGCATTGTCGGCGGGATTTAAAGCGGAAACAAGAACTGTTTTTGGCCCTTTGATTTCCGCGCCGGCCGGCTGCCATTTGCCGTCTATAAGAAGCTCGAAGCCTCGAGGGGTCCCTTTGCCCTCTAGGCGTTTTGCGCCGCGCAAGTCCATTGTAATTTTTACGCCGGAATCAGAGTATTTAAATGATTTCGGCTCCGGAGGATTCCCTTTTACATTTTTCTTTCCGTATATGTTTTGAAGCGCGACTTTGGCTATTCTTTGGCCTGCCGTGCATTTTTCGCGGGGATGCACATCGTCCTCGGTTCCGGTATCTACTATATTCACGACATGGGCGTTTTTCAACTCTTTGCATGCCAGATATTGGTTCCAGCGTACATCCGGCCATTTTTCAGGCTTGTATGAAGGAAGTTGAACGCAGATAAAATGCATGTTTTTATCTTTCCATGCATCGCGCCACGATTCTACAAGAGCGACAAGCTGGTCTTTGTAGCAATTGAGAGTTTCCCCCCAGGAATCGGTTTCGCCTTGGTTCCACAATATGGCTTTTGCCGAAAAACCGGCAATGGGCGCAATTTTTGCGTTGTATAAATACGACGGAGTTACTCTCGAGTTTAGGGGAGTTATTTTATGGGGTTTGTTATACTTAAGGTAGTCGTTTTTTGGCGGAACGGGTTTGCCTTCGGCCTTTAGTTTTTTTGCTTCGGCGTTATATTTATCAAGCGCGTCCTGCCATTTTTTTGCTTCTGCCTGGTAGTTGTACGCCTTTTTTTTAGCAATAAAATCATCGTATTGGTTTTGCCAGAAAGGGATTTTTGATATTGCAGAATGCGGAACCCATGCCCGCATCGCCGTGCCTCCAAAGGATGTATTTACCAATCCGATGGGTATATCGAGCTCTTTCATGACTTGCTCTGCTGAATAAAATCCCATTGCGCTGAAAAACATTGCCGTTTGCGGATTGCACTCCTGCCATTTTGAACCTTGCGGGTTGTCTGTCTGTTCTGTTTCGGATATGGCTTCTCCGGGCTGGTAGAAATAGCGCATTATGGGGTAATTTGCGCGCTGTTTAACGTTTTCAGCGTCGGTTGTGTTGTTGACAACCCATTCCATGTTGGATTGCCCTCCTAAAATCCATACTTCGCCAACAAGGACGTTTGTTATGGTTTTAGAAAGTTTGCCGTTTTCGTAGATTTTAAGTTCGCCCGGAGTTCTAACTGCATCCATGGGTTTGAGGGCAATCTTCCAATTTCCATTTCCGTCGGCTTTTGCCGCCGTTTTTTCTCCCAGAAATTCGATTTCAACGTCGGCGTTTTTTTCCGATTTCCCCCATATGTTTACGGGCGATCCGCGCTGAAGCACCATATTGTCGGAGAAAATTTTCGGGGTTGAAATTTCCGCTTTTAGAAATAGCGGAGCCAGTAATAAAAATAAACCCGGAAGAAAATTTAAGTTTTTCATAATAGAAATTTTGTCTCTTTTTGCGAAAATTTCAAGATATTAAGGCGGATTTTCCACACCGGAGATTTTTAGAAAACGGCATGAGCCTGGCGGAACTTGCTTTTAAGAAAAATTTCAACGATGCGTTTTTTGCGCAAGCAACGGATATTTTCCGGCATTTTGTTTTAGGCTATCCCTTTAAAAAATCTGGGATGGGTATTTCCCGCGATGCCATGAATTCTTTAAAATCAGCGGGCAAAGGCGCAACAAAAACGTGGGATGGAGAGAACACCTTGGAGAAATCCATAGAGTAGGCATGCAGAGCTTGGCGTTTCATCGGCAATACCTTTGCCATGTCAGGCGTGAATCCATTGTCGATAAAATCGAGGTAGAGCGTTTCGTCGTGGCCGTATATTTTATCGGCTACAACACAATGCCCCATCCATTGTGCGTGCGCGCGTATTTGATGTTTGCGCCCGGTGATAATTTCCACTTCGGCAAGCGTTGCCGCCGGGAAATCCGGAGATTGGGATATTGAAACGGGGTTAAATATCGTCAAAGCGCTTTTTGCGCTTGGCTTTTGAATGGCGCAGCATGTTTTTATGGCGACCAGCGATTTTTTGTCGTCGGCCAATGGCTGGCTTATGGTAATAGTGCCTTCTAGCTCCCCCTCAAGCAGGGCGATATATTTCTTTTTTACGCATCCTTTGCCGTCTACCGCCTTTTGCGCTGCAGACGCGGCGGATTTATTTTTTGCAAGCACCACTACGCCGCTCGTTTCTCTATCCAGCCTGCTTACCAAATGCAATATGTCCGCGCCCAGATATTCGCGCGCGGCGCCCACAAGGCTGGACAGCGGGCCGTTTTTTGACGGATGGCAGACCAGCCATCCGGGTTTGTTTAAGACCAGAAGGTCGTCGTCCTCGAAAATAATCCATTGTGGAAACACCGACATGTCAACGAGGCCCGCGGTTTCCCCAAATTCTTCGGGGTTTGATTCTTGCTGGGAAGATGGTGTTGTATTCATTTTATTGGTGTGGATTAAATCCTTCCGATTTTACGTTCCATTCGGGCGGGAACAGATTTTGGTGCGCCATCATTGCCACTGCCGCCAACAGGGAACCGTTTGATGGCATATATGGAAACGGGCCTCCGGTAGCCAGCCCGTGTGCGTCAAACTGAAATCCTTTGGAAGGATGGAGCAGAAAGTCCACTGCAGATTTTGAGTCGCCAGAGCGCGCTGCAGCCATTGCCAACATGGGGAAGTCCCATCCCCAAGTCCGGTCGAAGTTCCACGTTTGTTTTACCTTATTGATGGTATTTAAAAATATTTGCCTGTCCACGCCGTCGCCGGGAAGAAGCCCAAATACGCCTATTAACGCAGGATGTTCAAAATTGAATTTAGTCCACATATTTTCGATCCCCTGGTGCGTTGCATACGTCCCGTTTTGGACGGGCAGGGGCGCCAGGTTCGACAAAACTTTTTGCCATTTTTCATTTTCGGGAATTCCCAGCCGTTTTTGCCATTCAAGCGCAGTCCGCAGCGCGTACCGCCAATATGAAAGTTCAAAAGCGGGGTTGCGCGTCTTTCGGAAATCAGTGTTTTCGGAAACAATAAATAGGGGAGGCTCCAAGTTGAACATTCCGGTTTTTTTGTCTTCCAAAGGCAGGTCGGCAATAAAATCTGCGGTCGCAAACACGATATTCTTCCATTTCTCGAGAGTTTCTTTTGAGGGGTTTAGCCGATAGTCAGTCTCTGCGAAATAAATGGGATGCGGTTGTTGCCATATCAAAGTCGCGTGTATAGGGTGTGGCCATTCGCGGTCAAAATCGGCGGTGCATTTAGGCCAGCGCGCGCCTGAATACCCCTGTCTCTTGGCGCGTTCTAACGATGTGGGCAAAAATTTTTCGTAAATCGACAGAGCCGGAAGGGCAAGTTCCCATCTATCCCAGAGCGCGTAGTGGTAAAGGTGGGAGAATATCATTTCAAAATGCAGCCTTCCGTGCCATGTGTTGCAAACCAACCCGCTTTCCTGCGGAGGAAGAGAGCCGGCTGCATTTACTCTCATGATGTACTGCGAAAGCACTACACGGCGTTCCAGTTCCTTCCAGCGCGAGTCCGCGCTTTGGGAGAAGTCAACTGCCGCTCCAGACATCCAAAAATTTTTCCATGCTTCGGCGCTTGCCTCCGCAACTTCAGCGGCCGAGGGCATTTTTTTTGGGTCTATTTCCCCTTTTGAGAATTCGCATACAAACTCAAGCTTGTCTTCGCCGCCTGAGGAAATATAAAATTTATGCTTTTTATTTTCGTCCGCCGAAAAAACCGCGCTGCGGCAATTTTTTATTCCTACGCGGTAATGCAAGTCGTCGACATCCCTGGTTAGCAGAATGCAAGATTCTCCGGTTTTCTCCATGCGCGTCGAGTGCTTTTCCGGGGCGCCGAAATTCCCTACATATTGCGAGTAATATTTCTCGTCTCCGTATGGGAATTCTATAAACACCCGAATTGAAGCGTCTTTAAAAAGTTCGGACTTCGCGCGCACTGAAATTGCGTCCTTTTCCGGGTGGCATGATGTTTCAACCTCCACGGGAACTCCGTCTATTTCAAATTTGCTTTGCAGTATTCCGCTCCATAAATCGAGTTTTTGAAAAGTTTTTTTCAAGTCCTCGGCTTTTGCCGGCGATCCTCCGCGCTTTTTTATGTCAAACCCTATTCTTCCTAGATTCATCCTGTGCGGATTTGCGGCCAAATAAGCCCCCAACGTTTTCTGCGTGCTGTCGGAATCGTCGGCGATGCAGTAATTGACCTTCCTTCCTCCGCAGTCGATGTTTGTTCCCTTGAAATCCGCAAGATTTGAGCCTTTAGGCAGAGGCATTGAATGCCAGCCCCAATGCGACATTGTATTGAACGCGGCGAATGTTTGCAGCCCAGTAATGTCGGCAGAGAAAGCAAATTCTCCGTTCCCGACCTGCGCGGGCGATGTGTCGGAGAAATAGGATGTAGAGGGTGAGTTTCTGTCGACTATTGCGCGTCGGTTTATTTTTCCGCTGGAGTTGCTGCATCCGCAAGAGGAGAAAAAAACTGCGGCAATTAATAGCCGGAATAGGTTTTTTGCTATCGAAGATGTCGGATTGTTCATATCGATTTCATTCTTTATTGGCGTGCGTTATTGCGACAAGCCCAAACCCCATTGTTTTTGCGGAGGCATTTTTGAACCCGGCATCTGAAAACATATTTAGGACCTCTGAGGTTGAAGGGTATTCCAATGTGGTTTTTGCGAGGTATTTGTAGTCGCGCGGGTTGCTTCCGCATACTTTTGCAATGGCGGGAACGATGTTCCACATAAATATCTTTTGCAGCGGCTCTACTGGGCGGCTTGCCCGCGCAACTTCAAGCATTGCCAATTTGCCGCCTGGCTTAAGGACGCGGAAAATTTCTCTCAGGCATTTCTTGCGGTCTTTAAAATTCCTGAATCCGAAAGAAATTGCAGCCCCGTCGAAAGTATCTCCATCAAAAGGCAGGTTGGAGCAGTCCGCCTCCAGAAACTCAATTCTTTTGGCGAGCCCTTTGGCGGACGCTTTGGCTTTTGCGGAGCCGAGCATTTCGGGGCAAAAATCAACGCCTATAATTTTTGATTTGCCGTCGGCCGAGGCTATGGATAGGGCTACATCACCGCTTCCGCAAGCCAAATCAAGATATATTCCGCCCGGTTGGCGTCCGCGGAGCAAAGTTTTCACCAGGCGGTTTCTCCAAATAATGTCAAGCCCCAAGCACATCGCATGGTTTACAAAATCGTAGCCTTGGGCTACCCTTGCAAACATTTCTTTGACTTCTTTGGGGTCGCGTTTCTCTGTATCAGCCGACGGTGTCATCTTTTTTAAACGATTTTACGACGAGATCCGAAAGAAATGCGTCCGGATTTTTTATGCAGCTTGAGCCAATTTTAAAACTTTTCTCCCCTGTGTTGCGCGCGACGATTGCCAGTCCGTGTTCAAAGTCTTTAAATATATCGGTGCATACGGCGTCTATGCTTTTGTCCCGTTCGACGGCTTCGGCTATTAGTTGGCTTTTGGCGGAATCGTCGAATACCAATTCGTAGCCGGTTTTTGACTCAAAGTTTTTTAAGAACCTGTCTAAATCCGAAAGCATTGCCCCGTGTGCCAAGTCGGCATTTTCAAGAAGAAGTTTCTTTAGGCTTTCAAGGGGGTTGGCGACGGTGTTCGTGTCGGCTTCAAAGCTTTTAATTCCAGAGGATGGAAGTTCGAACTTGAAGTCCCTCAGCGTGCGTTCAAGCACGGTCATTAGCCCGCGGGCGCCAGTCTTTTCGCGGTACGCCAACTCCGCTATGGCGGATATCGCTTCAGGGGTTATTTTAAATTCTATTCCGTAGCCTTTAAAATCTTCGGAATATTGTTTTAAAATGGAGCCTTCGGAGGAGACAAGTATGTTTGCCAAGTCGTCGGCCTTTAAGCTTTCGCAGGCGACCCTCACCGGCAGCCTGCCAATAAATTCCGCTTCAAATCCGTACTTTATGAAATCCGAAGTCTCGGCGAATTTCAGAAAATCTGAGGGGTCCGAGTCTTCTATTTCACGTATTGACGGCGAAAATCCTATGGTGTTTTTATTCATGCGCCGCGCTATGTCTTCGCCCAATTTGTCGAATGCCCCGCTGACGATGAAAAGTATATGGCGCGTGCTGATTGTCCGCTTTTGTTTTTTCCCGCGCCTGGCATTCATTGCCATTTGCATCTGCCCCATCATATCTTGTTGGCTAACGACATTTACGTTGGATTCTTCCATCAGCTTCAGCAGGTTTATTTGGACTCCGCGTCCGGAAACGTCTTTGCCTCCGGCTTCGGATCGCCCTGCTATCTTGTCTATTTCGTCGATGTAAATTATTCCGTATTGTGCCAAATCAACGTTCCCGTTTGCCGACTTTACTAGATCCCTAACAAGGTCTTCAACGTCTGCGCCGACATATCCGGTTTCTGAAAACTTTGTGGCGTCAGCCTTTACAAATGGCACCCCTATCAGCTTGGCTATAGTGCGCATCAAATAAGTCTTGCCTACGCCCGTTGGCCCCAGAATTAAGATATTTTGCTTGCCATATTCGGAGTCCGCCAAGTCGGGGTTTTGAAGGCAGCGGCGTATATGGTTGTAGTGGTCGCATATTGATACCGCCAGAACTTTTTTTGCTTCGTCTTGCTTTATTACAAAACGGTTAAGGTAGTCGCGGATTTCCCGCGGTTTCATTGAAAAGTTGCGTATGCGGTTCAAGGCGCTCTCTTCGTCCTCGTTTTCCCGCTCGCTTCCAGAATCGTTTTCAGATATGGATGAAGGGTCGCCTGCAAATTCAAACTTCAGGGGCTTTCCGCCGAAAAGTTTTTCCAGCTGTTTTTGCAAATCTTCCAAGGGATTTGCCGGATTGTCGTTTGGGCGATTTTCTTTGTTTTTGTCGTCAGTATGGTCTTTGTCCATATTTTTAGATATGATACGTTGTTATTGTGCGGAAACTTTCGCGCAAATGCCCGCTTTTTTGAAAATCTTTTCTAATAATGGCAAATTGCGGTAAAGGTACAACATAAAAAGACGATAGTTATTACGAAAGTTTTATATAATAGGGTTTTTAATTATAATTTTCGCATAAACCGCTTAAAAAGTGTTGACATTGCAAGACTATATATAAGCTTTTTCAATCTTTATATAAATCGGATTTTTTAATTCGTGTTTTCGAGCAAATCGAATTCACAGAGTGGAATAATAAAATAATAAAAATCATCTACGGATATGCAAAATCTCACAAAAAGAGAAATAGTGCAGCAGATTTATCAAGATAAAGAGGAATGCCGCCGCGGCGACATCCTGCAAAACGACGTCAAGGATATTGTTCAGCGCACGCTGGACATTCTTTCAGATTCCTTGGCCAAGGGCAGAAATGTTGAACTTAGAAATTTCGGAGTGCTTGAAGTCCAAGTGCGCCAGAAGCGCATCGGAAGAAATCCGACACGCCCAGAAGAAGACGTTGAAATTCCCAAGCGCGCAATTGTAAAATTCAAGGCGGGCAAGGAATTAAAGGCGGCTTTGAAACTTTTGGACTTGTCCAAGGTTGAGGCCAGCAAGGCAGCAAGGGCCAGAAAGTAGGAATGTTTAAAACTCTTCCAGGGTTTAGGGAGTTTTATCCTGAGGATTGCGCGAAGAAAAATTATATATTCGCGCATTGGCGCAATACTGCGAGATCTTTTGGTTTTGTAGAGTTTGAGCCTCCTGTTCTGGAGCAGTTGGATTTATTTACTGAAAAGAGCGGCGAGGAAATAAAATCGCAGCTCTTTGAATTTGTCGACAAGGGCGGAAGGGCTGTTTCCCTGCGCCCGGAAATGACGCCGTCTCTTGCGAGAATGGTCGGGGCAAAGGCAGCCGGAATTCGCCGCCCGGTGAAATGGTTTGCCATCGGTGAAAACTACCGCTATGAGCGCCAGCAGAAGGGCCGTTTGCGCGCGTTCTTTCAATATAACGCGGATATCCTGGGCGAAGATTCCATAAACGCCGATGCGGAAGTAATCTGCCTGCTTGTGGAGTCATTGCGCTCCTTCGGCTTGACGAGTTCGGAATTTAAGCTTAGGCTGGGGGACAGAAATCTTTGGGTTTTGTTCCTGCAATCTGCCGGGGTTGAGGCTGAGCTTTTGACGCCGGTTCTTTCAGTCGTGGATAAATTCGAAAAGGTCTCTCAAGAAGCCCTTTCGGAGATGATGAAAGATGCATTGGCGGGTTCGCGCGTAAATGCCGGGGATTTAATATCAAAAATACGCAAATTCATTTCCATAAGGGATGTGGATTCAATGCGTTCGGCTTTTCCCGACTCCGTGGAGTTGGGCTGTAAAATTGACGCTAGAATCGCCGATTGGAAGGAGCTTTTGTCGATTTTAGACAGTATGGGCGTCGGCGACTTTATTTCTCCCGATTTGGGCATAGTGCGCGGCTTGGCCTACTATACCGGATTTGTATTTGAGGCTTTTCAGACTGTCGGAACCGGCAGGGCCCTCGCGGGAGGCGGGAGGTACGACAACTTGGTTAAAAAACTGGGATATCAAGATATGCCGGCGGTAGGGTTCGGAATGGGCGATGTCACTGTTTCGGATTTGTTGGAGCTTGTCGGCAAGGGCGGATCGCTAAATATATCACCGGATGCATATCTGATAATCGGCTCTGAATCTTTGCGCCCCAAAGCTTTGTCTCTTGCTGGAGATTTGCGCCGCGCGGGGGTTAAATTGGATTACGCGCTAAAACCTGCCGGCTACGGGAAGCAGTTCAAGCAGGCTGATGCGTCCGGAGCGGCATTTGCCGTGATTTTGGGAGATGACGAAGCCGCAAGAAATGTTGCAAAAATAAAGAATCTTAAAACCGGCGAGGGAAAAGAAGTCCCGTTCGGCGATATACTTTCTGCTCTAAAATAATTTTTCAATATCTTATCATACCGGGCATTTAGAAATTATAAGCGTTTGGATTCTTCCGGGCGCTTTTTTTATTTCTATTGTAAATTAATCTTGAATATTTTTAGATTAGATATATATTAATTAGTAAAATAAAATAGCCTAATCCAAGTATGTTTAAGCCTTTAAAAGTAATATTAGTATATTTTGTTTGTTTGATTTTTACAGGTTGCGAAAAATCCGAGAAAAAAGAAGAATCCGTCCAGGACGCCGCGCCGCAAGCAGCGTCGAGCGAGGCATCGGAATCACCAGAGCTTTCCGAGTTTAAAGCCAGGATCGGCATTGTAGCCGACAGGTATTTCCTTGGAAACTCCGCGGCGAAAAACGAGTGGATAAAAATGCAGATGCAGGCATTTGATTCCATCAGCTCGTATATTCCCGATGTGGATTTGCAAAAATTTTCCGAGATTCGCGAAAGCGCAAAGAAGAAAAATCCCGAGGATTATGTAAAGGCGTACAACGATATGTTGCGGCAAATAGACGGGTTGAAGTCGCTGGACAAGTCGAAATATTCAAATGCGGCAGCTTACGAGTTCGCGATAAAGCACCTTGGAGAGCTTTATCCCGGAGACTATGTCGAGCAGTCTAGGCAGATTGCCAAGTGGATAGATTTCTATTCTGAACTTTCGGCATTTTCAGGAAATCTAAGCGCGGACGCCGCAGGCGATTTTAAAAAAAACGCACTGGAAAAGGCTTTAAAAAATATCAACTCCGGCAAGAACTATTTGAATTCCCAAAGATTTGCGATGGGGCGGTTGAAGGG
>FR901585.1:16452-23505 GCA_000438015.1 Coraliomargarita sp. CAG:312 | reverse complement strand
GCGAATATTTATAGGGTAAAAGAATTTGTGGCAAAAAAATACCCGTCTGATTTTGAGCGCCAGCTTTCCGAGTTTGAAAACATAGAGCGTCTATATCTTGAAAACAAAAATTTGGATATCGAAGGGCTTGTGCTCAAAACGGAGGAGGATTCTAAGGAAAAACCCAGCGAGGTCGCGGATGCTCCAGATTCCTTGCGCGAAAAAGCCGAGGATATTTTTAGAAACTGCGTTTTTACACGGCATTCGTCGATAGGAGGCTCCACAGATATATCTTCGGCGGTGCTCGTAAAAATAAAGGGGAGAAAAGTTATCTTGTGCACAAAAGAATTTCTGCCTGAAAAATCCCAGGCGGTTTTTTCGAATAGCAAAGGCAAAATCGTATGTTCAAAATTTTACGTTTCCGATAAGTTTCCCGTAATAATGATGATTCCCGATACTCCGCCTGACAATTTTTCGGCTATTGAAATAGTGTCTCCGGAAGAATCGTTCGACCTCTATAAAAAAGAGCTGTATATGATAGCGCCCTCCGGAACGGGCTTTACCGCCAGGAACGTCAGGGTATTTTCGGAGGATGAAAAATTTTTAAATCTTACATCGGATACGGCTCCAAGCATTAAAAGAAAAATTGGCATCACTGGAATGGGGCGAGATGTAAATAAGACTGTGGTGTCGGTCACCGATATCGTGGACATCGGAGAGCACGCAATGGTAATAGATCCCGAAAGCGGCAAGCTCGCGTCATTGGCTATAAGATACTATGCGCCCGGAATCATAGAAATGGGCGGGAAAACGGGCTCAATAATAGGGCACGAAACCTCGAATCTCCCGGATTTCAACACGCTTGTGCGGCAATTCGACGGCACGGTGTCGCGTACATCCTACAAGCCCCGCAGCCAAATTTATTTCTTGCGCCTCACCGCCCTAGAAGGATGGGACGAGATAACCCTTGCGGATTTGAAAGACCAAAAGACTTGCGTAAGGCGTTTTACCGACGACAACAACGATTTCCTTATGTTTTTCAAATATAACGAATTTGGCGAATCCCTTCGTTTAAACCGCCTGCGGGACATAGCCGAACGCTATCGCCGCCCGCTTATGGAGGATTATCTCGACAGGAGGTCGTTTGAGACTACCTACAAAAAATATATGCTGGATGTCCTTTACGCAATGCGGCGGGAGCTTTTGCAGTACAAGAGCGCCGATTCTTTCTCTCCCATATACCGCGATGAAATGCAGTACCAGATAAATCTGCGGCAAGCTATGTACAACTATTTGGCGGAATCTATAAAAGACGGAAATATGGCAAACATACTCCACGTGGATTTAAAAACCCGCTATTACGATTCGGCACGCCCCGAAAGGCGTTCCACAGACTCGTCTGGAAATACAAGCATTAGGAGGGCGCAAGTATATTAAAGGATAACTATGAAATTTTATTTGGTATTATTAATTTTAATATGCGGGGGCGGATGGTATTATTACGACATCCATTATGCGAAATCTTCATTCTTTAAAAAAGGCTCGGAACCGCAGGCTGTCGAAAGCGCCTTAGATTCCAAACAACTGGAGCTTGAACAAAAAGCAAAGGAGCTGTTTCCCACAAAAGTTTCGGAACGCGCGGCTTGGGTTGAGCGCCAGATGGCCGCATATAATCAAATATCGAAAGTCCGCGACGGAATATCACCTGAAATAGCCGCAAGCATAAGGAAGTTTGCCGATAGGAAATATCCTTTGGATTACGACAAGCAGTTGGATGTAGTCTCAAAGCAGGAGCTTGCTGCCATTGGCATGTTGCAAACGATTTCAAGCGCCAAGTTGGGCGCGTCTGAAACCGCAGAGATTCTTTCTGCCGCCTCTAAAAATATGGAGGGCGATTATGTGTCGCAATCTTATGCAATCCAAAAAATAATAGACGCTTACAACTCTATAAAGTCTAAAGCCACAATGATGAGCGAACGCGACTATAACATTTTGAGGCGCAAAGCCATGGATGAAATAGCGGTCTCGCCTGAAAATGCCCTGAAAGAGTTTGAGCGCCAATATTTGGCGCGCCACAACTTTTTGACAAAGACCATCTCTCCGGCCTGGGGCGATTTGCGCAGCGGCATAGAAGACATTTATCCCGAAGACTTTGTTGCGCAATTGGCAGAGCTTGACAAACGCATACAGGGAAAGCTTGCCGGCGGCGGGGCTTCTGTAATTTCATTGGCGTCCGAAAAAACCGATTCCCGGGTAGATGCCAACAAGTCTCTTTATCCGTGCATGCTTGACGACGGAGGCTATTTTTGCGTGTTTGCATCGATTAAAGGAAAAGATTTCTTGGTAGTTCCATCTTTGCTGATTCAAAAGATAGGTGAAGATTCTTTTAGTTTCTCGCGCATAGGGCTGTCGGGAACTGGAGACATACACATGTCCACAAATTCGCCTTTGGCCATAGTCGATGTGCCAAAGGGATCCGAATTTGAAAGCATTCGCTTGGCGGACGGCAAGGGCGCGTATTCAAAAGGTACGTTTGACGTTATGCTTTTAGGGTTCGACGATACGGCAAAAAAAATCGTTTTTGACGCCAGTCTCGTAGACGGAGAGCTGCGCTATTCGGCAAATGTCGAAGCGAAATTAGGTTTGGATATGCTTGGAAACCTGCTGGTAATAGATTCCAAAAGCGGAGTCTTAATAGGGTTTTTCGCGCAGATTCCCGACAGCGGCGTGAAAGGGTATAGAATAGGAGACTATAAAGATTTTGCCTACTTTAAAAACAAGGTATTGGGAACCAACGACAAGGCTATGGGGAATTCCAATATAGATTTTAAGAAAATTTATATGGCGCCAATAAACAGCGATTCCGAACGCCGTTTTAAAATGGTGTTTTTCGACGATATAGAAGGGTGGCAGAAGTTTAGTTCGTCTAAGAACAAAGAGCAGCTGGCGTTAATCGATAAAATGCGTTGGCTGAATTTTGGGGTTTGCGATTTTATGTTGGAAAACACTTACGCCAATGCATTGGAGAATCCCTTGTTCCGCAAGGTTGCCGAAAAGCACAAAGGCAGCTTTTTTAAGAAAGTCAATACTGCCAAAAGCGCTTTCATGAGCGATTACCGTTCATATCTCCACGATATAAACTCTACTGGAATCGGAAGCGCGATGTTTGCAAAAAAAGATTTGTTTGATTCGTTCTACTATCAAAACCGCGTCACTGCAATGGCGCAGCTTGGGCTTTGGGAAAAAACGCAAGATCTTTTAAAAGGTATGGTGGAGCACGCCATGGATCCAAAAATGCTGCATGCGGATTTGTTTGACAATTTCGAAAAAGGGTATTACAAAGCCAATTTAAAGGTTAATAAAGCGGCTTCCGGCCCAGACGATTCGCGTGTCAACGATTCTATGGGAAAAGTAAAGTTCAGGCTAAAGAGCAAATAATAAAACATATGAAAAAAATCTTAATACTGTTGGTTTTCGCTGCTGCTGTCGCCGCGGGGGTCGGATATTTCTTTAAGGATTCGATTGTAGAAAAGGAGTCCGAGTATGTGATCGGCTTGAAATCCGAAGCTTCTAAAATGTTTCCCTCCGATTCGGAAAAACAAAAGCAATGGGTGGCGGATAATATAAATTATAAGTCCAGATTGGACTCTCTCCCGTACGATAAAACTTCCGGAGACTACAAGAAGGTTTTGGAGCTTGCCGAAAAAGCGTATCCCGGAGATTTCAGCCAGCGATACGATTTCGTGGTTAGCCGGATGATTGCAGTGGAAGGATTAAAGAACTTGGCAACCAGGGTGGATTTGGGGGATAAAGAGTATGAGATTGTACGGCGCATGGCAGCTAAATCCTCCGATGATTTCCAGCGCCAACTGGAGCATGCAAACGAGTTGTACGCCATTATTTCCGAGATAAAAAAACAAAACGACGGGCAGGGGATAACGCCGCAGGAATTTGCCAAACTATACGGAAATTTTATAAAAGATTTTGAAGCGTCACCAAAAACTTCTGCTGCTATGGCAAGCCAGTCTATTGAAGCTATCAGGAATTTCAATTTTACCGAATATCCTGAGAAATTCAACGGAGTAAAAGAATTAATAAAATCCAAATATGAAAGCCCTGTGGAAAGGTTGAAGGCTTTGCGCAGCGTGCTTGAAGGGAACCTTGAGCCTTTGGGCCTGTCCGACGAAAAAGTTTACTGCTCAGTTGAAGACTGGAAAAATTCAAAGGATCCGGCAATCAAAAGCATATTTGAAAATTCCGTCTATTTTGCCCGCGTAGGCGACATAGATTTGCCGGTATTCTTTGTTTCACTAAACGGAAAGAATTTTTTTGTGACTTCCGCAAAGATTCTGGAAAACGGGATTAAGGACATAGAAATAAAAAAAGGCGATGAGACGTTGAAGTGCTCGTTGGCAAAATATGGAATTTATAATTACGGCGTCGTTCTGGCTCCCGATAAGATACCGACGGCAACGCCTTTAAACGCAAACAATGTAAAGTCCTCATTCGACAAGCTTCAGATTCTTGGAAAGAACCTCTTGAATATGGATGTCAACGACACTTTTGTTCCAATGGCGGCGGACGGATCAAAAGTTTCAATGTATTCAAGCGAAGTTCCGCAGATAATATCGCATTCGTCTATTGTATGGGACGATTCTCCCGATTCGTTTGTGGCGTTCAAGGCCGGAGGAACCTTCGTCTTGGACGAAGATAAAATATCCATGACTGTCGCCGAAAAAGACGCATTGTTTGCCGAATCTGAAAAAATGTTTCCCGGTTTGGAGAAAAATATAAATGCGTGCAAGCGGATGCCGTTGTCACAATTCTTGTACGAACCCTGTTTCCTCCGAATTCCAGCAATCGCGGCAAACCCAACGGTCAACTTGAAAGATGAGGAGAAAAACCTCGCTCTTTTAAATACGCTTGCGCGCCAGAATAGGGCTATGATAAAGGCGTTGGCAAAGAACGAATTTGCCTATATGATAGGGGAAGAATTTTCTAAGGAATATCCCGAAATTTCAAATGCCGCAAAATTGCGCGCCAAAATCTTTATGGGCGACAGAAAAATCTCGCGCGTGAATTTTAATAGGGCTTACGTCCAACATCTAAGGGAAATGTCCAATATCTTAAACCAGTCTCTCGTTGTCTTGGACTCAAAAAAAAGCGTGATCTATCCGTTGTATTTCCAAAGGGAAATGGAGATCCGCAAGGCTTTGGTAAATACGTTTTGGAATATATTAAAGGCCCGAAATTTATCCATAGAGAATGTGGTCTATAAAGATTTGGCGGGAGGTTTTGACGCCAATTATTATACTCCCCCAAAAAAGCAATAGATTTACGTTTTTGCGCGCTTGTAAAATTGCCTCACATACGCTTAAAGATAATTGACAAATGCGGCATGGTCGGATATGCAGTTGGCTTTTTAACACAGTATTTACTATGATTATAAGGACAACTTTTATTTTTGCATTGGCATTGTCGTCGGGTTTTCTTGCAAACGCGCAAACATATAACGTGTCTGTTGAAACCCAAGTCGGCGGAAAAATAGAAGACAGATTCAATTTCACAATGCAGGTTGGGCAGCCCCAGTATAAGGGGTTCGACTCAAAAATATTGGCCAAACGTTATCGGACAAACGGCTATGGACACAAGTTTTTGAAAGTAGATCCTGCAGATTTAATGGAGTCCGAAAAGAAAAATGCGGAGGTCGCCGAAGAAAATGCCGCAGAAAAAAAACCGATAGAAATCGCCCAGGAGAAGCTTTCGGCTCTGCGCAAGGAACTTTCAATGGGAGAAAGGCGTTCGGAGCAAATAAAGATGCGCGCCGAAACTCTCCGCGACCAGATCGCAGCTTTAGACGAAGTTGTTTCCAAGGGCGAGCGCAATCCCGCCGCATTTGCCGCAGCATATGCCGCGTATATGAAAAAGTATGAACCCAATGCCGAGGAGGATGCCAATTACGAGCGTCTAATGAAGCTCCGTCCTAAAGGGACTAGCGATGTCGAGGAGGTTGAATTGGGCTCCTATTGCAGGATGACTATTGAAAAAGGCAACGACAAGGCTGTTTCAATGCGTCTCAATTATGCGTATTCGCGCATACTTTCTTCTTTTTATTCAGAGGGGAACAACAACGACAATACCATTACGAAATTCCCGATTTTTGAGCGCTATGAAAAATTGGGCGTTAAAAATCTAATTCTGAATGTCGGCAAGACTTACTGTTTCCAGTTTGCAAGAATGTCCCCGGACGAGGCAAAGAGCTTTCAGGAGGCTCTTGCGGCTACTTCTCTTTTCAGCGGAAGCGGAGACGCGTCGCTGCCTTCAGAGGCAAAGGAACCAGAATCCCCAAAATCTCCTTTGGACGCGCAAGGTTCGTATAGCGAAATAAGGCGCAAGTTCTCCGGAGATACCGGGCGCACGGTTAGGGTCCTAATCACCGTGAAGCTTGCGCGTTAAGGGGCGGCTTGAAGTTCTCACTGGCGTTTCAAGTTTGGCCGCGGGAGTTTAGGAGGATTGCGCACGGATGTCTGGCGCGGCGATTGGCGTATTTTTAACAGAGATATAACGAACCTGTTGTAAAGGCTGAATAATGACCTTGGATGAGTTTCAACGAATGATATCCGACGGGAAACCGCTGGAAGGAGACGAAATGATTGCATTTATGCGTGCCCAGAGCGATTTGTCTCGGAAAATTCAGTTTGAGCTGAATTCTAAATACCATACTCCGCAAGAAGTGCGCGAATTGTTCGGGAAAATAATCGGGAAAAAAGTCGATGATGGATTCTCTATGTTTCCGCCTTTTTATACCGACTTCGGGCGCAATATACACGTTGGAAAAAAGGTTTTCATAAATTCTTGCTGTCAGTTCCAAGACCAGGGCGGGATTTTTATAGGGGACAATTGTCTTATCGGGCATAGCGTGGTAATGGCGACTCTAAACCACGATTTGAATCCTGAAAAGCGCCAAAATTTGCGCCATAAACCAATTCGCATTGGAAACGGAGTTTGGATAGGGGCGCGCGCCGTAATACTTTCTGGGGTAACTATTGGTGACAATGCGGTAGTTGCGGCGGG
>FR901585.1:9300-16427 GCA_000438015.1 Coraliomargarita sp. CAG:312 | reverse complement strand
GGCTGTCGTTGCAAAGGATGTTCCCGCCAATACAATAGTCGGTGGCGTTCCTGCGCGCATAATAAAAGGCATTTACGATTGATAATCGGCGCAGTTAAAGATATATGATTTTTTCTAATTTATAAGATGCAAATTTAACGTTTTGCATATGGTTTTGCGGCAGCGCCTGCAAAGGGGGATTTTATAAAATAGGGTTTGAGCGGCTTAGAACGTAATTTTTATTTGTCTTGAATGCCAAAGTCTTTTGCGCCGCCGTTTTAAGTTCTTTCCATGCTGGCGGCATGCGTTTTGCGCGGCGCATGCCATATTCTTAAGCGCGCGGAATGTCGGGGAGCCAGCCGTTTATTTCTAGAAATTTTTCGGCAAAATGGTATCCGTCTAAAATGCTCCGGTCGGGGTCGCCAATGGCCTTCAAAGCTGCATATAAAGCCTCGACTGTGGCAAGGCCGTCGGGGTCTGAATGCATCTTTGATACCCGCGGATACGCCGTCTTTACCGTTGGCGGAAGCGAGCGGCTAATAAAATCTCCGAAAATTTTGGCGCGTATCCTAGGAAGAAGAAACCATGTGCTGTCGAGCAGCAGCAGGGGCCGTCCGAAGTCTTCCATTGAAATTGCGGGAGCGTTCATTTCAAGCACGGTAAATCCTGTTGCGTCGAATCGAAATCCGTCGGAGGCTTTTAGAAACTCAAAATTTGGATGGGCGTGCAAATGCCTGAGCGAACATTTTTTTAGGTTCTCTCTCGGATGCCTTATTACTGTCACGCGGGTCAGCATTTGAGGTTGCTTGTGAGGGAAAAGTATTGTTCGGTTATGCGGCGATGGTCAATCAGATTTTTTGGGGAAGTTTGAGCTCTTATTGCTCGACAACCCGCAAAAAAGTGGCAGTATCGGCGGATTATGGAAAGATATGCAGTCATAATGGCCGGAGGCGTAGGAGAGCGCTTTTGGCCGTTGAGCCGCGCTTCGAGGCCCAAGCATCTTTGGAACGTTGCGGGCGGGGATGGCTGCCTGCTCGAACAGACAATCCGCCGGGTCTCAAAAGTGGTTTGCCGCGAAAACATTTTAATAATAACCAACAGCAGGCAGGCCGGCGCTATTTCCGAAATCTGCGCAAACTTAGACGCTTCTCAAATAATATCCGAGCCTGTCGGCAGAGATACTAGCGCTGCGATAGGCCTTGCAGCCGCAATAATAATGGCGCGCTCAAACGGAGTTGATTCGTCTTTTGCCGTGTTTCCTTCCGACCATGTAATCGGAGACGAAGAAGCTTTTGCGCGCACAATTAACACGGCTTTTAGGATAGCGGAGGCAGGCGACAATCTTATAACGGTTGGAATATCTCCCGACCACCCTGCAACGGGATACGGCTATATAAAGCGCGGAGCGCAATTAGAGATATCGGGAGAGAAATATTTTGCGGTGGAGAGGTTCTTTGAAAAGCCCAATTTAAATAAGGCGCGCGAATATGTTGAGTCGGGAAATTTTTATTGGAACGCGGGTATGTTTGTATGGCGTACGGATTCCATATTCTCGGCGCTGCAAAAAAATCTGCCCAAAAGCGCGGAGGCCTTCGGGCGCATCAGGGCTAGGCTGTCTGCGGGGGAATCTTTGGACGAGATTTTAGCCGCAGAGTATTCTCCGCTTGAAAAAATAAGCATAGACTATGCCGTCATGGAAAAGGCAGGCAACGCGTATGTAGTACCGGCAAATTTCGACTGGGACGACGTTGGTTCATGGTCGGCCGCCGGGCGCCATATGCAGAAAGATTCTTGCGGGAACGCTGCAGGCGGCGAAGCCTACTTTAACGGGGCAAAAAATTGCGTATTGTTCGACGCAGCGGGCAGGGCGACAGCTTTTGTAGGGGTTGAAAACCTAATAGTGGTTCATACGCCGGACGCAACCTTGGTTTGCTCCAAGGATAAAGCCGAAGACGTAAAAGCTTTGGTGCGTTCGCTTCCCGAAAAATATAAATAAACGCATTTGGAATTTAAAAAAATAAAAAGAGATGAGCGAAGAAAAGAAAACGATACAGGAAATAAGCCACGACCTTTTTGCAGTCAGAAAGGCCAAGCTTGAAGCTATGCGCGAAAATGGCTTCGATCCCTTCCGCGCAAATTGGAATCAAACCCACACGAGCAAGACAGCGATAGAGTCATACGACAATTCATTGGAGGAGGGCAAAGACACCGAACACGAAGTGAGCGTTGCTGGCAGGGTATTGGTTTACAGGCTTATGGGCAAAGCCAGCTTCTTAAAAATTCTAGACCGCGACGGAATCATACAGCTATACGTTTCCCGCGACGCTCTCCCTGAAGGAGTTTATAACAACGACTTCAAAAAGTTTTTGGATGTAGGCGACATAATAGGGGCTAAAGGCAAGCTATTTAAAACTAAGACTGGCGAAATAACAGTCCGCGTAAACGATTACAAGATGCTTTCAAAAAGCATGCGCCCGCTTCCGGAAAAGTGGCACGGCTTGACCGACAACGAGCAGATTTACCGCCAGAGATATTTGGATTTGATCGTCAACCGCGATTCCGCGGAACGATTCAAGCTGCGCAGCAAGATAATCCGCCAAATAAGAGAGTTTTTATGGTCGCGCGATTTTGTCGAGGTTGAAACTCCTTCTCTGCACTCCATAGCCGGCGGCGCCGCGGCGCGTCCTTTTATAACCCATTTCAATGCTTTGGATTGCGATTTCTACCTGCGCATAGCGCTGGAGCTTTACCTAAAGAGAATGCTCGTTGGCGGGTTCGACAGGGTTTTTGAGATGGGAAGGGTATTCCGCAACGAGGGGCTGTCGCGCAGGCACAATCCCGAATTTACAATGCTTGAAGTCTATCAAGCTTACAGCGACTACCGCGGAATGATGGAACTTATACGCTCTATGATTTCCTCCATATGCCAGAATGTTTTAGGCACTACTTCCATACCGCGCGCTGACGGCGGGACTATAGAGCTCGGCGGAGAGTGGCGCGAGGTCACATACAGCGACCTTGTCCGCCAGGCTTCCGGGGACCCTGACTGGTTCAGCCGCACACGCGAAGAAAAACTGGAGGCTTGCCAGAAACTCGGCATACAGGTTGATCCGGCTCTCGACGACCATGAAATCACAAACGATGTTTACGAGAAACTAGTCGAGCCGACCCTAATACAGCCAACTTTTGTGACGCAAGTCCCGCGCGAGCTTTGCCCGCTTGCGAAGCTCAACCAGCAAAATCCGCGCGTGCTAGATGTCTTCGAACTTTGCATAAACGGACAGGAAATAGCTCCGGCCTATTCTGAACAAAACGATCCATTTATCCAGCGCGAAATGTTCGAGGCGCAAGTCGGCGAGGAAAAACAGAATCTCGACGAAGACTTCCTGAATGCGCTAGAGTATGGAATGCCTCCTGCGGGCGGAATGGGCGTCGGCATAGACAGGCTTGTCATTTTGCTGACAGGGGCGTCAAATATACGCGATACTATTTTGTTCCCAAGCCTGCGTCCCGAATAGCAGATGAAATGGTGGCTGTACATTGCCCTTAAACAGCTCTTCCCGTCGGGGAAGTTCGTGTCGTTTTTTGCGGCGGTGTCGATTTTGGGGGTCGCGCTTGGCGTTTTGGGGCTGTTTGGAACCCAGAGCGTTATGAACGGATTCCACGAACAGATTGGCGTGAAATTGCGCGACACTTCCGGCGACGTAATTATCCGAAACCGCGGAAAGCCCATGTACGATACCCAGCCGCTTGTTGAGTCTCTCAAAAAAAATCCCGCGGTTAAGTCTGTTGAACTTGCCGCCCAAGGGCCGGTGATGATGCTTGTCGGAAACGTTCCCGCTTTCCCCGTTTTGCGCAGCTACGATACAATAACCGGAGAATGCGCGATTCCAATAAAAGAAAAAGACTTTGTGAAAATGGGGAATATAGACGATTTGGACGACGATTCCATAATAGTAGGCCAGCGGCTGGGCGCGTCGATGGGAATAGGCGTCGGCGACGAGGTGGAGATATTTTCTCCCACAATGCTAAATAAAATTAAAAAAGATGAAGTTCCCATGCCGGCGCGTTTGAGGGTTGTGGGGTTGCTCGCAACCGACTATTCTGAAGTCGATTCAAACATAGCGCTGGTTTCGCTGCGCAGGCTTAGGGACTTGTACAACCTTGGAGAAGGGTCGCATTCGGTTATTTTGAGGTTGAAAGACGGCGCCGATTGCGAGCTGATGGCTAGGGAAATATCAAAAAATCTGCGCTATCCTATGCGCGCGATTACGTGGCTTACAAATAACGCGGCATTTTTGCGGATAATAAAAATGGAAAAGGTCATGATGTCGCTGATAATTGTTTTAATTATTATAGTGGCATCTTTTTCTATTTGCATTTCTCTTTACACGTCAGTGCTCCGAAAAACAAGGGAAATAGGGCTTATGGGCGCAATGGGCGCGCGGCCGCTGCAAATCGCATGCACATATTGCTTTCAGGGCTTTTTTATAGGAGTGTTGGGGTCGTTTGCCGGACTGGCTCTCACTGTTTTGATACTGCATTTCAGAGAGCCGATTGTCGAAATTATCGTCGGCAGGGAAGCTCTTATAGAGTTTTATCATTTTGCGCATCTTCCCGTAAAATATGAATTCGCCGATGCTTGGCGCGCATGCGTATTTGCTACGGTTCTTTGCACTTTGGCAGGGTTGATACCTGCGCTGGGGGCTGCGCGCTTAAAATCTTCGGAGGCGATGCGCAATGAATGAAATAATACTGCGTGCAAAGGAAATAAAGAAGTCTTTCAAATCGCCAAACGGAGAGACGATAGACGTATTGCGCGGCGCAAACTTGGAAATTGCGCGCGGACAGAGCATAAGCCTGCGGGGTGAAAGCGGCGCGGGCAAGACTACATTTTTAAACGTAATAGCCGGATTGGAATCTCCGACTTCGGGGGAGATTTATTGGGACGGACAACGTGTTGATAATTTGTCTAACTCTAAGCAGGCGCGTTTGCGCGCAGGATTTATGGGGTTCGTCTTTCAGAACTACTGCCTAGTTCCGGAACTAAACGCCCTCGAAAATGTGGAGCTTGCAGCGCGCATTGCGGGAAAGTTTGACGCATCCGCGCGCAAGAGGGCAAAAGAACTCTTGGATAGTGTGGGGCTTTCCGGGCGGCTGAGGCACTTGCCGTCTCAAATGTCGGGCGGAGAAAAACAGCGTGTGGCTATTGCAAGGGCGGTTATGAACAATCCGCGCGTGATTTTGGCAGATGAACCAACCGGAAATCTCGACGAGGCAACGGGGCTTGAGGTAATGGATATATTTCTGACTTTATGTTCCTCTTATTCCACGTCGCTTTTGCTAATAACGCACAATCCTGAGTTTGCGGCAAGGACGTCCGCGCAAGTGAAGCTTGCGGCAGGAGTTTTGGAATAATTACGATTTTGCCGCTTTGTCAGGATTTGCCTTTGCAGGAGACGTTTGGGATTTCGCATTGCTTGGAGGGCGCGGTTGCTCTTGTATAAATAAGCGTTATGCGGCTCGCGGATTATTCGGGACAATTTTACTTTTTTTTTAATGCGCGGCATTGCAAAGGCGTCTGAATGCTTTAATAGAATCCTTCCAAGAATTGTCCGGAGTGGGATTTTTTGAAAAACGGCTGATGAAGGTAAATATAATTTATAGGCAGCTGAGCGAGATTGTTTATGATACAAATAAAAAGGCTTTGTGCGGTCGGGGGGCGCAATAAGTTTATACCGGGCGCAGGGAGGATGGAGATTTTCTCTTGCGCGCAAAAAGTCGCCTGATTACGCAAAATAGCGTTTTTAACGGGTGTATAACAGGGTGGTTGCAGTTGGCGTTTTTAGCATAAAAATTCTAAATATCTTTTTGCAGACGACCGCAGGTTTTCGGAAATGCCTGAATATGATTGCAAGCAGTGCCGCATTATTTTATTGCGAAGGGAAAATAGGCTGTGCATCCCTGTTGTCTAGGGAGTGTTGGGAATTGCAGGGCGGCTTGCAAAATACCCTGTAAGAAAACAAGCGCAATGTATAATGTGCCGTATGGCATAATGATTCGCGTATATTATTAGTTGCGCACAGTAAAAATACTCTTGCCTGTTGGCAAATACTGCTGCCGTGCTTGGCCTTGGCGTAGGGTGATATGCGGATGGACTTTCAAAAAAAGCGGGACGCCCACAAAGGCGCCCCGCTGGTTTAAACTTCTCAAACCTATTTAAGCCGTTCTATGTGGCGCGCAATTTCCGCGCGGAGCTTTGTGTATTCTTCGGGGTTAGGCAGCAGCATGACGGCATTTCTTCCGCCGGCGTTCGGAATAAACGCCATTTCCTTTATGCGCTCCAGCGTGTCAAGGGCGGGTTTGTCGTTCTTGGCTTTTGCAAGTTTTTCAAGCATCACGAAGTATTCGTAATCCTCTACGCCGTCGCGGTGGCTTTCCATTCTGACGCTTGAAAACGGCTGTGTTTGGCCGATGAGTTTCCCGGGGTAGAATATATATCCGTCTCCGTTGGGATAGCGCACGCGGTAGTGCTTTCCGGGAGTGTCAGACTGGGGTATGTCCATGTGGAGGCCCCATTTTAACGGATTTACTGTGTACCAGTCTGCGCCCCAGAATTCGTATCCTTTGAAGCCGTACTTATAGCAGTATAACGGAAGCAGCCTTTCAAGGGCGTTGTACGGATTGTCCAAGACAAACTGCCCGTCGGTGGTTGTTATAATTTCGGCGCCGCTTTTCTTTATCGTTTCAATGTCGTCGACTGATGCCTGCCCCTGGGCACCTACGCCCCATATGTTGAGCTTGCCAAGCCACTGCGGAACATAATACCATGTGCTGCAGTAAATCTTTATTTTGGGCGCGCCCTCGTGGATTGCGTCGCATAGGGCTATCATTTGCTTCTCTATGTTTTTGAGGTTAGCAAACGGCTCGTCGGATATGTAGAACATAAAGCGGTCGCTCCATCCCTTTTCTTCCAAGTGCTTGGCTATCTGCTTTAGACTTTCCACCAGGTACTCGCGGTATTTCGGATTGAGAACCGCATGGTCGGCGGATTCGTAGGGCCACTTTCCAGGATACGGATTTTCTCCTAGATAAGGCGCCGGCGGATTTCCCCAGCCAAAAGTTCCGTAGCGGAACGGCAGGTACAG
>FR901585.1:4341-9285 GCA_000438015.1 Coraliomargarita sp. CAG:312 | reverse complement strand
AGGTACAGGTATGGGAATTTTAGCTCGTTCAGGTAGAACTCCGCTTCTTCGTCGAATTTTGAGAAATCGGCTACGGGTTTCCCGTCGACAAGTTTGAAGTCTATTCTCGCCGGAATCGTATCTACGCTAAGCTTCTTAGACCGCATAAATTTTGCGGCGTCGTGCATGGTATGGCTCTTATATTTTGCTCCCGCTCCCATCCTTACGTCGAAAATTGCGTAAAGCTGAGGTTCGTCCGAGAGGGAGAAGTCGTAAACCCGAATTTTGTAGGGAATACTTTTGAGAACTTTGCCTCCGGCTTTCAATTCTATATTGCCTGAATATATTCCGGATTGCGCATTTTTTGGCGCGTTGAAAATCAAATAGACACCCTTAGTGGTTTTTGCAGCCAAATCAAATTTTGCAAACGGCAAAATGGGATCCGGATACATTACGCCAAAATTGTTCGGCGGAACAAAGCGTTCATATGGCTTCAAATCTGTAAAGTGGAAGTAGCGGCTTTCCGTATCGATGCCGACGTTGCCAATATTTCCTATTTGCGGAGCAGGCAGAGTCGGGCGATCTTGGATCCCAAATAGAATTTTGGCGCGTTGGAGTATCGGCATTGAATCGTCGTAAACGGGCGCGCTTGCAGAAACTTCCAGATCCTTTATTTCCGAGGAGCTTCTGATACCCAGCTGCATTCCTTCATATTCGTTTCCGGCAAGCTCCAAATATGGCTCGGCGTCGGAAGACTGAACGTCTCCCGTGAATATTTTTATCAGATTGTCCACTTGCCATACGGAAAAATCCTTTTCTTTCGCGTCGGATGCGCTTTCAAATCCGACAAGGCTTGCGTTTACGCATTGGGCGGCGATTATTCCGTCGTAAAAGTATTTGCCGCTTGTGGCGGTGAGATGGACGCTTACGTTGCCCTCGCTTCTGGATGGGATGTACATAGAGAACATCTGCCAGTCTTTGCCGGAAATTGCCGCGGAATAAGATTCGAACGTTGAGCCCTTGGGCGTATAGTGCGCATTTACGGAGCCGCCTCCGTCCGGACATTTTACCCATCCGATTATCATATATCCGCTCATTGGCTCAGTGGGAACTCCTTGGCGCAGGCCGTACCATCCTTTGGGCGCGGTGTCTTTTATATCGAGCATTGCTGCGCGTTTGCCGAAAAGCCCTCCATCTACAAATTTTATGTCGACGTCTTTTCCTCCGGAAGTACTCCAAGAATTGCCGTTTTCCTCAAAACTGGAGTTCTTATAGAGATTTACGGGAGAGTTCATCAGCTTTTCAAAATCCTTTGCGGATGCAGAGGACGAAATTTGCGTCTCATAGTCGCTAAGTATTCCGCTCGCCTGTTTGGCCTTTGCTTGGACAGTTTGATTCTTTTTATCCTTATTCAAATAGACGTAGAATGCTTTTTCCGAATGCGGCGGGATGTCTCCAATTTCAAGAACCATATTGCCGGAAGCCAAAAGAAACGGAACTTGCTTATTGTCGACAAATGCGGCAAACGATTCCGCGTCGTAGTTTGCGTTGGTTATCCTGTTTATTGGGATTACAACAAGAGAGTTCTTTTTGCGCTCTTGGGAGAAGTTAAATGAGCTAAGCACTATTCTCGACGGATATTGGGCTTTTGAAATATGCCATTGGGAGCTTTCCCCAGTCTTGGCGAATTCCAAGGATTCAACTTTGCCTATGGAAACCTGCGCCGCTCCTTGAGACCTTTCTATTTTTACGCTCATATCGTCGAACCAAGCCTTGCCCTCCTTGGCGTAGAGCACCGTTCCAAAACTCAAGTAATTGACCCCTTCCGGGATGGTCCCCTCAAAGTCCACTTTTTTCCAGCCGAAAGTTCCCTTATTGTTGTCTTTGTGCAGGAAATTTTTGGATCCCACGTGAATGTAGAATCCGGCTCTCCCGTCGACATTTTCTCCTTTTACCCATCCGCTTATCTTGTATTTGTCTCCCGGCCCGACTGGAAACTGGCGCGATATGCATACCCACTCTGGTTTAGAGCCTTTTTCGGCGGTTGTGCTTACGCATTTCCCGCCTTCGCGCCCGCTATTTTCTTCAAGTTTATTGTAATAGTTTTTCTGGGAGTTATCGCTCCAATTTGGCACGGGGAGCGATTTTAGAGACTCAAAATCCAATGTCTCATCTACCGGTCCGGATTTTAAATTTGACGGCAACTCCCAGGCTTTTGGATTGTCGAAATATACCCAAGCCCGAGATTTTTTGCCTGGCTCGCAGGCTACCGGTATGGCAAGCTTTGCGCCTTCAGAAATAATTTCAGACTCAGGCTCCAGCGCAAACAACAGTTCTTTACCGTTCTCTGAAACAACCCTTAACTCTTTGGACGGCCTTCCAACTATTCCGAGTTCTTTTGCGGAAATGTAGGACAATTGCCCGTCCAGAGCCTTGCCGGTTTTGTTTTCAAATGTCACTTCAACGCGTTTTAAGTGAGGGCGACCTCCATCCAGATACAATTGCGAATGCCAGATTTCCGCGTGAATGCAGCAGGTCGCAAATATCGCCGCAAACAACATTGTCGTTTTTCGTATTTTCATAATTAATTCCCCATTTTTAGAAAAGAAATTTCTTGAGAAGACTATAATTCCAATAACATAAAAAGTGCCGCCGTTCAAGATTGATTTTTTAATGCTTTACAATTATTTTATAGGCTTTAAATTAAATGAGCTATGAGACATTTATATTTATTGGGACTGTTATACGCAGGGGTTCTTGGAGCATCCTGCACCGCGGAAGACAAGAACTTGGTTCTGAAAGAAAATTTTGAAGATATTTCAAACAGCCAATTCTTTTCCAAATTGGAGTTTAACGGCGAAACTGTTTCGGAAGGAACTGGAAAGGATGCCGTTGAAGGGAAAACTTCTCTTGTGCTGAACACACTGAAAGAAAAGGGTGAATGGCCGCGCTCGATAAGATATCCCAAAGGCGGTCTTGAGGGAGGCAAGTTTTACGAGATTACTTTTGACTATAAAGTGCTGGATTCCGACAGGAAACAGATAATGAATTTTGCATTGATAGAATGCCAAGTAAACGGAAAAAGCGAGCGCATAGTGACAGAGACGTTCGGCGAAAAGGCCGGTGAAACAGGCACAGTTAGAGTTGTGGGGCGCGTTCCGGAGGGCGCAAAAAACGCCTATTTAGATTGGACGTCGCACAACGGAAGCCGTATTGCCATCGACAACATAAAAATCCGCGAGTTTGAAGCGCCCAAAGAAAGCGATTGGATGTTTGAGCCCGGCGCTTTCAAGGCAATGCGCTTTAAGCCTACGCATCCTAATTTCATGGATTTGTCCCTGCCAATGTTCAAAATGACAAAAGAGCAGTTCTTCCCGTTTGTCGATAGGTACGGACAATTCAAGCACCGCGAGTGGAAAAATAAAATCCATTCTAACGACGACTACAAAGCCCGCATCGCAGACGAGGAAAAATTCAACAAGAAACATCCGCCGCTTAAAAACCGCGATGAATTCGGAGGGTTAATAAGCGACGACCATAAATACGAGGCAACCGGCAAATTCCGCACCCAGAAGGTCGGCGGAAAATGGTTTTTGGTGACCCCAAAAGGCAACCTGTTTTGGTCTTTGGGCATAGACTGCGTGGGCAGCTTCCCGTCTACTCCCATCAATGGCCGCGAAAATTACTTCGACGATATAGCCGATGAAAACTATAAGTCTATCGCATGGTGGGGAAAGTTCGACTACGAGGGCAAGCACGATGTGTTTAACTTTGTCCGCCGCAATGTCGCCGAAAAATACGGAGACAGTCCAGAGGCCACTTACGGAAAGATAGCCGCTAAGCGCATGCAGGCTTGGGGGCTTAATACTTACGGCGCATGGACGCAAAATTTTGTTTTGAACGAGCAGACCGTTCCGTATGCGCTGATAGTGGGCTCTGTAAAGACTTCAAATCTGGAATCAAAAGAGAAGTTGAACGCTTATTGGATTCCATTCCCGGATTACTTCGATCCTAAGTTCGAGTCTGAGACGATGAAAAGCATAGCTAAATCCGCCGCATATATAGAGTCTCCCTACTGCATAGGAGTGTTTGTCGACAATGAGCTTCCGTGGCAGAATAAGGACTTGCTGACGGCCCGGGCCATTCTCACATGTCCTCCGACCCAGTATTCCAAGATTGAGTTTAAAAATATATTGGAGAAAAAATACGGCTCTATAGAGAAACTGAACGCCGCATGGAATGCCAAGTATTCGGATTGGAACGATTTTCTGAAGAAGGACGATTTTATACCATCCACAAAGGAAGCTGAAGCCGACATGGTTGCATTCGAACGCAAAATTTACGAGCATTACTTTACGGTTTGCCGGAATGCAGTAAAAGCTTGCGATCCGAACGCAATGTATTTCGGATGCAGGTTGGCGTGGACCAATGAGACCTGCGCGATTGTCGCCAGCGAGATTTGCGATGTCGTGAGCTATAATCTCTACCGCAACGACGTTTCCGGATACGAATTGCCCAAGGGTGCGCAGGACAAGCCGATCATAATAGGCGAGTACCACTTTGGAAACCAGGACAGGGGCGTGTTCGGCGGCGGACTCAGGCCGCGCAAGACTATGGAAGATAAAGTGGAGTCTTACGAGAAATACACAAAGAGCGCCATAGAGAATCCCGTTGTTGTCGGGGCGCACTGGTTCCAATGGTTCGACCAGCTGACAACCGGCCGTTCTGACGGCGAAAACTACTCCATAGGCTTTGTGGATGCTTGCGACACTCCACATTACGAAATGGCAAAAGCCGCCCGCAAGATTTCGCGCAAAATGTACGACATGCGTCTAAAAGCTCCGTTGGAGCAGTCAAAAAACACAGAAAAGACGACTGTCTACTAATTCTTATTGTTCTCTTATTGCGCCGGTTTTTTGCTCCGGCGCAATGGAATTAATGGCTTTTAGCGGCGCCGGCTGCCCT
>FR901585.1:1063-4321 GCA_000438015.1 Coraliomargarita sp. CAG:312 | reverse complement strand
CCGGCTGCCCTGGCGCCGCTTTTTTATGATTGCATGTCTGCAATAGGTCTCCGGCTCGATGGGGCTGTGCGCATGCCTATATGCTCTGGGGAACTTTTGCATAGGAAAGCGGTTTGTGCAAAAATTTAAAATAATGGGTTGTCATAACGGGATAATTTGCAATCATTGCCGGCTATAAATGCAGTTTTGGGTTGGCTAGATGTTAAGGGCGTTTTTATGTGGCAAGTATATGCAATTTTGTCGGCTTTGTTTGCAGCGCTCACCGCGATTTTTGCAAAAGTAGGCGTCGACGGGATGAATTCCAATTTGGCTACGGCGGTTCGCACGTTGGTCATCCTCTTTATAACTTGGGGTGTCGTATTTTTCACGGTCGATGTGAGGGAACTTAAGGATGTTCCAGCGCGAACATTTGCTTTTTTAATTCTTTCAGGAATGGCTACCGGTTTGTCTTGGTTGTTCTATTTTAAGGCCATGCAAGTAGGAGTGGCATCCAAGGTTGCTCCGGTTGACAAGCTGAGCGTTGTCTTTACCATAATATTGGCGTATCTTTTTCTGGGCGAACCTCTCACCCCGAAAGTTGCGTTGGGCGGGCTTCTAATATTGGGCGGTTCCCTGGTGATGATTATTTAAAATGCAGCCTTGATTTTTTGTGCGGATGCGTGCCTTAGTTTTCCATATCTTCCTAAGCTACACAAAAAAATTTTATAAAAGGGCTTGACAATGTTGGGTTGTGGCGTTTCATTAACAACTTTTCATTAAATTAGAACGAGAGTCTTAGACATGAAAGTCGTATCATCAATCAAGTCTTTGAAGGGCCGCCATCCCGACAACAAAGTTGTTCGTCGCAAGGGTCGCGTCTATATTATTAACAAAACCAATCCCCGTTTCAAGGCGAAGCAGGGTTAATCAACTTTGGAGCAAAACCACTATGAAACAAAATATCCATCCCGACTTCCATCCAGTCTGTTTTGTGGACGTATCTTCGGGCGCCCGTTTTCTCACGCGCTCCACTATGAAGAGCAAGCAGGTTGAAAACATTGACGGCGTAGATTACTATATGATTTCGCGCGATGTGACCGCAGATTCCCACCCCGCATATACAGGCGAAAAACGTTTTGTCGACACTGCCGGCCGCGTAGAAAAGTTTCAGAAGAAGTTTGCGCGTCGTCGCGGATAATTCTATCGGAAATAGGTTTTATAAGTGGGCGCCGAAGATTCGGCGCTTTTTTTTACAATCAAGGCGTTTTTTGTATCGCAAATTCCCGCACACGCGTAAAAAAAAGCTTTAAAGAGCGCCCAAAAAATGCGTTAATTTGGCAATTACAGGCTGTATTGTGCGCCGAAAAATTTTTTTGAGATGAGAATACAAAAGTACATATCGCAGTGCGGGATATGCTCCCGCCGCGAAGCCGAAACTAAAATATTGGAAGGTTTAGTCACCGTAAACGGCAAGCCCGCGGAAATCGGCCAGGATGTCAATCCGGAAACGGACAGAGTTTGGGTTGACGGCAGGGTAGCCAGGGGCGCGGTGAAGGAAAAAGTGGTTTTGGCAATGAACAAGCCCAAGGGATATTTGTGCTCCAATAGCGATCCATTTGAGGCCCAGACGGTTTTTGATTTGCTGCCCGAACCCTATTCAAAGATGAAGCTATTTTGCTGCGGGCGCCTTGACAAAGGCTCGCGCGGATTGCTTATTCTGACAAACGACGGAGATTTGGCCAATAAAATAACCCATCCGTCTGGCGGCATCATAAAGCGGTATCGGGTGCTTTTGAACCGGGACTTGGACGAAAAAATAATTCCCGCTCTTTTGCGCGGCGTTATGTGCGATGGCGAAAAACTGCGCGCAGAGAAAATAATTCCGGATCCGTATCTTGACGTACCTCTTGCCAAGCGCAGGGCCGAAGTCTGGCTTAGCCAGGGCAGAAAACGCGAAATTCGCAGAATGTTTGAGGTAATGGGATATTACGTTAAGGATTTAAAGCGTTTCCAGATAGGCTCGTACGAAATGAAACGCATACCGGAGGGTGCTGTAAAAACGCTGTCTTCGGCCGATATAAAAAGGCTTTTACAAAACGGAAAATAATGTTTTTATTTTAGAGTTTTATATGGAAAAGATTTTTGACAGCGTTGAAGATTGCATATCCGAATTTGCGCGGGGTGGAATCGTCATTGTCGCCGACGATGAGTCGCGCGAGAACGAGGGCGATATGATTGTCGCCGGCGAAAAGATAACGCCCGACGCGATAAACACAATGGTGCGGTTTGCGCGCGGATTGGTGTGTGTGCCGACAACGTCTGAGCGCCTTACGGAGCTGGGGATAGACGATATGGTCCGCCTTAACCGCGATTCTAAAGGTACGGCGTTTACGGTCACCGTTGATGCAGCAACTGGCGTCACAACAGGCATAAGCGCGGCAGACAGGGCTAGGACAATAAGGCTTATGGCAGATCCTAAAGCCGGAGCCGGAGACTTTGTGAGTCCCGGGCATATCAATCCTTTAAGGGCACGCAAAGGTGGCGTTTTGGAGCGCGCCGGGCATACTGAGGCGGCTGTGGATTTGGCGCGTTTAGCGGGTCTGTATCCTTGCGCGGCGATATGCGAAATTATGAACGACGACGGCACTATGGCGCGCATTCCGGACTTGGTTAAGTTTAAGAAGCTCCATAATATGAAGATGATGAGCGTCGCTTCGCTAATAGAATACCGCCTAAAGACGGACACGCTCATATCCAAAATTTTTGAAAGGCCTATTGCAACACGGCACGGAGAATTTAAGCTGGTCGGATTCAAAGCCACGGACGGCAATGCGCATTACGCGTTGGTGCGCGGCGAGATTTCAGCGGAGCCGGCTCTTGCTCGTGTACACTCTGAAAACGTCTATGCCGATATTTTCGGAGACAGGGATTTTTCTTGGGGCGCGGGTTCTTTCGACAAGGCTCTCGAAATGGTCGCAAAGGAAGGGCGCGGGGCAGTCGTATATATAAGCCAGCCCAATTCCGGAATAAATATTCCCGAAGGCGTGCCGCTTTCTCCAAACGTGCGAGACTACGGAATGGGCGCCCAGCTGCTTAGGGCTCTCGGGTTTAAAAAGATAAAACTTCTGACTACGCACATCGGCAAGCACGCTCTTCCCGAAGGCTTCGGGTTGGAAATAACTGAAGAAATTAAAATCGATACGCTATGAGCTTGGATAAGCCAAAATCAAAAAAACTCGACGCGTCGGATTACTCTTTTGCGATAGCCGCTTCGCGTTT
>FR901585.1:0-1016 GCA_000438015.1 Coraliomargarita sp. CAG:312 | reverse complement strand
CTTAAGGATGTTCGCAAAACACTGGCGGAATGCGGGGCAAAAGACTCGAACATAAGGGTGCTAAGGGTTCCGGGAGCCGCAGAGCTGCCTTTTGCGGCAAGCAGGCTGGCTCTTCTTGGGTACGATGCCGTCATTTGCCTCGGCGTAGTCATAGCTGGAGAGACTCCGCACCATTTGATTATAGCCCACAGCACCGCGGACGCATTGCAGCGTATAGCGGTGGAAAATGGAATTCCCATAATAAATGGAATAGTTGTGACCAACGACAAAGCACAGGCGGAGGCTAGGACAATCGGAAAAATTCGGCGCGGGGTTGAATTTGCCGATAGCGCGATTGAAATGGCTGTTCAGAGTGCTGCGCTATACGACGAAATAGAAGAGTTCAATTTCGACGACGATGACTGGGACGACGAAGGAACTTTCGACGTGGACGATTCCGACGACGACGGAAATACAATCACCCTTAATTAATTTTTTGATTTTCTAGGGCATTAAAAAAATGAGCGAATTAAAGGAAAACAACAAACTTTCCGGAAGGCGCGAAAACCGCATAGCTGCAATGCAGTTTATCTATATGACCCAATTGAACAAGGGAGATACCTTGGAGAGGTCGCTTGAGGACTTTTTTGAGACAAAAGAAAAGCCGCGCGAGTTTTATGGATTTGCGGAGGAATTAATAGCAGGGTATAACGCCCATTCCTCCGAAGTCGACGCCGCTATCGAAAAAAGCGCAACAAACTGGTCTATGGACAGAATGGCGAAAGTGGATTTGGCTATTTTGCGCTTGGCGGTTTTTGAGCTGCTGTTCCGCACCGATATTCCGCCGGTCGTCTCCATAAACGAGGCAATAGACCTTGCCAAAGAGTTTTCTTCCGGTGAGTCCCGCAGGTTTATAAACGGAGTTTTGGACAAAGTAAAAAGCACTCTGACCCGTCCCCTCCGTTCAGCCGGAAAATAAGGAAAAAATGTTCGGACTTTTTAAGAAGTTTAAAGATGGATTAAAGAAGACCGCCGAG
>FR901584.1:62271-63073 GCA_000438015.1 Coraliomargarita sp. CAG:312 | reverse complement strand
TACTGATGCCCAGCTTGTGCTTGGGAGGTGCTTTGTTTGGAAACGCGACTATACAAGCGCGGTAAAATGCCTGAAGCCCTTGTCTGAACAAGGGAATGCTGATGCCCAGCTTTTGATGGGAGTATGCTTTCTTAATAAAAACGACTACGACAGTGCGATAAAATTGTTTAAGCCCTTAGCGAACCAGGGGAATGTTGAAGCTCAAAATTGGCTTGAGAGTTGCTTGTCTTTGAGAGATGCCTACGATACTGATGAAAATAGGCTAAAAAACTTGATGGATCGGTGGAAAGACAAGGCTATTGATTCTACGAAGTTAGAACAAATACTAGTCCAACATAAGCAGTATATTTTCAACGAGGTCTATCCTTCGGGAACAGCTAATTCATTGAAATTTATAGGTAATAAAGGTGATGTAATAGAAGTTTCCATAAATTGGACAGATTTGGTTACCCAAGGAAACAGTATTATAGGCATCGACTATAGCGAAGAATATCCTCGTTATTATGAAATATCCGTAGTAAAAGAAAGTAATTCCACCAACAACCAACATAAATAATGCCGTGAACTTGATTCGTTTATTTAATTCGCTGCTTTAAAGGAATATTTGATTGTCCTTGGACGTGCCGGCAATTCCAAACACCGTCTAGTAAAAAAAACATTAGCTAACAGTGTTATTGGGGTAACATACTACTTCGAGGCGTAATTATAAATCATTAAATGAATCTCATGTTTCTTAATTGAAGGAAATTATCATGAAAAAATTTGTTCCGATACTTGTAATATTTTTGGCGTCATCGCTAAT
>FR901584.1:38015-62171 GCA_000438015.1 Coraliomargarita sp. CAG:312 | reverse complement strand
CCTTTGGCGGAGCAAGGGAATGCTGAAGCTCAGCTTAGGTTAGGGATATGCTTTGTAGCGAAAGGCGACTACGACAGCGCTATAAAATGGCTGAAGCCTTTGGCGGAGCAAGGAAATACTGAAGCCCAGCTTTGGTTGGGGTTATGCTTTTTTAGTAAAGACGACTGCGACAGCGCAATAAAATTGCTGAAGCCCTTTGCGGAGCAAGGGAATGTTGAAGTCCAGATTGAGCTCGGGAGGTGCTTTTTGGGGAAATGCGACTACGGCAATGCGATAAAATGGCTGAAGCCTTTAGCGGAGCAAGGAAACGCTGATGCCCAACTTTTGCTGGGGGTATGCTTTATAGAGAAAGGCGACTATGACAGTGCGATTAAATTGCTAAAGCCTTTGGCTGAGCAAGGAAATACTGTTGCCCAGTTTGCGCTTGGGAAGTGTTTTTTTGAGAAATGCGATTACGACAATGCGATAAAATGGCTTAAACCCTTTGCGGAGCAAGGGAATGTTGCTGCCCAAAATTGGTTGAAACAGTGCTTAATCCATAGTAAAAGAAAGTAATACTTAGGTAGCATGAATAGTTCTGTTCGAATATTAAGCAAATCCCGTATGTAAAAGACGCGAACCACACCAAAAGTGCGAACAAATCTTTTATAGCGCGCATAATCTCCTAGAGACAGGCGTCTTAAATGCCTATACAAGACGGATCCAGTATACAAGAACAGCCGATAGGCGTTAAAATGCGTGTGGAACTGTACAAAAGTTGCGAATTTTATCGAATCCGACACAAATTGGCAAAATGTGGCATACAAATTTTCGTAAGTTGCTGTTTTTAATGCGGATTTTTTCAAGAACTTGTCAGAATTTGGTAAATTCGGGTTCCTGAGAAGGTTATTTTTGCCAAAAATAGGGTTTTTTCTGCACAATATTGTAAACGTCTAATCGGATATTTTTACCTTAGGATAATTTCCGTTAGTGCATATCAATCAGTAAATAGCGACTCAAAAATACTAAAATAGAAATAGGTAGTTTCGAGAACATTCATATAATTAGACATAATACATATTGTGCGAAAATCGCGTGTTTATATTCTTTCTCACTTCAACTTGTTTAAATCCACCCATTCCGTGTAGCCGCCTTTTTCATTTATAAACGCGAAGCTTAATGAAGAATCGTCTATCTTTACTTTTAGCGCGTCTTTTTTGCCGTTTATTATAATTGGGTATTTTACTTTTATATCCAATTTTGACTTTGGAAAACGCTCGCCGGATTTTACGACAAAACGCTCATGCCAATGCGCGCATATCATTAAATTTAAATTGGCTTTATCCAAAATTTTTCTGAACCGATTTCCTATAGCGCGATTGTACGGGCTTTCTCCAAGCTCAAACGGCGGAATGTGCGAAATCGCTATTCGCCGTTTTGCTGTTTTAAATTCTTTCGACGCCACAATTTTTTCGAGCCAATTAGATTCCTCCTTTTGGTAGCTGTCAAAATCCGTGATCCCTCCACATTCAGCTGAACTGTCGGGTTTATCTTCTCCCATATCTAGAACCAGAAAAAACGTGCCGGCGCGCATAAAGGCGTAATACGGCTTCCCCGTTTTAGTCGGAAAATAATCTAAAAAAGCCTCGGAATACTTTCCCCGGCATTCGTGGTTTCCGCGAGCGTAAAATATTGGAATATTGCCATGAGCTGCATCCGAAACCGCTCTCATAAATCCCTTAAATATTAACTCTTCATTTTGAAAAGTATTTACCATATCGCCATTTAAGAGAATAAAATCGGCGTTAGACAAATTTTTTGGCTGCAACAATTGTTGGACGGTTTTTGGGGTTTGATGTATGTCGTTTATGACTATAAACGACATTTCCGGGTTTTTATCTGACGGCGTTTTAAATATCAACGGATTCGAACCATTTGGATATGTATCACATTTCAGAATATCGCCGAATTTAGTAGCGCCGTATTTAGCACCTTTATATGTTTCCCAGTACTCCAAGACCTCTTTTACCTCTATTTTGTAGGAGTAAGTATTCCCTGCTGCAAGATTCTCCAACCACACGGCATGAAGCGTTCCAATATGTTTTCTGCCTGTTGGCGAAGAATCGAAAAAAATTTTGTTTTGTGAAAAGTTCTTGTCGTCCGGAGAAAAAACCTCAACTGAAGCAACCGCCCTTTTGTTCGTCATAAAAACTACGCAAACCTTGCCGCCGTCCATAGACAGCAAATACGGGCCTTCGGATATTTTTAGGGAGGCGTTATTTTCAACATTTAGGTTTGCCGCAAAAGCCGGGGTTATGCCTGTGTTTGCAAGTAAAACCGCAAATACCTTAAAAAATGTTTTTCTATCCATATTATAAGCCATAATTTACAAAGGCTTATTCTTTTGCGGAATTTAGCCTAAACGTTTTGCCGGGATGCGATGGTTTCCCGTCGGCGCCGACAAAGTCTATTTTTATTTCTTCTGAGTCTACGCAGACATTCATTATGTCCGAGTTGGAATTTACGACGTTCGGAGCTTCAAATCCCGAGCTTGAAGCCGGATAGAATTCGTGCTTGTGAAGATGCCCGCTCAAAATGACATCGACGTTTGCGCCGTTTAATACCGGTGCAAATTTCTTTTTGAAATCCACAGACCCGTGCCAACTTCCCCAAGCAGGAGGAATATGGGTTATGACAATCCTCGCTGAAGCGCCCTTATATTCGTCTGATTCTATTACGGATTGCAGCCATTTTGCCTGGTCGCTTCGGTATTTGTCGAAGTTTGCGGTATCAAAATATTCAATGTCGCTGTCTGGCTTGTCTTCGCCGCCGTCGAGAACAATGAAAAACACTTTGCCCTGCCTAAAAGTATAATACGGCTTGCCTGTGGGAGTCGGAAAATAAGCGATAAATTCCTCTGAAAAATTGCCGCGCGACTCGTGGTTTCCGCGCGCATAAAACAAAGGCATCGAACTCTTGGTATACTGCACTAGAGTGTCTAAAAAACCTTTCATGATTTGGTCTTCCGACTCCATTTGGCTTACCATATCTCCGTTTAGAACCAGAAAATCCGCATCTTTTGGGGCTTGTTTTAGAAGCGATTCTAGTTTTTTATAATCGGCATGGATATCGTTTACAACGGAAAACTTTATCTCTTTTTTAGAGGTGTCCAAAGTCTTGAATTTAAGAGGCTCAACTTTATATACGGCTGATGAGGCTACATTTCCGTATAGAGTTTGGTTATTGTCGCCGCGCTTTAATACTTCGCGCGAAAAAACCCTGAAGTTGTATGTTGTAGCCGGGGAAAGATTGTCCGCGGTAATGCGGTGGAGTTTTGTTATTTGTTTTTTGCCCAGCGGAGAATCGAAGAATTTTTCGCGCTCTTTTGCATAGAAATGCGTGCCGTCGTCTGGAGCGATTTCTACCCAGGATACTGCAGGCTTATTTGTAGTCCACACAATTGTCGCCGAAGTTTCTCCGACATTGTGCAAATATGGCCCGTGCGTGATTTTAATTTGATCCTGGGAAAACAGAATCAAAGAAAAGCAGAGCAATCCAATGAAACATGCAAATTTTTTCATGGTAAAATACTATGGAAGGATTAAATTTTGTGCAAATCTTTTTTGCCAAAAAACCCTCTTTGTATCCTTCCCTGTCATTTTTTTAGTGCTAACAAGTTTATCCCGCCATTCGCACCATTCCTACCGAAACTTTAAGCTAACGAAGACGCATCCTCCATCCTTAGATTCTGGAGATTTTACAAACGTTGTTTTAAGCGTCCGCCCGTCAACGCTGGTTTCGCATTTGATTTCGTCTCCGCAAAAGCAAGACTCTAATTCCATTCCTTCCGGAATATTAAACCACAGCGACATAGGGAACCCCGCAACAGCCTCCACTTCCAGCGATAAGACTTTTGACGCGTCGTCGTAAACGCAGCTTTTTATTTCTCCGAATGAGTTGCTTATATGTCGGTCGCTTCCGATAAGCTGTGGGATTCCGCTTTTTAATGGGACGAGAACAAGAAGTCGCGTATCGTGCGCCGGAACGGTTTGGGATATATTTGAAGCATCGACTATCCCCAATGGTTTTTGCGTCCAAAACTCAAATCCCAAATATTTTTTCGCGCCGTCTATTCCAAGCTCTTCCGCCGACACGGCGATTTCACGCTCATCGTCTTCCCAATTTATAAACGCAATTACATTATAGCCTCCTAGAATAGGGTGGCGCGCGGAAAGATTCCATATCGGCAGCATTGAAAAATAGGGGTACAGACTCGCGGGCCGAACAATTGCCGGCGGCAAAGTCTGCTGGAGAATTTTCATTTGCGACTGGCTAAGTCCGGCAAGTTTGTCCCCAAAAAATGTAAGTTGCCCCGGCAATGCAACTATTGTGGCGGTAGTTCTAGCCTCAGCGGGGGGAAGGTCTTTTACTAAAAGAGTATCCGGATCGGCAACCATTGCGATGTTATGGGTAAATATCTGGTTTATGGTACACCTGCCCTGCAATTTTACATTTTGCCATCTTACGGGTTGGTTCGGATGGACTATGTCGGCTCCGGTTCGCGAAAGTTGGGCATATTTCGCCTCTGGGCCGCTTGTATGGCCTTGGCACGCCAAGAAAACAGCGTCGTCGCCGATTCCATCTCTGAATGCCTCTACGCACAACTCAAAAGGATTCGGGCAATCTGGATGCTTAAACCTTTCGCGGATTTCCGGCCTTTCATAAAGGTGCGCGCAGTAGCTCTTGTTGCGGCCCGACATTCCGTCGATCTTAAAGAACTCGTATCCCCATTCTTTAGATGCAATTTCAAATATTTTTCTTAAATGTTCTCGGGCTTCGGGAACCGTGGGGTCTAGGGTATATTTTCCGTTCCATGAAGAGATAGGATTGCCTTGGACATCGTGCAGAAACCATGACTTATGCGCTTTGTAGAAATCTTCGTTCCCTGTTCCGAAAGGCGCCATCCATATCCCAGGCTTGAATCCGAGCGCTCGGATATCTTGCGCCAGTTTTTTCATTCCATCCGGAAACTGACGAACATTTGTTTCCAAATTTATATTGTGGAATCCGCTGACAGGCAATTTGTCGGAATTTCCCTGCCATGATTCAATAGACCAAATTTCACATCCAAATGGCTGCAGATATTTCCGCCCAATTTTTGCCTCGGATAGATTGTCATCAGCGGTAGCCGTGTCAAAGTAAGTGTTCCAAGACATCCATCCGCTCGGAGTGGCAGGCATTTTACTCCGGTCTAAATGGCGGTAGTACGGGACATAGCTACTTTTGAAGTAGTTTTCGATAAATGAAAACTCAAAACAACTTTCCGAAGCATCGTCAATGCGTCCGCTTGCGGAAAAATTGTATTTTGACGAGCTAATGGTTCTTATAGCGAGATTTGCCGCGCCTATTCTTAGAAGAGAATCCGAATCGGGCAAGAAAATGGAGTCGTTTAGAAGAGAATCTGCGGAATTTAGATTTAGGCCCAATACCCGTTCAGACTTTGACGGCCGCGTACGGCACGCATACGCGGATTTTTCCGATAGTTTCCCCGCAAATATTATTTCGCCGTCAAACGATAATTTGCCTTTGTAGGCTTGGGCTGTTCTGTGGTAAAAAAGAATTTTTAAACTATCGGGGCAATTTGACGGAAAAACTATGTATCCCTGGACGTCTCCCGAATTATCGACTATGCAAAGCCGATTGCCAACCCCGTCCCTCGAGTTTGCTATTTCCCATTTCTTGCCTTCCGCCACGAATGAAAGCTTTCCGCTAACAGTCACTTCGCCGAATTTTAAAGATAAAATACCGGAATTCTCTTTGAAATCGATGTTCCATTTAGCAAAAACGGACACCGGAAGGCATAAAAAAACCAGCAACAATGAAAACAATTTTCTTCCCGCCATTTTCTAACGCTATGAAATTTTTACGCGGGCGGCAATAAAATAAAACGTAAAACTAAAAGGGCATGCGGATATCTTTTTCGCATGCCCTTTTCAAAAATTACAACTTTAGCAGCCCCAAATGCGCTTCTTATGACGATTAGCTTTGGCGCGTTTTGAGCGCTTATGCTTGTTCATCTTCAGTCTTCTTTTCTTTTTCAGATTTGCCACTGTAGTCCTTTCAATTTTTATATCGTTGATTTTAAAGTTTGTTGTCGAGTTTTAGCGTTGCCTGATTTTCACATATTCGCAAAAATCGAACATTTGGGAAATGCATTTTCTCGATTATGAAGCTATGCATATTCGTACATTTTTTTGTCTTGTAAAGCTTTTTTTGATAAAATTTCCGAAGTTGTGAAAAACACTGCCGGCACCGGCCCGATTTATTTCAACAGACAAAAAAATGGTTGCGATAATTCGCGGAAAGGCTTTTCTTGTCTGGTTAAAATATGCGGGGCAAAACCGCATAAAACTGAATTTTAATATTATGAACGGAATAAGAAGACCTGCTATACTGGTAATAAGAGACGGATGGGGAGAAAACCACGATCCGTCGCTTGATAAATATAACGCAATAAAATTGGCAAACGCGCCATTCTGCAAAAATTTGGCAGCCCACTGGCCCAGAACCGAAATTGCCGCGTGCGGGCTCGCAGTAGGCCTTCCCGAAGGCATTATGGGAAATAGCGAAGTCGGGCATCAAAATATTGGCGCCGGCCGCGTTGTAGACCAAGAAATAGTGCGCATAGACAAAGGGTTCCAAACCGGCTCCATATTGGAAAGCCCCGTTCTTCAACAGGTGTTTAAAACAATGGATGAAGGCGGTTCCCTGCACCTCTTCGGGCTTTGTAGCGACGCCGGAGTCCACTCAATGCTCAGACATCTGTACAATCTGCTGAAGCTTTGCGCGGATAAGAAGTATGAAAAGGTTTACTTGCACGCCTTTACAGACGGACGCGATACTCCGCCGACAAGCGGGTTGGGATTTATAAAAGAAGTCGAATCCAAGATGAAAGAATACGGCGTTGGCAAAGTAGCCTCCGTAATAGGCAGATTTTGGGCTATGGACAGAGACAAAAGATGGGATAGAGTCCAAAAAGCCTACGATTGCCTAGTCGGAGTAAAAGCAGAAGCTGAAGTTTCCAGCGCCGAAGAAGCTTTCAAAAATTATTACGACAACCCCGCCCAAGACAATATGCAGGGAGACGAATTTATAGTCCCGACATGGATAGTTGAGGACGGCAAACCCATCGGGCGTGTAAAAGACGGCGATGCAGTAATATTCTTCAACTTCCGCGGAGACCGCCCGCGCGAAATGACAAGCGCCTTTATAGACGATGATTTTGATGGCTTTAATAGAACTGTCCGCCCCAAAGTTTATTTTGTCACAATGACAGAATATAAAACAGGGCTTTGCCCCAATGTTTTATTCCCCAAGCCTCCAAAGATGGTGAATATTTTGGGCGAATACATAAGTTCAAAAGGATTGGCGCAATTGCGCTGCGCCGAAACAGAAAAATTCGCACACGTGACGTTCTTCTTTAACGACTACCGGGAAGAACCTTTCCGCGGAGAAGACAGAATATTGATAGACTCTCCCCGCGACGTTCAGACTTACGACCAAAAGCCCGAGATGAGCGAACCTGGAGTCGCCGACGCCGTCGCGAAAGCCGTGCTTGAAAACAAGTACGCCTTAATTGTTGTAAACTTCGCAAACGGAGACATGGTAGGCCATACCGGAAACTTGGAAGCCGCAGTAAAAGCGATAGAAGCTGTGGATGCTGGCGTCAAAAAAATCGCCGAGGCCGCGGATAAAACCGGAGCCGTAATGGTTATAACCGCCGACCACGGAAACAGCGACCAACTCTTTGAGCCGTCAATAAACGAACCCCATACCCGCCACACAATGAATCCCGTTGAAGTTATAATATACGGGAAAGGCATGGAGGGGCTAAAATTGCGCCAAGGCGGAAATCTTGGAGATATAGCCCCGACGGTGCTTCAGCTAATGGGACTCAAACCTCCCGCAGAAATGACCGGGAAATCTCTGATAATACAATAGAGAGTCTGAAACTTCTATTTAAGGCGCCCAACTTTTGTTCGGGCGCCTTTTTTCGCCTAAACAATTAAATTTCCTTGCCAGAGAAGAGGTAATTTGAGTATTTAAAATATAATGAGCTCAGACCCAACATTGCATAAAGAAATGCCCAATTTATATCTTTTGGGCTTTATGGGAACGGGCAAAAGCGTCTTAGGCAAACGCCTTGCATCGCGTCTTCACTGCAAATTTTTAGATTCCGACACTGCAATAGAAAAAAAGTACTCTATGACGGTAAAAGATATTTTTGCCCGCTATGGAGAGGAAAAATTCCGCCAAATGGAAAGAGAGTTTATGGATGGCGGACATCCATCATCTGGATGCGTAGTAGCGTGCGGAGGGGGCCTGGTCTGCCGCGACAATATGCCAGAACTCGTCAAGTCAAAAGGCGTTTCCGTTGTGCTGTTCAGCACACCAGAGGAAATTTTAGAGCGAACTTCCCGCAACCGCGACAGGCCGCTTTTAAATTGTCCAAATCCGCTTGAGAAAATAAACACACTGTTAAAGGAACGAATTCCTTTTTACATGAGGAGCGGAATTGCAATAGCAGCGGACAAAAACCTAAAAGTGACCGAAGCCCGCATATTGCGCATTTACAATGCAAGGCTTCGCGCGCTGGGATACGGTAAGAAAAATCGGAAACGACAATCATTTCAACCGCAAAACAAGGCAAAATCCCCCCCCTCAAGCTTCTAAATAAAAAAAACGCCATAGTTCATATTTCAAGTTTGGCATTTTTTAATATGCGGTTAATCTGCGTCTAGATGAAAGATTACGCCGCAAACCGGCAGAAAATCTGAATCTGCGGAATAAGGCCGGTATAAATAGTTGTTATCCTTTTTTGTGAAAAATATCTCCCTTCCGAAAATCCTTCCGAAAGACGGTTTTCGGACTATTTTAATTTCAGCTTCCCTGCCCCTGCAATCCGGGGGGATTTTCCAAATATGCGGACTCCACAATTTGGTTCCGAGAGATTTTCCGTCAATAAAGAGCTCGGACGGAACTTGCGCCGTTTGCAATTCGATTAGTCCGGCGTTTTCAGGGATGCGGATGCAGCGGGTTTCTTCGATTTTGCCAAAGGCTCCGTCCAAGCCTTTTCCGTCGCCAGAATATTCTTTTAAAACGTTTCCAATGCGCGAAAAATTCCCCGAAATAACCGCCAGAGGAAGGTAAGAAAATTCCGCGGCGTCTCCCTGCAATTCCAAGATATGGTTTCCGGCCTTAACCTGCCTTTTTACCGTATTGTATAATCCGCTAAAACCGGGCAAGATGGCGCCAGCATTGTTTCCGTCAAGAACTTCTCCGTCAAGAGAGATTTTGCAAGTATTGCCGTATTTCCGCACGGAAAATATAAGTTCAATGTCATTTTCCGTTTTAAAGGCAAATTGTTTTGAATTAAGAAAAAGCGGCCGCATTGAGTTTTGCCCAAGCATTCTTACTACCGGGCTGCGCGCGTCCACGCCTTGAACTGATTTAACTTTGCCTGCAGGCCTTCTCAATGCTGTGTCGCGCACATTTCCGAGCGCGTCGAAAAAGCAGACTCCGAACTCCTCTAAATTTACTGTTTTCTTCCCGGATGGACTCAAGACTGCAAGATTCCTAGACTGCCCATAGTTGAGAATTATATATGACCCGTCTTCGAACTCCCTGACAAATACGTCTGGAGCCTTAGAGCCGTCGGCGTTTCTGACTGACACTTTTCCGCCGGACACCGACTCAGCCCATGCAACAAAATCCGATATTTTTTCAAAATGTTTTCCGGAAACTTCCTCATATACGCAGCCTTTTGAGTCAATGGTGGCAATTATGCTTGCATCAGATTTTTCGCCGTCGAGAAGAAGTTTCGACGACAATTGCGCGCAGGCTATCTGCCTAAGCAATCCAACTAGATCCGACTTATCATCGTATTTATAGCGGACTGCAATTTCGCAGAACCTGTCTTTCTTTGCGAAATACGCAGCTATTTTTGCGTCTTCCGAAAAATTTTTCAAGTCGTAAAACCAACTCTGATTTGGAGTCCACGAATTCATATATGTGGACATAAAGTACGTTAAATAAGGATCGTCCGAAAGCCTGACGCGCAAGTCCAACTGTGAAATCGCCAAAACGTATGTATCCACTCCGAATGCCGCTACTTGCCAGATTTCCCTGCGGTATATTCCAAATGGCGTATCGCACGGGCCCAGCGCGAAAAGCTCTCCAAGCGCTCCGCGGTTGCCGTTTTTCTCCGCGGCATACATGACGGTATGCAGGGTAAGCCATTCCACATTTCTGGCCATCATTTTGCGGACTTCGTCATAGCGCGGAGACATCGCCGTTGCGGTAGAAATTTCATCCATGCCGGGAAGCTGAAATTTTGAAAGGGCGCGCAATGGATGCCCGCATGTCCAAAGGGCATTTTTTGAATAAGTTTCGCTCATTAAATGCCCGGTAAGCTTTATCCGGTGTTCGGCGCACCAATCGGCAAGCTTCCCAGAGTAATTTTCAGAAAAACGCTTGGAAATTATCCGCAATATTGTCTCTTTCCAAGGTTGAACATTAGAATCCCATCCAGATGTTATGTCGTCGCGCAAATTCCGACCGACTCTCCTGAAATACTCCTCTTCAATGCCGTTAAAGTACGGTATCTTTAAAGCGTTTTTGTCGGCTTCACTGCCGTAGTACGACACAGAAGGCTCGTCTGTAAACACAGCCTTCACGGTCTTTCCAAATGCATCTGGAAATCTTTTATAATACTTTTCATGTGTCAACCCTATGAAATAATCCACAGCCTCCGCGCTAAATAAATCGGCCATGTTCGGATTTGTCCTCACTCTAAAATCGACGTTTCCGGAAGGATTTCTTTTAGCTTCCAGATATTTCAGCGCGCAATCAGGTTTGTCGCGCATAACGCGTTTTTTCGCCGTTCCGCTTGGCCAGTCGAATTCGTCGTAGAGATAGACATCCATATCCAAATCCCCCGCCCTGCGCACAAGAAAATTGCAAACATCCATCCAATTTTCCGACATGTATTCTATTTCGCACCCTGTTCGGCCGTATATCAGAAAACTTTCGATGCCCGCCTTTTTGAAATCTGCTAGCCATAAATCCAGTTGGGCTTGGCTTGGTTTTCCGTTTAGCGCAAGCATTGGGACAAGAGGCGATTTTCTATCTGAAATATTTTCGTAGGCGCATGTTTTATTAAAAAAATTTAGCGCCGCTATAACGGCCGCGGCAAATATATATAATTTTCTCCCCATAGCATTTTCCGTTTTTAGTTGCAGTCGATTAGATTGATATTATCACTTTGGGAAAAGAATTAAATAATTAAATTGGGATATTTATTTTAATATTGGATATATAAAATTCGGCCGCATATTTTCATGAAAACGAAGAAAGAAGACATCCTATGGAAAATAAACTCCCCGGACACGCTTCAACTATGGCCTAAAAGCAGCCGAGAATGCTACATATCCCCGCCTTTTCTACCCGAAGAATTCGTATCTGATGCAAACGGAATTTTTGCCCCTAAAAACGGGAGCTTAGACATATTGGGATTGTACGGAATAAAAAACGCCGCATTTACAACACACCGCAGCCAATATTATTCGGAGAGAGTAAAAAAGAAGTTTCCGACAATTATCTACACTCTGCGCGGAACGGCAAAAGTATCGTTTGCGGGAACCTCTCATGCTTTGAAAAAAGGGAGTGTATTTCTTTCCGCGACAGGGTCCAGCTCCGTTTTAAAAGCGGGAAGGTGCTGGGACGTTTTATGGTTTCACATAAAGGAATGTTCGGAATGGGAAAATATTTTAGGCAGAGAGTGTCTAGTAAAGCAGAGCATTCTTGCCGACTCCGTAGCGTCGGCGGCGAAAATATACGCCAGAGAAATTTATTCCCGTGAACCGTCGGTGTGCGTCCTCGAAAATGCGGCCGTGCTGTTGTGCGCGCTTTTGAGAAAAGAATTCTCAAAGAACGATTCAGTATGCGCAATGATAACACACGCAATCGGAACGGCAGAAAAATTTCCTTGCAGGGCTCCATCGGCATGTAAACTTGCAAAGAGCCTTTCCATAAGCGTTTACGAATTAAACAAGGCTTGCTGCAAGATAAAATCGCGCTCTTATGCGGGAATATTGTCCGACGCTAAAATGAGGATTGCTGCGGATAAAATATCGGAAGGGCTTCCATTGTCGGAATGCGCAAAAATTGCAGGGTACTCAAATATCTTTGCCCTTTCAAAAGCTTTCAAAAGGAGATACGGCATTTCTCCGTCAAAGTTTGCGGGCAAAACTTAATATTCTTTATCTTCTTTTGTATTTTTGCCTTTGGAAAATACGGCATGGGAATAAGCAAAATATCCCAAAGCCAACGGCATTCCTATTGCTGCAACAACCGTCATTATTTCCAATGTCATGAGAGTAGAAGAAGCCTCAAATATTTCTACCCCAGCGGAAGTTGAAGACGGAGCCACTATGTAAGGATAAGCTCCTAGGCAATGCGCAAAAACCGCTAAAACCGCAAATAAAGAAGTCGAAGCAAAAGCCGTTTTAACCTGTCCGCGCCTTAAGAAACGCATCGCAAATCTTAGGGGCATGTATGCCAACACAAATATTCCAAGAGTAAAAATCCGGGGTACGCTTCCCGTCTTTCCGCAAAAAAAGAATACCAGCAAATAAACGAAGTATCCCAACGCCAATATTGCAAGCCATTTTAAGGCCAACCTCCGGTAGTATTCATCAGTCGAGTTTTTCATTGACAGATATACCGAACCGTGCGCCAGGCAAAAAATTACGCAAATTGCGGCAGCGCATATAGTAAGAGGAGTAAAAATCCTCAAGAAGTTGTCCAGCCATCCGCCGTCGACTTTCATCAAAACTTCTCCGCCATACAACGCCCCCAATGCGACCCCGATTAGCGTCATTGCCCCCACAGACGCGAAGCAATTCATCCACGTCCAAAAAACGCGCCACTTTTTGCCTTTTAACGCCAGAAAAAATTCAATTGCCACCACCCTAAAAATTAGAAGCCCAAGCAAGAGAATCATGGGTATGTAGAGATTGGATAAAATAACGGAATATGCTTCAGGAAATGCCGCAAAAAGCGCCCCTCCCGCAACTATCAACCACACTTGGTTGCCGTCCCAAAACGGGGCGATTTCCATTAAAGCCAAGTCGCGCTTGTCCGTGTCTGAAAATCCCAAAGCCAACATCCCAATGCCGAAATCAAACCCTGCGCAGACAAAGAATCCAGCCAGGAGCACGCCCATTAATACAAACCAAAGTATTTGAAAAAATTCCATTACGCCTCCCCTCCATTAAAATCCACTATTTTTTTATACAGCACCCAGCATCCCAATACCGCAATGGCAGTAAATATAAGCGAAAATAAAATTATAGATAAAAGAATTTCTTCGGGAGCCGCAGCAGTTGTCACCGCATCAGATGTTTTTAATACATGCCAAACAATCCAAGGTTGGCGCCCCACTTCCGCAGCCGCCCATCCGAACTGGCTCGCGGCAACGGGCAACAGGGTTGAAAACATCGCCGCTTTCCAAAATATTCTTGCCCTGCGCTTTTTCATGTCGAATAGTTCATTCATAATCCACAATCCAAATCCCCATACGATAAACGCTCCAATAAGTCCCCCCAAATAAACCATTGCCCTAAATGTCTGAAAGCAAAAGTTAACCGGAGGCCAATAGTCCGGCCTTATGTCGGCAAGCGCGGGTTTTGAGGCGCCAGGATGGATTTTCGCCAAGAATTCGTCCGAAGGCAAATCTTCTAGGCCCTTTACCTCCTTATCGAAGGAGCCGTAGGCCAACAAGCTAAATAGCCCCTTGGCTTTCAATCCGGAAACGTGCCTGCTGTCTTCATCTACCCATCCAAATATATAAAGCGGCGCATTTTTTGAAGTCTTGTAGTGACCCTCAAAAGCCGAAAGTTTTTCCGGCTGGGTTTGCGCCAAAAGCCGCGCGCTTCCATGGCCGGTAAACATCATAAATACCGCCGCAACAGCAGCATATACTAATGCCACCCGCGCGCACGGGGCGCCAAAGCGCGCATCTGGCTTTCTCAAAAGCATATAACCGCACACTCCCAGCGCAAAAAACGCCCCGCACAGCCATGAGGCGGATATAGTATGCAGAAATCTGTCCATCATGGATGCGCTAAACGCCATATCCCAAAAGTCTGTTATAACCGCGCGCGTACTGGGAATTTGAAATTTGTCAGGCACGGCAGAATCGGGCAAAACTTCCACAATCCCGCCGGGGGTTTCATATTGCAGCTCAAATCCTGCGGGAGTCTGCATAAAAGAGTTGGCGGCTATTATCCAAACTGCGCTCAAATGAGTTCCTATGCACATCAGAAGCGTAGAAACAAAATGGGATTTTTTCCCAAGCCGATTCCATCCCCAAATGGCGATTCCTAGAAATATCGACTCCATAAAGAATGCAAACACAGCCTCTATTGCAAGGGGACTTCCAAAAACATCGCCTACAAAGCGTGAATATACCGGCCAGTTCGTCCCAAATTCAAATTCCAGCACGATTCCAGTGACGACGCCTATTGCAAATATTACGGCAAAGAGCTTCAAAAAGAATTTTGCCGCAATTTTGTAAATCTCCCGGCCGGAGCGCAAGAACATTGCTTCAATTAAAACTATAAACAACGATAGTCCTATCGTAATAGGAGGAAACAAGAAATGAAAACCCGCCGTTAACGCGAACTGAATTCGGCTTAATGTATCTACTTCCATAATATCCAACAGAATTAATATTGGCATTTATAAGTTCTATATTTTGCGCATACAAGCTTAAACGGCATTCCATAAGATGTGCCGAGAAGTTTTACTAGTTCAATCCGCCGCTAAAACAAAGCCGTGGTTGAGCATAAAATATTTCAGTGAAGAATTTTGAAAGAATTAAGGCAAATATTTTGATAAACTTTTATCGTTAACAAACCTCAATTTTACAAATAACCATATTATGAATAGACGCCAATTTCTAAGAAATTCCACACTGGCATCAATAGCCGTTTCGCTCCCCAAGTTTAGTTTTGCCCAAGCAAAAGGATCAGACAAAATAAAAGTCGGGCTTATAGGCTGCGGAAACCGCGGCTGCGGAGCGATATGCAATATGATTGAAGCCGACCCAAACATAAAGATTGTCGCTGTCGCCGACCTGTTTGAAGACAGATTTAAGAGCCATCTTCCAAGAATATCCAATTTTTGCGCCCAAAAGAAAATTTCCTCCGACGTATTCAATATAGACAAAGTGGAAAAGTTCTTCGGATGGAATGCCGTAGACAATATTTTGTCAACCGACGCCGACTTGATTGTCGACGCCTCCCCTCCAGTTTTTAGGCCTGGACATTTCGAAAAAATAATAAATGCCGGCAAACACGCTTTCTTGGAAAAGCCGGCATGCGTTGACGTTACGCAGGTAAGGCAAATGTATAAATTGGCAAAACTTGCCCAAGAAAAAAATCTTTGCGTAGTTTGCGGGCCCCAAAGGAGGCACCATTCGGGATACCAGGAAATAATTAAACGCGTACAAGACGGAGAGATCGGAGAAATAGTGTCTGCGGACTGCTATTGGCACCAAGGCGGATATTTTGGGCAAGGACTTTGGGGCGAATACACCGACGAATTCTGCAAAGACCCCGAAGAAATAGAATATCAAATAAGAAATTGGCCGTGCTTCACCTGGACATCCGGAGACCATATAGTAGAACAGCACGTCCACAATATAGACGTTGTGCTTTGGGCAATGGGAGACGCTAAGTTGCCGGATATAGTAAGAAGCGTCGGCGGGCGCTCTACAGATTTGGAATATCCTAAATACGGAGATAGATTCAGCCACTTTGCCACCGACTTCGATATGGGAGAAGGAATTCATATCCATAGCTACGCCAGCCAAGATCCAAAATCTACTCAACAGATAGGAGAACAGGTTGTCGGAACTAAAGGATACATATATACAAACTTGTACGGCACCCAAACCTTAATGGATCCTAAGGGGAATCTGAAATGGAAAGCTCCGGACTCGCGTGAAGCTCTTGTCCAAGAACATGCGGATTTGCTTGCTGCAATAAGGAACGGCACCTATATCAATACATTAAACACTCTTGTAAATGCTACTCTAACTGCAATTACAGGAAGAATGAGCGCATATTCCGGGAAACAATTTAAATTTGATTGGGCATTGAGCAAATCGCGGGAATCGTTTATGCCAAAAGAGCTGAAATTCGGCAAAAAGCCGATTTCGCCGATACCTATTCCTGGGAAAAACCAGCTAGTATAGCGTGTCCCATCCCATTTTTGGCAGGAAAAATTCAAAGCGCTTTTGGGTAAAATCCCCAAAAGCGCTTTTTTAATTGAAATAAGCTTAAGAAATCTGCCTTTTTTAATAGGATTGCAAAATTTGCGATTAGTGCCCTTTCATTGAAAAAACTCTAAATCACAAATTGGGCATCTTCGCCTTTTGGGATTTTAAAATTTCATCCATTTCGGACTTTAATTCATTCAGTTTTTGAGGATGATCGGAAGCCAAGTTGCGCGACTCTGAAATATCGCTCTTTAAATTATACAATTCATATGAGCCGTCTTCGTAATTGCGTATCAATTTCCAATCTCCGTCGCGCAACACGGTAAAATAGCGGCAGCGATGCTCGTGAGGATAATGCATTAAAAATTTTCTTTTCGAAAGCCTGTCGCTGTTGGAGCTTCCGGCGATGGCGTCGCAGAGACTTTCCCCGTCGGAAATGGACTTGTCGTACGAAGTTCCGGTTATTGACATTATTGTCGGCAACAGATCGTAAACGACAGCCATCGAGTTTACAAAACTGCCCGGTAAAACGGGAAACGCTTGTTGATTTTTATTTAACTTGTCTGGTTTCGCCCAAGAAACTATTAAAGGTATTCTCATGCCGCCTTCATATTTAGAAGCTTTCATTCCCCTTAATGGAGCGGCGTTGGCAACTTTTGAAGTATTGGGGCCTTCTACTTCAGAAACTGGCAATATGCGAGCGTCGCTTCCGTTGTCTCCCAAAAATATTACTAGAGTATCCTCCGCTATGCCGAGCAAATCCAAATATTCAAGTATATCAGAAAGGGATTTGTCCATTGATTCAATCATGGAAGCAAAAGCCGGCCAGTCTTTTGAAGTGGAAGATTTATATTTGCCATACCGGCCGATAAATCGCTTGTCTGGCTGAAAAGGCGAATGGACTGCGTAATGGGACATATATAAAAAAAACGGTTTTTTTTCATCCGCGCATTTCTTTATTTCTCTTTTTGCCTCGAGGGTCAGCGCGTCGGTTAAAAATATGTCTTTGCCAAAATACCTCTCTAAATTGGGAACGGGATTTTGCCCGCGAACGGGATTTTGCCCGCGGTCTCCCACAAAATTTTTTTCCCCGTAATACGATCCCGGCTGTCCCCATGCGCAACCGCCCACATTGACGTCAACCCCTATGTTTATTGGATTTTCCGCATACGAGCCCAGAGGCCCAAAATGGGCTTTGCCTACATGAATTGTCCTGTATCCATTCGCTCTTAAAAGGCTTGGAATTGTATCAGTTCCCTTTTTTATGCCTTCCCAATTCCAATCGGCTGGCCCGAACTTTCCACCGTTGTTTCTGTGCGGATTTATCCAATTTGTGACGCCGTGGCGTGCGGAATTTTGCCCGGTCATTATCGACACTCTAGACGGAGAGCAAACGCTCATTGCATATGCGTTTAGAAATCTGCAACCGCCGGCTGAAAGTTTTTCCATTGCGGGCGTATGGTACATTTCGTTTAAGGGATATTTTTTAGGGCGTCCCTCTTTATCTGCAATAAACGGGACAGAAGTATCCATCGCGCCCATATCGTCGACAAGAAATATTATTATATTGGGCTGTACGTTAGCGCTTAGAATCTTTGATAAAAATAGCGCCCAAAAAAGAAAAGTTAAAAAGAAAATTTTTTGCATTTTTTTCATAAAGGCAAATTTCTGAAAATATTTTAATTGAAAAAAGTCAATGCTAAATAGGCTAAAGCCATAAGCTTCCAACAATCTAAGCTCCAGTTTTAAAGGCTGTATATGAACGTGAAACGAGTGCGTCTGAGTTTGCAAATTAAAACGATGCTTCAGCAACAGGTATTATGTACCTCCAAAACAACGCATAACTGCAATGCCGGATTCATGGCTCGATTTAGGTTTGTGGAAAATTTTTCCGATGGATATTATAATTGAATTAAAAGAAAAGGCTAATTTTATGTTGAAAGTTTACTATTGGGATGTCTGCCCGCACTGCCACGCCGCTATGGATTTTTTGAAATCTAGACGCATTAAGTTTGAAGCATTGGATATCGAAAAACAGCCTAAAAATATTGTCGACAAAGTAATAGAAGTAAACGGCGGAGACGATTGGGTCGTCCCAACTCTGGAATACAAAGGAAAATGGAGACCAGGACAAATATTTGACGCAAAAAAGCTGGAATCGGACTTGCGGGATTGGGGCTTAATAAAATAGCCTTTTCCCGCAGATGTTTAGATTGCCGCGGTTCACTGGACGGGCTTGCGCGCCACGCTAAAGATTGGCAGTTTTTATAGTAGTTTTTCAACCTTTCAACAAATAGGTTTTTTATTTGTATTGCCACTAATTGCCCATGCGGGTAATTAATTTAAGCAAACAATATATTAAACTCAAACACACAATGCCATGAAACAAGCAACGCCCGTAGTTTCGCGCAGAAAAGCAATCGCAAGCGCAATATTCGGAATTGTCTCCGCCCCCGCAATTTTAAAGGCTCTTCCAAAAAATAAAAAATACAAAAGCGGATTGCCGTTGCCAATAGGAATAAATGCCGGAACAATCCGACGGTTCAATATTCCACTAAACGAGCAACTTGAACTAGCCTCAAAATACGGCTACGATGCAATAGAAATATGGACACCCCATATTAACGCATATCTTGAAAACGGCGGAAAGCTCCCAGAAATACGCGCGATGTTGGCGGATAATTCCATCGATCTTTGCAATGTCATAGGTTTTGCAAAATGCATGGTTGACGACTCTGCGCTGCGGAACAAATCGCTAGAGGAAATGAAGCGCGACATGTCCAATGCTGCATCCCTGGGAGCTAAACATATTGCAGTCACAATGCTAGGAGTTGAAAAATTTGAAACTGAAAAGATTCCAATTTACGCTCAAAGGTATTTCGACTTAATAGAGCTTGGCAAAGCCTTCGGCATCGAACCGCTTTTAGAGCTATGGGGCCATAGGGCGCTGCGAAACCTGCACGACGCAGCGGCTATTGCAATAGCCGCTAAATCAAAGTCTGCAAACCTGCTTTTGGATTTCTACCATTTGTATAGGGGAGGAAATTCTTTCGACAGCCTAAGCTTATTGAATCTTTCTCGAATGCCGGTTTTCCACATAAACGACTACCCCGCCCTGCCGGAGCGCGAAAACCTTTCCGACGCCGATAGAGTTTTTCCTGGCGACGGTATCTGCCCGTTCTCGAAAATTTTGCCTCAAATGTACGCTCAAGGATTTCGCGGAACCCTGTCCCTTGAAGTTTTTGAAAATAAAGCGTGGGAAAACTACTCCCCTGAAGATATGCTAAAAATCGGATATGAAAAATCTTCGGCCGTAATGCGTTCTGCGCTAAAGGATATAACGTAAAAAAACAATAAATCGTTTGAAATTATTTCCAGTGAGGGTTTAACTTGGTAATATATTTGTTATGCCCTCAAGAAATGTTCAGGTATATGTAAACGCGCGAGTCTATACTGCGGACAAGAAAAATCCGGAAGCGACCGCATTCGCGGTCGAAAACGGACGGTTTGCATACGTAGGAGGGGAAGAAGGAGCGAAAAAATACGGCGAGCCACAAGATCTTGGCGGAAGGCGCGTCGTACCTGGATTTATAGACTCCCATGCCCATCCCGTAGCCGACGCGGCCCTAAACGCTCTAAATGCTATTGAGATTCCCCCAGACGCCAATGAAAGCCAGGCGTTGAAATTAATAGCCAGGAAGTCCCTGTTGCGTTCGCATAGAAACTTGCGCATAGTCGTTGCCCGGGGCGTGACAAACCCGCATTTTAAGCTAACTGCAAAAGATTTGGATTCCGCTGTCAAAGACCGCCCGGCTATTCTCCTTACGGAAGACTGCCATGCAGCATGGATGAATTCAAAGGCGCTTGAAATTTCAGAGATAACGAAAGGCACGCCCGATCCGATTCCCGGAATAAGCTACTTTCAGCGCGATTTTTCCGGGAATCCAACCGGTTTTATAGTTGAAGCCACAGCATTGTATCCCCTTATAAAAAAGTTGGGGATTTGCGGAACGCGCGCGATAAAGAAAGGATTGCCGCCGCTGCTTTCAACATACGCAAAATACGGATATACGGGCTGCGTTGACGTCGGATTTCTGATGCTGGAAGAAGACAAAGCGCTCCGCGCGCTTTCTCAAATGGCAGAAAGCGGCAGCCTAAAAATGCATTACTTTACCAGTTATGTTTATTTCGGGCCTATAGTCGATTCGCCTGAAGGCGCGCTTAAGAAAATGCTGTCGCTGCGCAAAAAATACGCGTCGCAATTGCTTCGTCCAAACATATTAAAACTGCACATTGACGGAACTTTAGAGCTGGCTTCAGCCTGGATGTTCGACGAGTACTGCATAGAAGGCAAAGGCAAAGGTGCGCCACTATTGACGTTAAAAGCTATGCTTCCCGTAGCCCGCCTTGCCGCTGACAACGGATTTGACATACATGTCCATGCAATCGGGGACAAAGCCATCTCAGAAGCTCTCGATCTAATGGAAAGCCTGGGAAAAATAAGAGGCACAAAAACAATAGCGCATTGCCAGATATTCCCGGCGGACGGTGTTGAACGGTTTAAGAGACAAGGCGATATATTCATGCAGACCACTGCAAACTGGCTAAACGCCGACGATTTTACGAAACGAATGCTCGGGCCAGAACGCTATGCCATGCAAGTTCCAATAGGTTCTATGGTACGCGCAGGCGTGCCGGTGACTTTCAGCAGCGATTCTATCGGAGGAGAAATGGGCATTGACCCATTTTATAACATTTACCACGCCGTCCAGCGCAAATATGACGACGGCAAAGAAATCATCCCTCCGAATTCCGAAGGAATATCGCTTGCCGACGCAATAGACGCATATACTATAAACTGCGCAAAGCAAGCAGATGCCGACGCCGAAATAGGCAGCATAACCCCGGGAAAATACGCAGACTTTGCCGTTCTCGACAAAGATCCTTTTTCTATTCCTGTAAAGGAGCTAAAAAATGTCGGAGTGCAAAAAACCTTCTTTTGCGGCGAATGTATATTCGACGCGAAAAATACGGTTGACTAGCTAGTCAATATGTGCAGATTCCAGCTTCCTTTATGATTGATACCGTACTTTTCGACTTCGACGGCGTCGTGGCTGACACCGAGCCCTCATATGATCTTTTCTGGAACTCAAAGGCTGAGAAATTCAATTTGGGATTTGAAAACTTTGCGGCCATGATAAAGGGAGAAACTCTTAGAAATATTATAGGCGAATATTTCAAATGCGCGTCCGACAGCGAAAAAGCCGCAATAGCCAAAGATTTAGATGCATTTGAACAAGAAATGCCGTATAAGGAAATACCTGGTTCGGCAAACTTTATAAGAATTCTTAAAGAGCGAGGATTTAAGTTGGGGTTGGTGACAAGCTCTTCTATGCATAAAATGAAATATGCCCTTGCCAAATTAGGCTTGGAAAACTGCTTTGACGCCATTGTCACAGGCGATTCAATAAAAGAAGGCAAACCAAATCCGCAGTGTTATATTACAGCAGCCCAGATGCTTAAATCAGACCCGTCCAATTGCGCTGTTTTTGAAGATTCAATCAATGGAATGCGCGCAGCGTTGGGAGCAAAAATGCGGTTATTTGCCCTGTCCACAACTTTGCCCATGGAAAAAATCAAAATGTATTCAAATACGATATTTGAAAACTTTTCAAACTCGCAGAAAATTCTGGAAGCGCTCGGCGACAAAGGCTAATTTTCTAATCGTAAGCGGCTAGAATTCTTTTGACTCAAAATACCCTGTATTGAGTTTTATCCATTCTTCCGGCACCACGTCGGAATAATCCAACTTATAATGCGGAGTAAACCACATATCAGGCGCCACTACTATTTTTCCTGGATTCCCGTTTAACCAGGCGCCCCACCATGAAAACGACGAATTAAAAATTATATTGTGCCGGCATTGCGCCATTAAAAACAGATCTTCGTACATACCGCTTGAGGAAACAAGCGTGTAATCTTCGCCAGCCGGAAAGTTTTCCGATACCCATTTGGGATCGTCTGTGAATATAAAGAAATGGGGGGTGTCAAGTTTTGAACGCATGTATTCAACCGCCCTTTTAAAATATCCGGCCCTTATCACGCTGAAGCGCTTGCGCGTGCGCTTTACCTTGACATAGTCCCCGCGCCGTATGTGCAAAGACACTGAATTTAACGAAGTTATTTTTGCAAAGGTTTCGCCTCCCGAATATTTTACCGCGTCTTTAAACGTCAAATCTTTGCGGACGATATCTGAAATTCCGGAGAAATATTTTTGGGTCTGCCAAAATCCGTCGAAATATCCGCAGTTAAATTCCAATATCGACGGCTGAAAATTAAAATTACGCTCCAATATATGAGTCGGCGAAAGACTATACGGGACTGCAAATATTTTTTTTAGCTTTTTTCTTAGGGCAAAATGTGGAGTAACCATAGACTTTACATCGCCGCAAGACGCTTTTTTAGCGCGAATATTGAAATGATCCAAACCATATTCCCTCTTGCACGAAGGACGAAGGTACTCGCTGCAGTCGAGGTATAAATCCTGAGAATGTTTTTCGGACAAAGCCCTTCCAAAGGCGTATTGGAACATTTGGTTGCCCAGACCACCCTGTACTTTCACTATAATCATTAAATTTGCAAACGTTTAAAATTTATACCCTATATGTCCAAAAAACGCCGGGGCGGCGTCGATTTCAACTTCGCCGGACTTCGCGCCTCTGGTTCGATAATTCAACTCGCGGTCGAAATTTCCGGCAACCGATGCAGATATATACAATCCAGGAGTAATATTGTATGTGCCGCCTGCGGCAACTTGATAATAGGAATCCCTTACAGAACGCTTGCGGGAGCCGGCATCGCTTAAGCGAATATAATTGGATACATACTCGAACGAAAAGTTTAGCAACAGCTTACCGTCCGCAAAAACATCGTATATGAGGGCCATTCCCGAAAAAGACCGCAAGCTTAAATGCTTGTTTATTGTCCAGTTTATGTATCCCATTGGAAGCGCCATCCAGTCTCTATCCATCCTGCGGTACGCAGCCACGCCTACGCCCGCGCTTAAAGCCTCGTTAAAGGCGTAACCTATTCCGGCTCCTCCGAAGAAGTTCAATCCGTCCGACAAACTTGCAGACTGGGAAGCGTTAAATGCCCCCATAACTGCCGTATAAACACTCCAGTTTTCGTCGATTTTTTGCTGAAAAAACAGCCTCGCAAAAGTTTTGTCGGCGGAAGCGAGATTGGATTCAAAGTTGCTAAAGTCAAAATAACTGTATTCGTACCCGACATCCAAATTTACAAATCTCCTGTCTTTATGCGCTCCTTGGAACTTGATAATCCCCGCAGTCTGATAAACTCCCATATCTCCGTCTCCACCGGAAGATATCGAAACCGGAACGGAAACTGCGACAGAGGCGTCGGCGGTAAATCCCATATGCCAATCAGAAGCTATCTCGTCAAAAAATGACGACCCTGCCAGAACTTGGGCAAAAGAATTTGAATACAGCAACGCGAAAAACAAAATTAAAATACATTTTTTCATAATAAAAATTTATAAAAAGGAAACATCGGTTTAAAACTTAATCAAGCATTTTTAATCCCACAAATATGCGCCATATTCCGTTTTAAGCTAAAAAATCTACTGCGGTTTGAAGGATCTTTTTACAAAAATATTTTGCAGAGCTGAATATTAAAATAACGATATTATTGAAAATAACTGAATTTTTGCGGCCGCATGCGAGCTTCATAGTGTTTTCCTAGACAGCAACTTTCCAGCCTATGCGCCAATAATATGCATGCAAATTCCATGCTAAAATTTCGGCGGAGCATTC
>FR901584.1:0-37985 GCA_000438015.1 Coraliomargarita sp. CAG:312 | reverse complement strand
GCGCCAATTGCCGCAAAAAATTTCAATAAAGACAGATGTATTTTAATGCATGCCCCCTCCGCGCTATTGCCTTAAAATTTGCCTCAGGACAAAACATTCCAATAAAATCATCCAGAACGAAAACAAGGCCAAAAAGAATGTGCTTTGCCCCTGGTATATAATAAATTAAAACTAAAATCTGTTTCGCGCGAAAACTTATTTTTAAGCTTTACGCAAAGTGTGATATGAATCGGTCTATCAATTAAACTGCTGAACAATTGAAATAGATGATTTAAGTTTTATTTGCATTTCTGCGGGCAATAAAAAAAGCCTAAAAAGATAACATCTTTAACCTTTTCTAATGACGGGCAATTTTCAGAAACGTTTGCCGCCGTTTTTAGGCGACTTAAAAAAAAGTTGAATTGTTATCAAAAAAAATGCGAAATATTAAGGCAATAGACTGTTGCAATATCTTTTATGCCGCATATTCTTGCAGCATTATCAACAAGCTGTTTATACGCACAAATTTTCTACAAACAACACCTATGCACCAAGACATATTACGTTCATATTTCTGCAGTACCATAGCACTGCTTTTCTTCTCTTTACTTTCTCCCTGCACCGCCGCAGCGGACATCCAAAACACTGCCAAACCCAAGGTCGCAATAATTTATACCGTGACAACCCCGCAACTTAAAACAGATGTGGAAAGCGCCTTAAAAGATGAACTAGGATTTGGCGTTGAACTCACAACTTGCGAAGACGCTTCAATATTCAAAGAAATAGCCGAATTCGGTTATGTGGACCGGTCTCCGGCGGCGAAATATGCCGCAACCTATCTCGACCAAGTAAAAAATGGCGCAGACGCCGTTCTGAGCGTATGCTCATCCGTAGCAGACATTGCATATGCAATGCAGGGCACGGCTGCATTCCTAGGTGTCCCTCTCATAGATATAAACGAAGAAATGTGCAGGGAAGCTGTTCGCAAGGGACGCAAAATTACAGTTGCTGCAACATTTCCTAGCGCAATAGGTCCAATAGGAAGAACATTGGAAAGAATTGCCAGAGAAATGGGGAGACGCGTCGAGATACAAACAGTTCTAATAGACGGAGGATTTGGCCTGGACAAAAAAGCTTTTAAGTCGTTAATGGCAAAAGAACTAAAAGAACCCGCTGAATCTTCAGATGTGATAATATTCGCCCAGTCCTCAATGGCATATTGCGCCGACTATATAAAAGAACTTTACGGAAAGGAAGTTCTATCAAACCCCAAGTTTGGGGCAAAAGCTGTAAAAATTGCCCTATGCAAAAAAGGATTGATGCAATAATATTAAAAATCCAGAGACTGCAATGCCTTCAAAGGCTCTTTTTAGACGCCCCAATTAGCGTCCGCATAAATTGCATAAAATGTCCATACTCATAAATTTTGCATTAGAAAAATCCACCAATTTCGCCATACCTCCAGACATGCAAAAGAAATGTCTTTATATTACTTTACCCCCCTTCCCTATCCCCAAAATTTTCAGCCATCAATGATAGCCCGGTTTAGAGTTTGCAGCAAGCCAGGAATCGCAAGGCGCACCAAGCCCTCTTAATACCTGCCTCCTTTCGCAGGGCTATTGGGCATTTGAATTTAAAAGCAGATATATTGAAGCGGCTCAAAATAATCCGCTCCTTGCATCTAAAAGTTCGGAATTTTACTGCGGAAATGACTGTGCGGCATTAGCGCAGAAACGCAAAATAAACGGCAACGCTTACTTATTTCCCAACCAACCTGCCCGCATCTCCTTAGCCGTCCGCAAAGGCGTAAAATATTTTAGCTGTTCATAAAGCTATTAAACAGTCAAAAAATACGGCCTTTTGCCAATACAATCAGCAGCTATATATGCTAGGCTTTGGGCATAGGATTCTCGAAATATACCGAACGCGACGGGAACGCAAACGAAAGCCCTCTCGCCAAAACCGCCCTCATAACGGCAATATTTACATCCTGGCGGGTTTTAGCGTTTTCGTCATATCCAATGCCGCGGGCGTAATATACGACTTTTATATCCAACGAAGATGCTCCAAAATCGACGAACCTTACTGAAAACGTATTGTTATCCACATCCAAATTATCGGTTAGTATCTTTTTTATGTCCTCAATTACCGCAAGAATTTCGTCCGGAGTTGTCGAATATGTGAGCCCTACGACAAAATCGTTCCGCCGCAAAGGCATTTTCGACATATTATTTATAGATTCATTTGCCAAAATGGAGTTTGGTATGGAAATCACCGTCTTTGGGAACGTACGCACGCGCGTCGAACGTATTCCAATTGCCTCCACGACGCCCTCGACGTTTCCAGCAATAATCCAATCGCCTATCGCAAACGGCCTGTCGGCGACAAGAGAGACAGAGCCAAAGAAATTAGCAATCGTGTCCTTTGAGGCGAACGCCAAGGCCGCGCCTCCGATTCCCAAAGACGCCAGAACCGCATTAACATTGGCTCCGCATAAATCTAATAGTATTAAAAGAAGTATTATTAGCAGGGATATCCTAAACAATCTGCGACCTAAATCTATCATATTTATCGCAGCCGAAGGGCGCTTGAAAAACTTGGCAGTTAAAATGTCGAATATAAAATCTCCGATTATCGCAATAATCCAGAATATCAATAAATTCAAAAGCCCCCAAAAAATTCTTCCCATAAAAAGGATTGAACCTATGTCGTCCATTAAGACATAAGATGCGGCTTTTATTCCCATTAATACTATTATAAACGCAATCGGTTTGCGCAGTTTATCGAAGAAATTCTTAAGCGTTGCAGATTTCACATTCCCGATATGCTTGGACAAACGGCTCAACAGCACATATACCAAAACAAACTGCAAAGCCAGCGCCACTACTACAACGAGCACCGCAACAAGCATCCTTATCACAGTCACCCCAAATATAGAATACTCCAACACGCTTCCGATGCGCGGGCTGACTGCCGAAAAATATTCGTTTATAGCTTCGGTAAACTCTTTGAGGTTTTTTGTGTCTCTGAGCGCGTTTCTGCTGGCGGCAATCAATGACGGGTTGGATTTTTTAAGCTCTTCTATCCTCGCCTTTCTTGCCGCGCGCTCCTCTTCCGGGGTCGCATAAGTCTTGCCGTCGATTTCGGTATTTCCTGAAATTGCCGGAGCGCTTGCTTGCGAAGGAGCCACAGGCGTCGAAGGCGCCGCCTGGCTATTTTGTCCCGCCAAAAAAGAAGCTTGAAAAAGCAATAATATAAACGCCGATAAAATATATTTTATGAATTTCATGAAGTGAATTTTGTTCTGCCGTTTAATTTAGCAATACGAGTTTTTTTAACAATACTATTTTATTCAAAACAATTAAAATCCAATCTTATTTTGAAAGATATTTTATCGGAATTTTCTAAAAACATTGCAATTATTTCTATAAAGCCCTGACGGAAACTTATTAGCTTTAGATAAACGCGTTTAGTTCCGATAATTCTATAAGATTTATATCATGAAAAATTCTACTGCAAAAATAATCGGGGCCCTATTTGCGATAATAGGAGCCGTATGCATATGCTATCCAATAATAACATCTCTATGGATAGAAATAATGGTAGGCGCGGGGCTTATTATAGGAGCGGTATTTGCTCTTATAGAAATTCCGTACGAGAGGGGATTTTGGGATAAAATATATTATTTATGCCTGACTATCCTGTACGCAGCCGGAGGAATATTTATGTTCGCAAATCCGGCAGGCGCAACAGCCGCGATTATGATAGCCTTGGGGGTAATATTCATAATGGAAGGATTGCTCATATTTGTTTATTGGATGAAATCCCAAAGGAAGCACCGGGGCATAATGCTTTTAAACGGAATTGTGACATTCATTTTAGGCGTACTTATACTTGGGAATATTTACACAGGGCTTTGGTTCATAGGAACCCTCGTTGGAATTGACTTGATCTTCACCGGAATAACGATGGTGGCAATGCCAATTCCGGAATTTCCCCAAGAAAACTAGCATCTGACTGCGGCTTTTTAACGTCTTCTGCGCTAGTCTTTGCATTTTGCTTTTGATATTTAGCCGCAGGCGCCCCGTTTGGGGCAAACTTTTGAACCCTCCAGATTCAGAAGCAAATCTGTTTGCGCCGCGCCGACAATACGCTAAAAAATAGCTTGATTCACAATCGAATAAGGGGTCTAATTATTCAATTAAATAATACGTATTTCAAGCGGCATGAAAGTCCTTATTCTAGCAGGTGGCCTGGGTACGAGACTGGGCGAGGAAACAGTTTACAAGCCCAAACCCATGGTGGAAATAGGAGGGTATCCCATCCTATGGCACATAATGAAAATATATTCGCATTACGGATTTAATGAATTTGTAATACTTACGGGCTACAAATCGCATATGATTAAGGACTATTTCATACATTACTACCAGAGATATTCCGACGTCACAGTTGACATGACAACAAATTCCGTAAAGCTCCACAAGATGCGGACTGAACCTTGGAAAGTGACTATGCTCTACACGGGACAGAATGCCATGACGGGAAGCAGAATAAAGAAAGCCCAAGAATATGTTGGAAATGAACGGTTTATGCTTACTTATGGAGACGGAGTTTGCGATGTAGATATATGCAAACTTTTAAAATTCCATGAAAATTCCGGCAAGATTCTCACAATGACGGCCGTACAGCCGTCGGGAAGATTCGGCGCGCTTAATATAACTGAAGACAATACAATTTCATCGTTTAAAGAAAAACCTAAAGGAGACGGTGCTTGGATAAACGGCGGTTTTTTTGTCTGCGAACCCGAGGTATTTAACTATATAGAGCCCAATAACGACTCAGAGACATTTGAGCGCCGCCCGCTTGAAAAAATCGCCGCAGACGGCAAGCTCCAAGCCTACAAACATTCCGGGTTTTGGCGCCCAATGGACACAATGCGCGATAAGACCGAGCTTAATCAATATTGGGAAAGCGGAAACGCTCCGTGGAAAGTTTGGGACAACCAGAATACATTTGCAGGCGAATAGGAGAGCGGAATGCAAAAACGCGTTTTAGTGACAGGCGGCACCGGATTTATCGGCGGAAATATCGTGCGCGAACTTGCCGGCAAGGGATATGAAGTGCATTTAGCGGCGATACCGCCGCTTCCGAATGCGCGCGAAAACATAATTCCCCACGAAATCAACCTAATGGATTCTTCGTCTGTAGAAGGTTTTATGAAGGAAAACGAATTTGAATGCCTAGTGCACATGGCTTGGTATGTAGGGCCAAAATGCCACACTTCAAATTTGAACTTGGAATGGGCTATTGCTACCCTCAATTTAATAAAAAGCTTTGTTTCCTATGGCGGAAAAGTTTTTCTAGGAGCAGGAACGGTTTCGGAATACGAATATAAGTACGGATATCTGTTGGAAGACGAAACCCCGACTGATCCTAAAACAATGTACGGCAATTCAAAAAATGCCGTTTACAATATAGCAAAAGTGTTTTGCTCCCAGAATTCCGTCGCATTCAAGTGGCCTAGAATCTTTAATTTATACGGCCCAAATGAAAAGCCCCAAAGGCTTGTGCCCTCTGTTATAAATTCTTGTTTAAAAGGGGAGGATGTAAAAGTAAGCGACTGCCTTAAATACCAAGATTATCTGCATGTTGAAGACACCGCAAGGGCTATTGTCTCGGTTCTTGAGAGCGATTTAGAAGGGGCAGTAAACATATGTTCAGGAAATCCGGTGCAGCTGCGCCGAATAGTAAGCCTAATCGCGGAACTTACGGATTTTAAAGGAGAAATTTTGTGGGGCGCAATTCCTGCGGCGTTTGAAGACAACCTTGTTGTCGGAAACAACGAAAAGCTGAAATCAATAGGCTGGACGCCCAAATACTCTCTTGAAGAAGGTTTGCTCGCTACGATAAATTGGTGGAAATGCGTAAAATAAACAGCACTGACAATGTATAACAACGCGTATAAAGACAAGGTTGTAATGGTAACCGGTCATACCGGCTTCAAAGGGAGCTGGTTGTCCATATGGCTTACAATGCTGGGAGCAAAAGTTGTGGGATATGCACTGGATCCCTATTCGCCTAGAGGCAATTACTCCGCCTCCCACTTGAACAATCGCCTATTTGCGGACTTAAGGGGAGACATAAGGGATTCAGACGCCCTTGAATCTGCGGTTGAAAAATATAAGCCCGAGATAGTTTTCCATTTGGCGGCCCAAGCATTGGTAAGAACCGCCTACGCTTCGCCAAAATATACCTATGAAACAAACTTGATGGGATCTCTGAACGTATTGGAAGCGGTCAGAAAATCGGATTCGATAAAAACGGCGGTAATGATAACCTCCGATAAATGCTATGAGAATGTTGAGCAAATATGGGGGTATAAAGAAACCGACAGAATGGGGGGATACGATCCCTACTCTTCATCAAAAGGCTGCGCCGAACTAATGATTTCGTCTTATCGCAATTCATACTTCAACCCCAAAGACTACTCCAAACACGGCAAAGCAGTAGCTTCCGTAAGGGCCGGAAATGTAATAGGCGGGGGAGACTGGTCGGAAAACAGGCTTATACCCGACTGTATAAAAGCAATAGAAGAATCCAGAAATATTGAAATTCGCAGCCCCAAATCCACGCGCCCCTGGGAGCATGTATTGGAGCCTTTAAGCGGCTATCTAAAAGTCGGCGAGATGTTAATGCAAAATCCAGTAAAGTTTGCCGACGCCTTTAATTTCGGTCCTAAAATCGAGTCCAATAAAACTGTTTGGGAAGTGGTTGAATACCTAGTTAAGTATTACGGCAAGGGCAATCTTGTGGACGTTTCAAAAAACGATATGCCCCATGAAAACACGTTGCTTAGCCTGGACGTCACAAAGGCATATAAACTATTAAACTGGCAGGCAAAGCTATCTTTCTGCGAAGCGATAGAGTTTACGGTAGACTGGTACAAACGCGCCCTTGTTGAAAGCGACATGTTTGACTTCTGCAAAGAACAAATCTCCGCCCATCAAAAAAAATAAATGCACAGAGTCAAAAATGTCGTCTTGGGCGCCGGAATAGCCGGGATTTCCGCCGCATACCACTTGAAAAAAAACGGGGAGAACGCAGTCGTTTACGAAAAAAGCGGCGACTGGGGGGGATTGTGTTCATACTTTATAATAAACGGATTTAGATTCGACAAATTTGTCCATTTCACTTTTACAGACGACCCATATATCAAATCTATATTCGAGAACTCCTCCCCACTTTTCGAGCACCCGCCTGTATCTAGCAATTATTACCGGGGATTCTGGTTGAAACATCCCGCCCAGAATAATCTCGCCCCGTTGCCCGCTGCTGAAAAAGTCAAAATAATTTCCGATTTCGTCAATAGGCCGCAGATTGAAATTTCAAAGATAAAGGACTATTCAGAATGGCTGAGAGTCCAGTATGGAAACTACTTTGCGGAAAATTTTCCATTTAAGTATACGCGAAAATATTGGGGGGTTGAACCAGAAATTTTAGAGACCAAGTGGGTCGGGAACAGGATGCACTCCCCTTCTCTGGACGAAATTTTAAAGGGAGCGTTTGAAGAGCAAAAAGAAAATTTCTACTATGCCAAATACATGCGCTACCCTAAAAAAGGCGGATTCAGAAGCATCTTAGACTCATGCCGGCAGTCGTTGGACATAGTTTTCAATAAAAATGTCTGCGCAGTGGACGCCGATTCTAGAAAAGTGTTTTTTTCAGACGGATCTTCAATTGTATACGATCGTTTGATTTCTTCTGTCCCTCTGCCCGAAATCGTTGCCGCGATAAAAAACGCCCCCCAAGAAATAATTTCCGCCGCAAATAGTTTGATGCACACAAGCGGATATATGGTTTCGCTTGGATTTAATAGGGCGGATGTTGCCAAGCACCTCTGGTTTTACATTTACGATGAAGACATTCCTCCCAGCAGGGTATATTCGCCCAGTTTAAAATCTCCAGACAATGCGCCTAAAAACTGCAGCTCTCTTCAGGCTGAAATATTCTTTGCCAACGATTCAGATATTCCCTCCGCCCAAGAAATATTAAACAATACAATCGAAAAGCTAGCTTCCATGGGAATTTTTAACAAAAAAGACCTATTGGTAAAAGATGTCAGGTTCGAAAAATACGCAAATGTAATATTTAATAAAGATATTTATAAAAATAGAAAGACGGTACTGGACTATTTGAACTCCGTAAATATAGAGAGCATCGGGCGTTTTGGGAAATGGGATTACATGTGGACCCATCAAGCCTTTGCCGACGGAATGAAAACGGCCCTGAAACAAAGTTAAAAAACAACTTAAAGGCTGGCTGGAAAGATTAAATTTTCATTAAAGTGCTATTTCTTCATTTCGCGGTATTTTCTTTCGTAGCGCTGTTTCATTTCGCCGAAGACAATATTCCTTAGTATCTTATATTTATAATATTTGAATTTTGATTTCTTCTTTGGCGGAGGAGGCGGCATAAGCGCGCAACGAACCGCATACTCAGACATGGATTTTAAGAATGATTCGTAAAAGGAAGTTTTTCTTGCGTAATGCCACCATTGGTCGCCAAATTCTACATTTGGTTCATTCCAAGGTTTAGGAACGGCTGCATAATGAATTATATACGGAGACAACTTGGCCTTTTCATATCCAGCCCTGCACTCCATTCCGCTTAGAGAAACGCACTTCTTTATAAAATCCGAAGTTATTGCAAAATAATTCCATGCGGGATCTATAAATTTGATTTTTCCGTCGCAAAGTTTGTTAAGCATATCCTGCTCGTATATGTACACTTTGGGTATGTTTTTTGATATGAAATCAACAATAAAATCCCTGGAATATTGCTTTCTAAACGCGGAACAATCCATTATACACACACCGGTATTTACATAATTGTACGGATTTGAAAGTTTCAGCTTGTTTGAAAGATAAGGCAGAAACTCCCCGCGCGCCCCGTTCAAATACCCCTGCATTACCGTATCCTTTACCGCGCCTAAAAGAAATCCGGATATATCAATTTCGTAAAGGAGACTTAAGTCGCGCTTGCAAATAGTGTCGGCATCCAAAACGATCACCTTTGAGTACTTCTCCAATATGTACGGAACCGTTATGCGATAGTATAAATCCGAGGTGTAGCACTCGTGAAAAACCTCCTTGTTTACGCCGCTTAAAATGTAGCTTGGATTGCAGTATCTCAAGGATATATTTTTATGGGGGGAAACAGCCTCGGAAATTCGCTTCTTTGAAAGCGGCGTTATATCGCTTATAAGTATAATAAAGTCGTAATTCTTTCCTTTGTCCATCGACTCGATGAACGACTGCATAAACACCAGGAAAACAGAAACGTAATTATTATTGAAATTTGAGACAATTGGGATGCTATTGCCGCCGAACGCGGGAATCAAAACGGCGTCGTCTTCCGTATTTTCAAAGAATGCAAGGGGAACATGCTTTATTTTCAAGGAGGTCTTTCTTTCAAGATACAATATATAAATTCCCAAAAGCCTTTCTGCAATTGTCCCCGGAGTTCTATATTGCTGCATTGTATAATGCGACATGTCTAAATTAGGTTCCAATTCGAAAAGTATTCCAAATAGCCATTCGCAATATTCCGAAAACAATCCGGATTTCATGACAAAACAATTGTAAAGATAGGAATACCTGTATTTAAACATATATTCGTCAACTATATCCGCCATTTCGGGATGCCTCTTTTTTACTATAGCCATCGCGGCATCCATGTCCTTTATATTATGGTATTCTGGACAATTCTTCATCGCCTGGTAGTTGCTTATTCCCCCGTGTTTCTTTAGGTCTATAGGCTCTATGAACACGGCGTCGTACTTTGGAATTTCGGCGAGCATTCTTTCTTCGGTCAGTCCGCATTTTTTTATGTTTTCCTCCGACAGCCTATCGAAAGATATGCATCCGTTGTTCCGCTCTTCAAACGACTTAGGCCCTTCAAGCGGATTAAATGCGAGAAAACGCCTATAATGGCAAATCCCAAAATAATCTGCCTTTTGGTTTTTCCAAGCCCAATATTGAACTGTGAGCTCGTTGAACGACATACGCTTTGCGGAAATATTGTCTCCGGTATTGTCACCCAAAGATTTTACGTTTGTTCTTTCGTCAAACACCGCTCCGCAACGGACAGGTATAAGCAAGGGATTTTCTATTTGCTTAGCGTCTAAATCTATTCTTGTCGAAACGAAAATTTTTACGTCAGTTCCTTCTTTCATGATGGCTTATGTGTGCAATATAATCGTATATTATTCGCATTATTATAAATATAAAAAGAAACCCGATATATTGCTGGGCAAAATACCGGCATAATAAAAATTATTATGTTCTACATATCTCATTGTTTTGCATATAATAGCATCGAAATATGTCCGCATGACAAATCGCGTTTGTAGCAATGCAGCTAAATGCGTCAACGCAAGATCCATCCTCCATTTTCCTTAGAAAAACAAATTTATGCGCTGTGGCAAGAAATAAAACAGTTGGAATATTGCAAATCTTACGCATATACGCGCTGATTTAACTTGTCTTGAAAGTTCTATGCGTTAGCTTGGGAAAATATGGAGATTGCATCTAAAAAAGTTTCGGTTATACTGCCCATTTATAATGTGGCGGATTATTTAGATAAATCTCTCAATTCCGTAGCCACGCAGTCTCACCGCAATCTCCAAATTATATGCGTTGTAGACGGAGCAACCGACAACTCCGCTGAAATATGCAAAAATTTTGAAAAAAACGACTCGAGATTTAAGGTAGTAATCCAGGAAAACCTAGGATGCCCCGCCGCCAGAAACAACGGGATGAAACTGGTAGAAGGAGATTATATTTGCTTCGTGGATCCCGACGACTACATAGACCGCGACTACATAAAAAACCTTTTGGAAGCCGCAGAAAAATACAATGCCGACATAGTTTGCGCAACCCTTATAAGGATAAAAAACGGCAAGAAAAAATTTAGGACGAATTTTACGGGAACGCATATTTACGAGGACAAGTCTGAAATATTTGCAGCGGCAAACTGCCCTCCTGAATACGGAGTTATAAACAAAATGTACAAAACTTCGCTCATTAAGGGCTATAATATAGTCTTTGAACGCGTTTCATGGTGCGACGACGTGCGCTTTTGCACAGAAACTCTCTGGCGCGCCGCGCGGATTGCAACCGTAGAGGGCGCAAAATATTATTACGTTAAAAGAAAAGGCAGCATAGTATCCTCGCAGCCATCGGCCATCAAGCAGCAAGAGCGCTATGCGGTAAGAAGCGCGGCAGTTAAATTTCTACTGGATCGAGGAGTAAAAATTCCAAAGGATGAAGCCTTTGTCACAAAAAGAGTCTTTGAGCTTGCCGGGATTCCGCTAGCCAGAATCAGGGTAGATGTCGCAAGGCTAAGAGAAATGTATCTGCTCTTTGGAATTATTTTGGTATATGAAAAAAGAATCAACTGCCTGTAAAGTCTCGGCAATTGTTCCGGTTTACAATGTGGACAGATATTTGAAGCAATGCCTGAATTCTATTTTGCGGCAAACTTTGAAAAGTTTCGAGGCGATTTTAATAGACGACGGCTCGACAGATTCTTCACCGGAAATTTGCGACAATTACGCAAAGACAGATTCCAGAATAAAAGTGTTCCACACGCAAAATAAAGGCTACGCCGCGGCCTGCAACAAAGCCTTGGGAAGCTGTTCCGGAGATTATATCGCGCTAATCGAACCCGACGATTTTATAGACGAAAGGATGTTTGAGGATTTGTACAGGCTAGCTGAAGATTCAAACGCCGATATTGTAAAGTCAGCATTTTGGGAATTTACCGATACGCCCAAGAAACGCCGCGAAAAATTCCGCGGTTTGGATATTGGCGATTTCGGGGTTTTTAAAATTGAAAAACACCCGGAAATATTCTCCGCCCATCCAAGCATATGGTCCTGCATATACAAAAGGTCTTTTCTATTAGACAGCGGCATAACTTTTAAATCCGGGGAAATTCGCGGCTGGGAAGACAATCTGTTCCAAGTTGCAACAATGTGCGCAGCCCAAAGAATCGTTTACACTGGCAAGGCGTACTACCACTGGCGAAAAACATACCTGCTCGACTACGAAAAAATATCAAATCCGCAAATGCCGATGCTGCGTTCGATTGAAATTTGTTCTTTCTTAAAGTCAAAAGGCGTAAACAATCCGGATATACTAGCCTGTTTGCTGAGGAGATCCATAGTGTATCTAAAACTGTCTTACGAATCTGCTTCATTTGCGGATCTGCCGGCTGTTTTTAGGCTCACACAAAGTTGGTGCGATGCCGCGCAAATTTCAACGGCGTCGAAAAGCGTTTTTTTCAAAAATACTTTTCGCCTATTCGCCGCCAAAAGATTACCTCCTGCCCTATACGTTTATTTTAAAATAAAACTCTTCATAAAAAAAATTTCCAAGAGATTGGGACTAGGTTAAAATTAGGTTGAACATAAACGGGGTTTGCTGTTAATCTTGCCTCATAATAAAATATATGCGCTTTTTTTAAACAAATTTACACGCGCGCCAAAATCTCCATGAAAAAACTGTTCAAATTTTATGTCTATGTAAAGCCGTGCATATTCCATCTCGTTGCGGCTGTAATCTGCGGGGCTATATTCGGCGCCTGCAGCGGCTTTGGAATGCCCGTTATTTTTGACAAGGTATTGCGCCAAATATTTATGGACCAAGGAGGCGCGCCACATTCGGTGGAATACATTTTAATGATTGCCTCCATGCTTCCAGCCATATTTGGCCTCAGGGCGATTTTCGGATATTTGAGCGGATATCTAATGACCTTCACTTCGCTCGAAATCCTGCGGAGATTAAAGCAGGACATTTTCGACAAAATCCAGGGATACCCTATTGCATTCTTTGAAAAATTCAACACGGGGGACCTTTTGACCCGTCTCACAAACGACACCGCCGCCGTGCAAACAGTATTGCTCTCTTTTTCCGCCGAAATTTTCCGCCAACCGCTTCAAGTTGTCGGAGCCTTGGCGTTTTTATTTTATCTGTGCTACACAAAGGGGCAAGTCGCAATATTGCTCGTGTTTTTTGCTGCAGTTCCGTTTTGCATCCTGCCCGTGCAGATGATCCGCAAGAAGTTCAAATTATTTGCCAGCAAAGCGCAATCCGGACTTAGCGAAATGGCGCAAACATTCGCCGAAAACATCGACGCGGTCCATGAAGTGAGGGTTTTCAACCTGCAAGACGCGCAAAAACAGAAATTCGACAAGATAAACCGAGACGTAAAATGGTTTTCGCTCAACATAGCCAGATACGAACTAATGCAGCAGCCGTTTATGGAGTTTTTAGCGGCGACTATGGTTTCAATAACCTTTGTCTATGCGTATTTTACAAAGATAGATTTCCCGACTTTTTCCGCTATAGGAATCGCCCTCTATTTTACAATAGACCCGATAAAGCGGATAGTTAGAATGTCAACGGACTTCGTGAAAATTATGCCGTTAGTTGACCGAATATGCGACATTCTGGATTATACTTCAACCGTTCCCGAGTCTAAAAATCCTGTAAAACTTCCCAAAATAAAGGGCGAAATTTCCTTTGAGAACGTGAACTTTTCGTATAATGAAAAGATTGTACTAAAAGACGCCAACATAAAAATACCGGCCGGGACAAGCTGCGCTTTGGTGGGCGCAAGCGGAGCCGGCAAAAGCACATTCGCAAAGCTTGCAATGCGCCTTTACGATCCAATAAGCGGCTCTGTAAAAATAGACGGTATTGATTTGCGCGATATAAAAATAAGCGATTTCATGGAAAATCTCGGCAGCGTTCCGCAATATCCGGTGCTTTTTGACGATACAGTATATAACAATATTCTAATCGCGCGCCCAAACGCCACAAAAGATGAAATAGAAGCCGCAGCAAAAATGGCTTACGCCCACGATTTTATCTTGGAGCTTGACGACGGATACAATACCGTAGTCGGGGAACGCGGAGACAGGCTGTCCGGAGGGCAAAAACAGAGAATTGCCTTGGCGCGCGTTTTTCTGAAGAATCCTCCGTTCCTAGTCCTCGACGAGGCAACGTCCGCTCTCGACGTAAACAGCGAAGCGTTTATACAGAAAGCTGTGGACGAATTGATGAAAAACAGGACAATGCTTATTATAGCCCACAGATTCAGCACCATAAAAAATGTCCAAAAAATAATAGTTTTTGACGACGGCAAGATAATAGACTTCGGAACCCACCGGGAACTTATGGAGCGTTGCCCCCTGTACGCGCACCTGTATGAAAAGCAGACTTCTAAAATAGACGAAAAACATGAAGGATGAAAATTTGGTTATAGGAGCTGGATTTGCCGGAGCAACGCTTGCCCGAATACTCGCCGACTCCGGCGAAAAAGTCCTTGTTGTGGACAAGCGATGCCACATCGGCGGGATCTCCTACGATTATAAGGATGAAAACGGCATAACTGTACACAAATACGGCTCCCATATTTTTCATACGCAGTCGCCTAAAGTTTGGAATTTCTTGCGCAGGTTCGGGGATTTTAACACTTATATGCACCGCGTGCACGCCATAATTGACGGCATAGAAACACATATACCATTTAATCTGGATACTATCGGAGATATTTTTCCAAACTCCCTTGCAAACAGAATACAGGAAAAACTCATATCAAATTACGCCTACAATTCAAAGATTCCGATTATGGAATTCCTTAGGCAGAACGACAGGGATTTGCGTTTTTTAGCGGACTTTATTTATGAAAAAGTATTTTTTGGATACAGCATGAAGCAATGGGGGAAATCCCCAGAACAATTAGACTTGTCTGTATCTTCGCGAATTCCAGTTGTAGTGGGAAGAGACCCACGCTACTTCACTGACAAATACCAGGGAATTCCAATATCTGGATATGCGCGCCTAATAGAAAACATGCTGGATTCTCCGAATATAAAACTGCTCATTAACACCGACGCACTTGCGGTTGTTTCTCCCAGCAGCTGCGAAAATTTTAAAAGGGTGCTTTGCACTGGGCCGATAGACGAATTTTTCGGATATAAGTACGGGCCCCTCCCCTACCGAAGCCTGCGATTTGACACACAATCTTTGGACGTAGAATACTACCAAAAAAACAGCGTAGTCAATTATCCGTGCAATTACGATTTTACGCGTATCCACGAGTTTAAATACTATCTAGACGAGAAATCGCCCAGAACAGTGATTTGCCGCGAATATCCTGAGAAATTTGAGATGGGAAAGAACGAAAGGCTATATCCCGAAATATCCCCGGATACACTTTCTTTGTACAATAAATATGCGCGACTGGCATCTGAAACCTCCAAAAATCTTTTCTTTTTGGGACGCCTTGGCAATTATAAGTATTTGGATATGGACAAATCAGTAGAACAAGCTATGGAATTTCTTGAAAAAATTGTATGATTATATAAATATTGCCATATGTTAATAAAATTTGCATGCGCCAATATGAGCGCAACATCAGGCAGCTTAGATAGTTGCAGCGCAATTTAATTTATTTTCCGACAATCACACATTCGCAAGCTTTCTATGAAATCCGCCAATGCCTATAAAGTCACGATGAAAGAAATAGCCGATATGGCTGGAATGTCGGTCATGACCGTTTCGCGGGTTTTGGCAGGAAAAGAATGCTGCTCTAATAAGACCAAGGAAAAAATCACAAAAATTGCAAAGAAATGCGGGTATGTGCCAAATATGCTTGGGCGGTCGCTTGTAATGAACCGTTTCAACACCATAGGCGTAGTGATTCCAAATATAGTCCACGCATTTTTTCCCATAATAGTAAACGCCATAGAGGACGCCCTTTCTCCGTACGGATTCAACACGTTCCTATGTTGTTCCCACGACAACCCTGAAATAGAGGCAAAAAAAGTCAGGACGCTTCTAGAATACAGGGTCGCGGGAATAATAATGATGCCTTCGCTTCGTTCAGAACTATCTAAAAAAACAGCAGAACTTGTCTTAAATAGCGGAGTTCCCCTAATGCTGGTTGACAGGACAATAAAAGGGATAAAAACCGACACAATATCCTGGGAAAGCGAAAACGCGATAGAAGAAATAGTGGACGACCTTTACAAAAAAGGATGCAGAAAGTTTGTTTATATTTGCGGGGATAAATCAGAATGGAAATCTCGCGGAAGAACCCGTGGATTTATAGAGTCGCTAAAAAGAAGAAAGCTTTCTCCCCAAGCGATGCTTTTTTGCCCGCAAAAAGGAGACATTGAAACTTCCCTAAAGAACTTTTGCCGCAACGCAAAAAACCGTCCAGACGCTTTCTGCTGCGCAGCAGATACATTTATAGACGAAACCCTCTCCGCGTTAAACGATCTCAATATATCAGTTCCCCAAGATGCCGCATTAACCGGGTTTGGAGGAATAATAAATTCAGTGAATTCCCGAATAAAAATAACAACAGTAAAGCAGGATGCAGACCTCATGGGAAGCGAAGCTGCGCGCATAATAATGAAAAGGGTTTTGGGGAACGCCCCGGCGGAACTTCCGAAACAATTTGTAAAAATGACGATACCGTTAAAAGTAGAACACAACGAATCTTCAGATTACCGCCCCAATGTTCGCCGGAAGCATTTGGCATAGTCCATTGCGCACTACGGCATAAATGGAGGATAAATACGAATATAAAAATCCAGTTCCTTTAAAGCCGTTGCCGCCCGTTGCCGCGCCATCAAAATATCGCGCATGTCTTTTACAACGCAATCCTGCTGGCTTTTTACAAGTTTTATTTATACTGGATTTTCCAGTTGAAACTTTATTGTATTGAATTTCCAAAGTTTTGAAGACAAAAAACTTTGACCGCATTTCTTAAATGTGAAAACATACCGCAAAATGCGAAAAATTCCACTAGACAGCCCAAAATTCCGCACCATCGAGAATATCAATATCAACCTCCATGGAAATGCCTGTGGGGTAAAATTCTGGAATTCCCAAGCCGAACGCTTTTCTAAGCGCCCCCAATTGCGCTGGGGAAATGACTGGGTTTTAAAACTTGTATCAAAATTCGGAGTAGTTTCAAATTCTTCCAGAATATTGGAGATAGGCTGCGGCGCCGGAAACTATTTAAGCGCGCTCGCCCCTATGTGCCGCGAAATAGTAGGATGTGACTTTTCCGATAAAATGATCTTTTACGCCCAAAAAAACGCCGAGCGGGCCGGATGCAAAAACGCAAGTTTTATAGCCGCAGACTGGAGAGAAATTTCGCCAGAGCAACTTGGCGGGCCGCGCGCCTTCGACGTGTCTTTTTCACACATGTCTGCGGCAGCAGCCAAAGGCGAAGGTTTCGATAAAATGCTTGAACTGACAAACGACTGGCTTGTCTGGGTCCAGCCTTTCTCAAGAAAAGACTCTATTTTGGACCTACTGCGCGTCGATGTTTTAAACCGCGCAACACCTAATCTTCAAGATAATTTTAGTTACGCATTCAAAACTTTGTCAGACTTGGGAATACCTCCAAATTTGGAATTCAGAACCTCAGTTAGAACCGATTCGTTTAATCTAGATTGCGGCGCCCGATTTTATATTGGCAGGCTTTCCATCGAAAAGCCGCTTTCCCAAAAAGAAAAATCCAAAATACGCGCATGCCTAAAAAGCATAGCAAAAGACGGGAAAACGGAAAGCCGCCTAGAGACAATATTGTGCGCCATGGTATGGAGCAGAAATGGGAAACATTCTATAAAAATCTAAATATGAAGTGCAGCGAAAAAAATATAATCGAAAAAGCTGAAAAATTTCACGGACACCGCTGCGGCGGCCTGGCAATAGGAATAAAAGTATGCCAGGCTCTCGCGGAGATGTGGGGTATAAACATATCAATCTCAAATCCAAACAGCACTCTTACTGAAAAAATCGTGTGCCTTGCCGAAAACGATTCTTGTAGCGTCGACGCCATACAAAGCATTTTGGGGTGTACCATCGGAAGCGGAACTCTAACAATAAAAAACTGCGGCAAGCAGGCGTTTAATTTCTTTGACAGAGAAAGCGGAAAATCGGTTCGGATATATTTTTGCGCCGATGTAGAAGAAATCCCAAGAAGCTCCAGAGCCGATTTTATTTTGTCTAAATCTCCCGGAGAACTATTCACTTTTTCGGCGCCAAATTTTCAAATGCCGAAAAAAGCCTCGATTTCGAAAAACGCTGTTTGCGAAATATGCAAGGAACGCGTTTCAGAATCAAAAGCCGTAATAAAAGAAGGTTTGGCGTTCTGCCGGCAATGTTATGAAAAATCTATTTCAGAAGGAGTTTAAATGAACCCCTACGCAAAGATCATTGCGCATACCTTGCCCGCGCTTGCTGTGTTTTTAGTTCTCGGACTGCTCGGTTGCGGAAAACCATCAAATGCGGTAAATAATCCTCCTAAAAGAGTTATCGTCGATTCTGACGGAAGGCATGTAGAAATTCCCGTAGATGTCAGACGCGTCGTGTGCATAGGGCCGGGCGCATTGAGGTATGCGGTTTATGCAGACGGCGTAAAGAAAATAGCGGGAGTTGAATTTGGGGAAGGATTAGACAACCCAGCCAAATGTTTTAGCTACGCATATAGAAGCATATTTTCAAAACTTCCAATAATAGGCAGAAACGGAACTCCAAACGAAGAGGCTATAGTAGTTTTATCGCCCGATGTTATAATAACAACAAATTCTCCGGAATCCGCAAACGCTATGCAGCTAAAGACAGGCATTCCCGCCGTAACCATTCCAATTCCAGAAAGCGCTTTTGACGACGATGCCCGTTCCGCCTTAAGAATAGTCGGAGAAGTCCTGGGTACGCAAGACAGATGCCTCCGACTTTGGGAGTATATAAAAAGCCTGGAAGCTGATTTGAAAAGCCGAACCAGCTTCGGAGATTCTTACGCTCGCCCCAATGCATACATAGGAGGCGTATCATTTAGGGGCGCCCACGGATTGGAGGGAACTCAGAGCCAATATCCTCCATTTGAAGCGGTAGGCGCAAATAATCTGGCGGATTCAATCGGGATTCAAGGAGCGTTCGACGTTGACATCGAACAAATTATTAAATGGGATCCGCAGTATATATTCCTTGAAATAAACAATATCGCCTTAATTGAGGGCCTCCTGGAAAAGCGTCCCGAAATCTTGGAAACTCTTTCGGCTGTGCGCGAAGACAGAGTATATTCTAATGTGGCATTTAGGTTTTCTGCCACAAATACGGAGATGGCTATCGCAAACGCTTATTACGTGGGAAAGGTGCTGTACCCAGAAAAATTTTCCGACATCGACATAGAAAAAAAGACCGACGAAATCACGAAGGAATTCCTGGGAATCCCACTCTATTCGCATTTGAAAAAATCGGGATGCGAATTTAAAAAAATAAACTTAAAAAAATTTCTTAAATGAAATTGAAACTTTCCAAAAAATTGCCGGAAAAAAGAACCGCTGCCATAGCGGCAATGTTTTGCGCCCTTTGCATATGCTTTGCCGCGTCTATAAGTGTTGGGGGCGCAGATATGGGAATTGTTGAAACTTTAAAAGCCGCGCTCGGGTTTGGCGACGCACGCAGCGTGCTTATAACGAGGGAGATACGCCTTCCAAGAGTGGCAACCGCGCTTTTCGGAGGAATGGGGCTTGCCGTCACAGGATGCGTCCTTCAGTGCGTGCTGAGAAATCCGCTGGCTTCGGCATCGACTCTTGGAATATCCCAAGGAGCCGCTTTTGGGGCGGCTTTTGCAATAATAGTTCTTGGGGCGGGTTCTTTTGCAGGGTCATCCATTTTGTCCGGATTTTCCAATCCGCTGACGGTGGCTGTTTGCGCTTTTATAGGAAGCTCAATTTCCGCGGTGTCGATTTTATTTCTTTCTAAAGCGCGGCGGTCTAGTCCGGAAAGCATGATTTTATGCGGGGTGGCACTAAGCGCAATGTTTGCAGGAGCAACTGCGCTAATACAGTATTTCGGGGATGAAATTGACGTGGCATCGGTGGTCTTTTGGACTTTCGGAGATCTAGGCAGGGCGTCAAAAATAGGAGCATTCGCCATTTCGATGCTTTCTATGGCGGCTTTAGCGGTATGCCTTCTACAAAGATGGAACTTAAACGCGCTGGAGTACGGCGACGACACAGCTTTAAGTTTGGGGGTTAAAGCAGCAAGGTTCAGAACATTTATGCTCTTGCTATGCACGCTTGTCGCAGCGGTTACAGTATCCTTTGTTGGGATAATAAATTTTGTAGGGCTTATAGCCCCGCACATTGCAAGAAGGCTCGTTGGAAACGCATATGCATACCTTCTTCCGGCATCCGCAATTATGGGAGCGGTTCTACTGCTCTTGGGGGATATCGCGGCGCGCACCTTGGCAGCCCCCATTGTATTGCCGATTGGCGCATTGACTTCAATTCTAGGAGCTCCGATATTTTTATATCTGCTGGTTTACGGAGGAAGAGCAAGATGATAAGGGCGGAAAATATCGGATTTAAATACAAGTGCGGAAGGGTTGTTTTAAGCGAAATAAACTTCTCCTTAAATGACGGAGAAATTGCGGCTATATTGGGAAACAACGGAGCGGGAAAAAGCACTTTGCTAAAATGCCTTTTAGGAATTCTCCCATGCAAGACGGGAACGGTTTACATCGATAATTCAGACATATCAAAAATGACGCCGCTTGAAATATCACGTTGTGCGGCTTTCGTTCCCCAAAAGGAAAACGCACCCAGAATAGGAGTATATGAAAGCGTTCTTCTGGGCAGGAAGCCCCATATGCGCTTCGGGCCTTCCCTGCAAGACAAGGAAATAGCCGAACAAATCATTGAGAGAATGGGATTAAGCCAAATGCGCGGCAGAAATGTATGCGACCTGAGCGGCGGAGAATTTCAGAAAATAATGATTGCAAGGGCGATTTGCCAGCAGCCGAAAATTTTACTGCTGGACGAACCGACAAGCAATCTCGATTTAAGAAACCAGCACGACACTCTTTCAATGGTGTCTGAAATAGCAAAAGAGAAAGGAATTTCCGTGCTAATGGCAATCCACGACATTAATTTGGCGGTTCGGTATTGCGATAAATTTTTGACGCTAAAAAATGGGCGGCTTCACTCATGCGGAGGTATAGAAACCCTCACCAAAGAGTGCCTTGAGGAAGTTTACGGAATTTCAGTGAAACTCGCCAACATAAATGGCAGAACCGTTGCCATTGCAGACAAAGGGTAGAAAAATTCCCTGTAACCCCCCCCCGACAAAAGATGCATCACCCCATGATACTGCTGCTGGCTTTTTAGTAAAACATTATAAAAATGCCATATCTGCATTTATGCGCCTAAATTCCGCGTTGAACTTAATTTAGGCCAAGTAAAAATACTTGCAGAAACTAGCGCGCCTATTGGATGGGCAAACTTTGCCGTGCGCAAGTCAAACAAAACATTTGCTTTGCCGCGCGTCCGGTTAAACCGAGTTTAATTGGCTTCAACCACACTGTTTTTGTCCAGCCATTCGAAATACATAGAGTCAGCCTCACGCGCGCCTATTTTTCCGTTTAGAGGAAAATCCGAAGGCAGAATTTTCAAATCTTTCAATTTCTTTATATACCCCGGCGTAGGCCTAAAGTTAAGGGAATCGCAAAACGGAGACTTTTCTTTTAGAACCTCGGAAGCCGCAGTTATCGCCGAAAGAATCGCCGCGTAATTTTTATCAGATTTGTCCTTAAATATTATAGGATGCGATTTTTTATCCGCTCCTTCCGCAGTGCCGCCTGCGGATTTTGCTAGTGGAATAGTCAGAATTAAAGACTTTTCAGGCTCGCTAAAATTGTATAGCAGATCCGAAATTATTTTAGATTCTTTTAATTTTCCGCTGCTGTCCGAATATTTAATTTTTTCTACTGCGGGGTTTTCGAAAGCTGTCCTGTAATCGAAAATCGTCTCTCCGTAGTTTTGTTTAGGCTCAAAGGGCCTGCGCGGGATAGCCGAGCCGTTTGCATGGCACTTTCCGCATGTGTTTTCAACAGCATCTAAAGCGGCTTTATTTTCCGGATTTTCGTCCTCAAGCCTTATGGCTCCGCCTTGCAGATAGGTATGCAAAAATCCCGTGTTCAAAGCGGCATAGAAGCCAACTTGCATTGCCCCGGTATCAAGCCACCGCTTGAGAGTTTCAATCTCTTTTTCCGAAGGCTCTGCGCCGCAATGGGATTTTTTAAATTTCTCCAATATCAGACTCGATCCCGATCCGAATGCATATGGCGGCATGTCTCCAAATTCGTTTCTTCCAGTACACATTTGCCCGCGCTCGTCTAAAGCTATGTAAGAATGTATAAAATTAGCCCCCAAGCCTCCGTCCAACAAAATTCCAGCCGAATGCGTTTTATAATCGTGGCATTTTATACAGTATTTATCCAACAAAGGCTGTATTTGCGTGCGGTAATCGATTGGAGATTCAATGTCTAAAGGCTTTATTTTTGAGAGCTTTGCGTAAGCCATAGGATTGTTTTTTTTGGGAAGCGGAGCTTCTGTTCTAAACTCGTGGCAGCCTATGCAACTTGTGTTTGACCCCGGTGCAAAGCTTACAAAACTCTGCATGCGCTTTACGGCGTTAGAGTTCTTGTCCAAAGCCACAAAGGCAAGCGCCCTTTGCGACGGAACCTCGAAAAATGCCGACCCGTCCGGCTCCACAGGAACAGTTCCGAGAATGCGCTCCAAAGCAAAACCTCCCAGCCGATTCAAAGGATTTGAGCCTCCATTATAATGGACGGGAGTTGGAAGAACCTGCAAAACTAAAAGTTTTTCTATCGTTCCCCTTTCTACGCCCTCCATATTTCTTCCGTGATATACATCCTGCAAAAAAACGGTCGCAGTTTTCTTTTCTATATCAGAAAAATCTGGGCGGACAACCGACGGAACATGCGGTTTCAAAGGCATTGCGCCTTGCATTATGACTCTGCAAGCACGCGGAATCTTGTCGTGCCCGTTTTTCCATCCGACAACACTCATTCTTACGGTCTTATCCGTTTTGAATATTTCATCCGGCAAACGCCCTACTATTTTATACTGCCCGTCTTTGTTAAATATAATAATATTGCGCTTGTCGGAAGCCATCACATAACCGTTCCCCAATGGCTGGGGACGGTTTAGCGACATTCCGATATCGCCGCTTATAAATTCCAATGCGTATGGGTTGCTGGGATCAAAAGGCTGCACAAGCTTGGCTATTTCCCCCATGTGGTCCCGCCCGCTATGCCCCCAGTTTAGAGTGAAAACCACACCGTTTTCGTCGGGAATAGGCGCGGGGGAAATAAATAAATGGCCCGGCTTGTTATTGCCGAAATAAACGGTGTCGCCGCTTCCGTCGGGATTCATAACCCAAAGATGGTGGAACGCAAGTTGGTTGCGCTGGTTGTAATCCCAGCGCATATATATTATTCTGCCGTCGGGAAGAATATTTGGAGTGCTGTCAACGTCAGGATTTTGAGATAGGACGGCGATTTTATTTTCCTGCCTGTACCATCTATGTATGTCCGTCACAGGCATAAAAAAACATTGCACTGTTTTACCAAGGCGGGTCGAAGCAAAAATTATATCTCCGTTTGGCAAATATGCCGGTTCTATGTCGTCGACTCCGTCGCGGGCAATCGGAAGCTTAACAAGATTGCCTCCGTCAGAGTCTATTTCATATAGATGGAAAGTATCGCTTTTGCCCTTGCGGTAGGAAAATAAAATTTTCTTGCCGTCAAAACTCATAGTATGGTCGCGCACACAGCCGTCGGGATCGTCTATCAAATATTTAATTTCGCCGGTTCTAAGGTTGTAAACAGCCAATTTCCCACCGAGTCGGCTAAACATTTCGCAGTCAAAGCGCGCGTCTATTTGGGGAATTCCCGTCTTTACCCAGCATGTCCTTCCGATATTTGAATACCAGTGGTAGTCCCTTCCCTCTCCGCGAGTGGAAAAAACGACAAGTTCCGTTCCCATCGCCTTTATCGCACCGTCCAATATGGCTTCGCGCGAATCTTCTATATAAGGGGCTTTAGGAGAATCCGAAAGTTCCAGATAGTCGTAAGTGAACCAAGACGGACTTTTTTTGCAATCCGCAACCACTTCCAAAGTATTTTCTCCATCGCGCTTAAGCAGTTCGGTGGGAATTTTAAATGTCAAGGAATGCGGAACCCCTTTGCCTTGCGGCCGATAAGCCAAAGTTCCGCCAAAACCAACGTTTAAATTGACATTTTTCAGTTCGCCAATCTCCTTTGAATTGAGAACCAACTTTATCCCTATTGGCGCTGTCGCAGACATGTCGGAAATTCCGATTCTAAAAAAAACGTCTTTCGAAAGTTCTTTAGGAGTCTTAAATTTAACAGAAATTGCTGTTTTTTTGACATCCCAGCCTCTTATTATATGTATAAAAGGAAATTCTTTTTCCGATGACTTTCCTATTTCAAAAACAATGGGTTTTGAATAAAAATCTTTTAGATTGTCTATATCCCTAAACGCCCTTCCTTTTTCCGACGCGTCCCCTTTCAAATGCGAACGTTGGTAATAGTAGCGCGAATCGGCAAGATTAGAAAAAGTTCTAAACTCGCTCGACATTGCATCAGGTTTGCCTATTCTAAAGTATTCCTTGCCGGCCGCAGCATTAAGCGACAACATTACAATAAACAATCCCCAAAATATCTTTGCCATATACGAACCCAAAAATAGATAGAATTTTCCAAAAAAATACAACATTAATACAGGTTTTACAACAAAAAATCGCCGCAGATAAATTGCGGCGATTTTTTTATTTATAAAAGTTTTGCCTTATATTAAAAATAAATTCCTGCTTGAATGGAAACGACATGCGCGTGTCCGACATAATACCCGTTCAGCGAGTTTGTAGGGCCTCCTGCAGTATGTATTTCCGGATCATCCAAGAAATATATATAAGTATATCCTACATCTATATTTATATCAGCCGTGCGATATCCCAAACCGCATGAAAGCCAGAGACGGTCAGTACAAGGAATGCGCGCCGAACGAAATTCCGCCGAACGAATCGGAGACTCGTCCCATGCAGCCCCCCAACGAAATACAAAATTTTTAGAAAAGGCAGGATTGTAATTAAAGCCGAGCGCAACGCGGGAAGTGTTTTTCCAATTTTCATTTACGGGATTGCCAACCGACGCACCTGTATCGCCGTTTTTAATGTCTAGAACACTAAAGCTGCTCCAACCAGTCCACGCATAATCGGCCATGACTGCAAATCTATGCAGCGGTCCCCAAAGGCGCTGGTAGAATCCGACATTGAATGTTTGCGGGAGTGTAATATCGCAATCTATCGGATTTGTGATTGAACCGTTAACTTTTTGGTTTCCGCTTAAGGAATGCGCAACTTCACTGCGCCAGCCGAAACCTATTCTTCCGTTTTCGGCATATTCTATTGTCATGCCTACGTTTGCGCCGCCGCTCAAACTGCTTCCCGAAAGGTTAACTAAAGCGTCGGTTATATAAGTTCCACCGACATAAATGGGAGCTGCCTGTGTAAGTTGCGCATGCATCCATTGCAGCGACCCGCCCGCGCTAAAAGAAAGCCAATCAACGGGTTTGTACACAATGCTTGGATTAAAGTCCAAAGTCATCAAATCGGAATTTAAAGCGTGATATCGGCCAATCCAACCATTTGCGTAGTCCGTCTCAAGCCCGTAAGTCGAAGTTCCCGACATGGTGACATACAATTCTTCAGTAAACTTGTGAATCATGTAGAAATTCGGGACATATGCAACTTCTCCGGCATTGCCGCCTTCGTTGGTGCCCAAACTCGGTGATGAATCAGTATTTCTGAATTCAAACGACGGAATTACAAACGTTATTGCTGAATCGATTTTTGTTTCGCCCGGCCTCATATCTTGAAAAGCCGAAGCGGAAGGATTCCAAAACGCAGCCGACGCATCTCCCGCCGCGTTTGCAGTGGCTCCGGCAAGCGCCGTCCCCAAGTTTGCGGCGCCCTGTTCCAGAACCTGAAATCCCGCGCCAAACGCCCAATGCGCGCACAACATAGCGCACAATGCGATTGTTTTCTTATCCATAATAGCTAGATGTTGAGTGTTGAGATTTCTTACAACAAAAAGAAATCGCATCATATCTTGTTTACATCTAACAAAAAGGAAAGCTTTTTTTTAGCATTTTTTGGGGATTGCTCGCCGAAGAAGAAACAATTTTCAGCAAAAACCTTGAAACCGTTCTTTGCAGAGTATTTGTCTGAAATACGGTTTAATTCCCCCCTAAAGGCAAAATGCACCTTTATGCCCGCAAACTCGCTCAGAAAGGTTTGCAGCCGCCTCCGACGCATACTCAAAAGTCTTTCCGCAGCATATGTTCCATACAAACGCCGCCGTAAAGGAATCTCCCGCACCTACTGTGTCAACTATTTTTATGGGATGCCCCTCCCGCCTTACAAATCTCCCTGAATCTTCATAAACAATCGAACCGTTTTTCCCCAGAGTCAAAAGCAAATACTTTATTTTTAGCATACCCATTAGCTTTCTTGCCGTTTCCTCGTGCGAATCCGCCGGCGATAAACCGTATAGTCCGGCTATCAGCGGAAATTCATCTTCATTCATTTTTACAATATCGGCAATTTTCATAGACTCGTCTATAATCTCTCGCGAATAAAAGTTTTGGCGAATATTCGCGTCAAAAACGGTTATTGCGTCGGGCGGAAGCTTGGAAATTATCTTCCGCAAAGACGACCTGTTGCTATCTGTCCGCTGCGCCAACGAACCGAAGACAAAAACGCCAGATTTTTCCGCCAAATCCATATCGTCGGCAGATAATTGTATATTGTCCCATGCCGCCGGGGAGCATATATTATAGCAAGGCAACCCGGCCTCATTCTCAGAGACTATTACTCTTCCCGTTGGAAGATCGCGGGAGATTTTTACCGATCCGGATTGTATCCCGCAACTATTTATAACCTTTAAGGCTTCCGCGCCCAATCCGTCGTCGCCTACTGCGCTTATAATACGCGAATCTCCCCCAAGCTTGCTTATGTAGTATGCGAAATTTAAAGGAGCTCCTCCCAATTTTTTCTCTTCCGAGAAAATATCCCAAACAATTTCCCCAAAAGATAAAACGGCTCTGCCATAAAGATGCTTCATTTTTTCACCTTTCCCGCAATGCGGTTTTTATTATGTTGGCGGCAAGCATAAATGTTTCGGCTTATAATGCCAATAATCCCAAGCGCTTTGAATTTTAAAATCTAGGAATGAAAAGCCGCCAATAAAAGACATTCTACATATTGTTAAAGAGAATCAACACGTACAGCTGCGCTATACATACGTCATCGCTAAGAAACGGGGCGTCCGCATTCGAACGCCCCACCGAAAAAAACGTTTATCAGAGAGAATCTCCGAAATCCTCCCTAAACTTTGCCATTAGTTTTTCAGGCCAGTCGGAAACAGGCCCAAGCCTTCCGTCGAAGAACCTTAAAATCGGAGGCTCCTCTACAAACTTTAGCCCGCCTACTAAATCCCTATTCTTGTAAAGCCAGTTTAATCTGTCCTCCACATACTTTACCTGTGAAAGCGTAAATACCCTGCGCGGCATAGCCAACCTAAGCAGCTCCACATCGGCAAGAATATCGTTTCCGTTTTCATCCCTTATACTGGAAATAGTTCCGCGCTCCATTCCGCGAACCCCGGATATTAAATAAAACGCCGCGGCAAGAGCTCCCGCCGGATATTGCGCCTGCGGAACATGCGGCAAAAACCCCATTGCATCGACATGGCATCCAAGCCCTCCGGGAGGAGTCACCACGGGAATGCCGTGCGATTCCAACGCGTTCACCAAATATTCGATAAAAGACGGACTCTGGGATATAACGGTATCGTCTAAAGTTTCTCTCAGCCCAACTGCCATCGCCTCGATTTCGCGCACAGAAATACCCCCGTAAGTAAAGAACCCCTCGTACACGGGAATAAGATGTTTCATCTTTTTCAAGAGCGCCTCGCTATTTGTGGCAATTCCTCCGCCCCTTGACGACGATACCTTGCGGGCTGAAAAATACACGATATCCGAAAGGTCGCACATTGTCCTCAATATTTTTGCAATGGACGCATTCTTAAATTCCGGCTCGCGCTTTTTTATAAAATACGCGTTTTCGCCTATCAAGCTAGCGTCGAGAACAAGAATCAAACCGTTTTTATCTGCGACCTTTCTAACCTCGCGCATATTTTCGATTGAGAACGGCTGGCCGCCTATAAGGTTAGTGGACGCCTCCATTCGTATGAACGGAATCTTGTCTGCGCCGTTTTCAGCTATTATCTTTTCAAGTTTTGAAATGTCTATGTTGCCTTTAAAAGGATTCTGGCTTTTTATTTGAACGGCGTCGTCGTGAAGTATTTCCATAACCTTACCGCCGTTCAGCATTATGTGCGCTAGCGTGGTTGTAAAGTGATAGTTCATCGGAATAATTGAATTCTCTCCGATAAACGCCTTTGCTAAAATATTTTCGCAAGCCCTTCCCTGGTGCGCGGGCAAAACATATTTCTTTCCGAAAACTTCATTGACCGCCTCCCTGAACCTGTCGAAACTTTGAGAACCGGCGTAAGCATCGTCAGCGCGGTTCATTGCAGCCACTTGTTCGTCGCTCATGGCGTTGGTTCCTGAATCGGTAAGCATATCTAGAAAGACATCTCTGGTAGAAAGTTGAAAAGTGTTGAATCCGGCGTCTTTTATAGCCTGTAGGCGGCGTTCAATCGGAACCAAGTGCAGTTTCTGAACAACCCTGACTTTGTGGAGTTCAAGCGGAATGTTTTCGCCGCTTGCAAACTTTACAAACGGAGTTGGATTTTCTTTATTCATATCGTGTTATTATTGTCGTTTTAATGGTTATTGGCAATAAGTGCCTAGAGTAATAGAATTAAGTTTAAAGCATAAGCAATAGAGCGTCAAGCAGGTAATGACAAAAGACGCCATTTTGCAGGCGTAAAAATTAAGCCAGAGCAAGTTAACCGATTCAAATGATCGCCCTTTCAGCTAAAAGAGGCATAGCATTATGAAAAGCATTAATAAAAAAATATTCCTGCCCTATTAAGCCTCTTTCCTAATTTATTACATCTTAATTCTTTTCAATCCGGCAAAAGTTTTTGTGAAATCCGAACCAAAATCGGTGGTAATTCCGTCTACGCCAAAATTCATTAACCGCATAAATTCTTCCCTGGAATTAACCGTCCATACATAGAATTTCATTCCGGATTTTTTGACCTCGTACACGTAATCGGCGCCTATAAGACCGCTGTTGCCTATGTTGACCCCCATGGCGCCAATTTCCCTGCACTTTTTTACGGCTTCGTCCGAAGTTGGAATATATTTGCCGTTTTCAAATCTTACGCTGTAAAGCCAAAGGCTTTTGTATCCTTTATATTTAGAGTTGAAGTCTTTTATTGCATTGGCGTCAAAGGATATCAACAGAATTTGTTCTTTCTTAAGCCCAGCCGCCTTGCGGGCATCGTCTACTTTTCTTGCATATGCCTGAGAGTACGATTTCATCTCCAATACCAAAGTCCCGTCTGCAGGAACGGTTGCCATAATTTGGTCCAAAGTGGGAATCCTTACTGTCTGAAACTTGCCTCCCCATTTTTTGTTGTTGGCCAAATTTAATGTTTTCAAGTCTTCCTCCGTCAATTGGGCGATTTCTTTTTCGCATCCGGCCAAAGATTTAAGCTCCCATTTGCCGTGTATGCAAACCATACCGGCAGGAGTTTCATAAATGTCGCATTCTACAAATTTTAATCCATTTTTCCATGCTATGCAGGCGGCTTCAATAGAATTTTCCGGGGCAAACTTATTGTCGCCGCGATGGGCTATAATAACCGGTTGCGAATAAGCGCATGCGGAACATATAAACATAAAAAAAAACAACAATTTCCTTTTCATAATAAAACTTGCATCTACTTGTTTATAAGCCAAATATTGCGATATTCCACGGGATTGCCGTGATATTGGAGGCTAATCGGCATATTTCCCTTTGGATGCCTGTAATTTTCACCGCGTTTTGGCGTCAATCTAGTATCGTAGTAAACGGGTTCATTATCGTGTATGCGCACTCCGTTTTGATAGACAGTCATGCGCGGATAATCAACCATTCTTTCGCCCATCCATTTTGCGGGAGTAAACTCTATATCGTACGTTTGCCAAGCTTCCGGCTCAAGGCATGCGTTTACTTTCGGAGGATGTATCCTGTATATGGAACCGCATTCCATCCAATTGCCTTCTGAGCCGAAAGAATCCAGCACCTGTATTTCGTATGGGCCAAAATATACTCCGGAATTTCCCCGATACCCGCCAATGTGGTATTCCGCAGGAATCTTAAATTCTATATGGATTTTAACAGGGCCAAAAGCGCTTTTTGTAATAGCGTCGGAATATATTTTTTTGCCGTCTTTCACAACCGGTTTCGCCAGCATTGCGCCGTCTTTTATTTCCCAAGGCAAATCCGAGCCGTCGCTTGCGCGCCATTTCGAAAAATCCTTTCCGTTAAAAAGCACTATGGCACCTTCCGGAGGCTGCAATCCCAAGGTCGGGGAAACAACGGTCTTGCGTTTAAGGGAGAGTTTTACGGGATTTTTCCCTTCAAACCCTTCCGCCTCGATTAAATCCGGCGTAATGCTGCCTGTCAACTTGTACGATCCAGCTTTATCCAGTTTTATCGCGCCATTTTCGGCTTTTAAATTGTCGACGACAAAATGAGCTTCCGAACGCGCCATTATCGACGACAACAATTTTACCTTGTAGGAGTCCGTTCCGCGCGATACCTCCGCAAAAACTTCCGGCGCACCGTTTAAGGGATAGTTTTTGCAGCCTGTTATTGTGCCCTCGTAAAATCCAGCAAATGAGTCTTTTTCGGCGGCGGAGAGTAAAAATTCAGAAATGAAAATCAAAATAAAATACAATATAGACCTTTTCATGGCTTTGATGAAAACTGCCGCATAGCAAGGTGTCAACGCTTTACTCCAAATAAGGCTGGTAATGTCAATATAATAAAAAACTCTGCAAATATCCAACCCGGCAGCAATGGAAAAATTGCCGGTCTGTTTAAACAAAAATAAAAGAATTATCGATTTAAGAAAAAATTAAACTTGACCTGACCGCAAGTATCAACAAAATGCGACGCTTTAATTTTTAAAGACCAAAACATCATGCCGGGACAAGAGGTAACACGCACATTGACCGTTCAAAACAAGATGGGCATACATGCCCGTCCTGCAGCGATGATTGTACGCATCTCAAACAAGTATTCCAATGCGGATGTTTGGGCGGAAAAAGACGGCGAGCAAGTAAACGGAAAATCTATTATGAGTTTAATGATGCTCGCCGCAGGCAAAGGCTCCCAAATCAAATTTACGTCGGAAGGCGAAGACGGCAAAAACATGCTGGATGAAATAGCGAACCTCTTTGAGAGGAAATTCGACGAAGAATAACCGCCAAAATTTATCTTTTATATTTCAAAAAGTTATAAAAAGTCTTTCGTTTTCGAGAGACTTTTTTATTTTTTTCGCGCGATGAAAGTTCCCCAAATGGCAAGCCATCCGGTTGCGCTTTTATTCTGCGCTCCATAACGTAAGATAGCCCCTACCAAAGCCTTACGAGGTAAGAAATAGCTTGCTCTAAGAGGTTTAGCCTCTCTTTTAAGCCAACATCTGCGCCAAACATTGATGCCTATCAATTTTTCCTTCCGCCAAATCGCAAAGAGCCGTCATAATAGGCAGCCTGACATGGTGGAGACTTTCAAACATCCTGCAAATTTGAATAGTTTCCAACCCCGCGCACACCCTGCCTTTAAGCATTGCCTTTGCCTCTTCTACGGATTTGCCCTCGCCCAAATATTGACCAGTTGTCCGATTGCGTGAATCCGGGCTTATGCAAGTGGTCAAAACATCGCCCAAAATGGCAGACTCCTTGACAAATGAATCGCTCCAAGCGCCCAAAGAAGCCGCAGCGCGGTATATTTCCTGAAATCCCCGCGCCATTACAATAGCCTTTGTGTTTGCGCCCAATTTCATGCCGTCGCAAAAACCAGCTCCCAGCGCTACTATATTTTTCAAAGCAGCACCAATTTCCACTCCTATAACATCGTCAGACGGCCTAACCTTAAAGGAGTCAGTGCAAAACGCCTCCGCTACCTCGACGGCGGCAAGATGGCTATCCATAGCCAACACATCTTCCGCATACCCGCCTTTAGCTACTTCACAGGCAATATTTGGACCCATAATTGAACCGAAAGCCGCTCCTTGCGGCGACACAGCTTTCAAAATCTCGGACGGTCTCCTCCAAGAGCCTATTTCGATGCCCTTGCCGGCGTTGACCATAAAGGTCCCTGAAGAAATATAACCGGAAAAACCTTCAGCTGTCCGGCTTAAAAAATGAATCGGAACAACCCAAACCACTATTTCCGCCCCAGCCAAAACAGGCTTTGGATCGGACAGAAAAACCACATTGTCCGGAATTTTCACGCCTGGCAAAAAGACGGCGTTTTCGCGCTTTCCGGCGACGCTGTCCACCACCTCTGTTTCGCGCGCCCATACGCAAACTTCCGGAACGTTTTTTGAAAGTATGACAGACAGCGCGCTTCCCCACGCGCCGGCTCCCACAACGGCAACTTTTTTAAACTTGCTCATAATTTTAAAACGACGCCGCGTCTATGCCGGACGCCTGAAATCCAGACCAATAGGCATACAAAGCGTAAGCCGTAAGCCCTCCCAGCACCGAAATATATAAGAGCGCAAGGAATATTTGAGCTTTCCCGGCGTTGGGATTTTTTATTTTTTTAAAAAACGACATAGGCGCTTGATTATTAAGCCATAGTTATAGAACTTTTTATCAATCGATTGCAAGGCAAACCTCGCGCTCAAGAAAAATACCGTTCTCAAGTTTTTCTTATGCGCTTTAAAACGAAACCCGACATAGACAGGACAAAGTTCATCGGCAACAAGCGCACAAGAGCGGTTTGCGCGGAATTAAGCAATCCTATGACTTTTAAATTTTTTCCTTTCGCCAAAGCCGTATATGCCCCGATAGCCACATCGCAAGGCTTGTGCCCGAGTCCGCCGGGAAGCGGAGGCGAATTGAACCCCGCAGCGGCAAAGAAATTACTAGAAGTCGGCCCAGGACATACGCACAAGCACTTGCACCCGCTTCTGTTTAGCTCATAGCCTATAGCCATAGTAAAACTTAAGACATAGGATTTTGTCGCGGCGTACACAGAAAGTTGCGGGCACGCCTGAAACGCCGCAGTGCTTGCTATATTTATAATAGCCCCACCGCCAGAAGCTATTAACGGATGGAACAATCCGCAAAGACGCGTCAAGGCGCGCACGTTTAAATCTATCATTTGGCAATTTCTGCCAATATCCGGAGAAGGAAATTCGCCGTACGCGCCAAAACCAGAATTATTTATCAATAAAATCTTCGGATTTTTTGAACATTTCTCTTTATTTTTGTCTAAATAAATAAAAGAGCAAACTTCCCTGAAAGCGGAATCCAAAGCGGCGGAATTTGCAAGGTCGCAAGATATATGCAAGAAATCGCTGCGGTTTTCCAATCCGGACGGGACATTGCGCGAAATATTGCATAGTCTTACATGGCAAATATCGTCCAGAACTTCTATAAACCCGCGTCCTATGCCGGACGAACCGCCCGTTATAACAACCGCATCGTAGGAAGAAAGCTCGCGCGCGAGCAATTTTCGCCTGGAAGCGGATATTTTTTGCGAAACATCACCGCGAGGCTTTTTACCCTTGAAAAAATTGCAAAAATAATCTAGCATATTCAATCGCAGGCGAGGATTTCAAATTTTCAAAGTTCTTTCAAACAAATTTGACAAAAATGAACCGGCAGATGCCCAGGCAAACAAATAGGCCGCGGCGGACGCCCTAAACCGAAAGGAAAAAATGAACAACAGCGAAATAATCATATCGGGACAAAACCTGGAACTAACACAAGCCCTAAAAGATAGCGTAACAAATAAAATGCAAAAGTTGTTCGTGCATGACGACCGAATAATACGCTTGAGAATAGAACTCGCGTATAAGCCGAATAAGCACCACCACAATGAATTTTCCGCAAAAGGACACATAGAAATATCCGGGCCCGACATGGTTGTGAGCGTCGAAAGCGACGACATGTATAAATCCATAGACGAATTGATAGTAAAACTTGCCCGCAAAGTCCGCCGCCGCCACAGGCTTGAACGCATAAAAAGGAACAGCCTGCACGAGGTCGACATTCCGGCTACTCTTCCAAAAATAGCTTAAACAAAAAATCATTTAAAGGCGCCGCGAAAAAAACGCGGCGTTTTTTTTATTTTCGGAACATTTTGAAATTTAGGCTCGCGGCGCTTGACTAACGCATTTTTTTTGTCATTATCAAAAGCATGTTTACGGGGGGAATGAAAAAGAGCGTTTTTGCGGGTGCGTGCGCGCTGATGTTCTTTGCCGGCCTTGCGCGCGCAGTCGAAGTAGTGGCGCAAAAAAGCGACACTTTTATATTCGAAACAATGGCGTCCGGGGAATTCTCCAAGTCGGATTTTTTGGCGACAGCCCACGTTAAAGGCGAACAAGCCATAGCCTATCTTCCATTTGAGCTAAAGACTGAAGAGCTTGGAGTGCAACCCGCCTGCGATTCGCTGACAGACTGCTCTTTAACCCTATTTATAAAATCACTTCCGCTTTTGCCTGATTCCAACGCCTCTAATTCTCCGGATATTGCAAAAGAGCAATCCAAGCGCGAAATCAAGTTGGAGGAATCCAAAGACTTGGGCGAATCACTTGATGAGAAAGCCTCCGAAGTAAAAGAATACGCGGCAGAAAAATTGGAGGAGGAATCCAAAAGCAAAATCGTAATAGAAGTATTCGGAATAACAGACAGAGAATCTTTCGAGCCAAATTCCCGCGATTTTAGAGTTTCATGGGACGGTAAAATAGATGCAGTTGCGCCCAAGCACAATACGATGGACAATCAGCTAGAGGAAACCGGTCTGTTTCCTTTGGGAAAAATCGAAATAGACCTTGAGGACGACGAATACGAAAATGGCGACAGGTATGAATTTTCATCTCCGGAGCTGAAAGATTTTCTGCGTTTTGCCATGGGCATAACTTCCGCCCATGGCGAGGCTCCCCCTTTTAGAACCCCGCTTAGAAAAATTGAAAACGCATGCATAGTGTTAAGGCAAAAATCAGGGCCGTCTGGAGTGTTTTTCTTTTCGGCGGATTCAATGGGAGACAATGTTGGCAAAGAGCAAAGCGGAGACGAAGTTGAAAAACATTTCAATAGGCGGCAAAAAACAGACCCTTCCGGGAACGTGGTTGAACGGGACGAATCCGCTGCCGCCCAGGAATCTAAAAGAGCCCTAAAAGAAGGCGCAAAAGAAAGATTTAGGGAATTGGAGAACGCTTCCATAAAGGCCGGCAAACCGCAGCAAGAAAGCTCGGGCAATAAAGATTATGCCGGTTCTGATGCAAGCCAGAATGCGCCACGCATAAAAACAAACGCGGATGGGGAGAATGCTGCGCCACCCGGATTGCTTCAGAAAAACGATTCCCAAAATTCGTTAGAAGACGGCGAAATAGAATTTATAATAGACGAAAAGCCGGACAGAAGGCCTAGAATCAACTTTGAATTTCGGCGAGAGTCGGGCACTGATAAAATCGAAAATATAGCCCCCGACGACTCTGTCCAAACCGAAAATCTAAAAGGCGGCTGATTGCGCGCATTCCAAACATCCCCGCCATACTTGCGCGCACGCCCTGTTCCCGCGGGTAGAAACAGCGCAAATTAATATGTTTTTTGGAACATACGCGGTTGGCGTATGTCAAAAAGGCTCAATAAAATTTATGCAAGTAGGCATTTTATATGAATACAATTTTACGATATTAAATTTAATTTATGAGCACAAATCTTAGCATAGTTAATGAAAAAGTAAGGGCGGCGTCCGAATGGACAATTCTCTTGAGACAGGAAATATCCAAAGTCATAGTCGGCCAAAAATATTTGGTCGAAAGACTTCTCACCGGCATTCTTGCCAACGGGCACGTACTCCTTGAGGGCGTTCCTGGATTGGCAAAGACTTTGGCCGTAAAAACGATGGCGTCGGCTATGGAGGCAAAATTCAACAGGATTCAATTCACCCCCGACCTCCTTCCTGCGGACATTATCGGAACGCTTATATACAACCAGCAAAAAGGCGAATTCCTCACGCAAAAAGGGCCTATTTTCGCAAATATCATTTTGGCTGACGAAATCAACCGCGCACCAGCAAAAGTCCAAAGCGCTCTGTTGGAAGCCATGCAGGAACGACAGGTCACAATAGGCGGCGAAACCTACCCCTTGCCGGAACCTTTCCTAGTCCTAGCAACTCAAAATCCGATAGACCAAGAAGGAACATATACTTTGCCGGAAGCCCAAGTTGACAGATTCATGCTTAAACTGAAAATAGGCTATCCCGAAAAAAAAGAGGAGCGCCTTATTTTGGATATGATGGCAAAAACCCGCGTTTCCGAGGAAATAAACACTGTCGTCACGCCCGAAAAAGTAATGCAGGCGCGAGAAATAGTGGACGAAATATATATAGACGACAAAATTAAAGACTATATTGTCGATATAGTTTTCGCTACCAGGGAACCTAAAAAATACGGTTTGGAAGGTCTGGAAAACATGATACAGTTTGGCGCAAGCCCCCGCGCTACAATAGCCCTTACCCTTGCGTCAAAAGCACACGCCTTCTTGCAAGGGCGCGGATATGTGGTTCCCCAAGACATAAAAGACATAGCCCTTGATGTTTTGCGCCACCGCATAATAGTGACCTACGAAGCCGAAGCAGAAGGAGTTTCAAGCGAGGACATAGTGGCAAAAGTTCTTAATAAGATCGCTGTTCCATAAGACTAAAAAGAAGCTTTCATGAGCGATAAAATAACAGACATGCTCAAAAAGGTGCGGCAAATTGAAATCCGCACCAATAGGCAGGTTAGCGACGCGCTAGCGGGCGCCTACCACAGCATATTCAAAGGGCGCGGCATGGATTTCGAAGAAGCCCGTGAATACCAGGCTGGCGACGAGATCAGAAGCATAGACTGGAATGTCACCGCGCGCACAGGGAAAGCCCATGTAAAAAAATACCGGGAAGAACGCGAACTTACGATGATGCTTGTGGTGGATCTTTCGGCAAGCGGACAATTTGGAAGTTCAAACCTCTCAAAACGTGAGCTCGCCGCCGAAATTGCAAGCACTTTGGCGTTCTCGGCGGCGCGCAACAACGATAAAGTTGGTCTGGCCCTGTTTACCGAAGAAGTCGAACACATAATTCCACCCCGAAAGGGGCGCCAGCACATTTTGCGCGTCATACGCGACATTCTCTTTTTCGAGCCTAAAAAGCGCGGTACAAACATCGCAGCAGCCCTGGAGAATGTAAACAGGATGTTGAAACGCAAAGCTATTGTGGTTTTAATAAGCGACTTTCTCCAAGGTCCTGACGGTAAACTCCCCAATCCAAAGGAAAAATTCTCAGACGAAGTCTTCAAATCCCTAGACATAACAAACCGCCGACATGATTTGGTGTGCTTCGAGCTTGTCGATGCCAGAGAACTTTCCCTTCCGCGCCTGGGGGTAATAACCCTAGAAGACGGAGAAACCGGAGAAATAGTGGAGCTGGACACAAACAACTCCGCTGTGCGCAAGGCATACGAAAAGACAAACTTCGAGCGGCTAAAAGAATTTAAACGCGCCTTGGCGCGCTCAAATGTCGACCTGCTTGAAGTGTTTACAGACAAGCCATACATCACCGTACTAAGAAAATTTTTCGAAAAACGCGCAAAACGATGAATCGCATAATTTGCCATATTTGCCTATTTTTTGCGTGCGCCTGCGCAATAGCGCAAAGCGCGCCCGTGAAGATACAGCCGAATCCAGGAAATTTGGCTCCGGCGCAAATTCCCCAAACTGCCGGCTTTCCGCAGGCTCCGTTTCAGCAAGGCGCTTCGCCGGAAGACCTAAAAGCGGCGCA